>JARLFZ010000065.1 GCA_031296305.1 Occallatibacter sp. | reverse complement strand
CTGGCTTTCTGCTACGCGAAGGCGGAGGAGGAGTATCCGGCGAGGCTGGTGACGCCAAGGCATGTGGGCATTGAGATTCGCGGCGGCGGGAATGCGACGCGGCAGATCAATTCCATGCTGCCGCCGGAATTTCTGGCGCAGCGGCTGATTGTGGTGGAGGTGTTTACGCCGGCAGGAAACTGGTCGAGCTTTCCGCCGCATAAGCACGACGTGCACAACCCGCCTGGCGAAGTGGATCTCGAAGAGATTTACTACTACCGGATCGAGCGGCCGGAGGGATTCGCAGTGCAGAAGGTGTATACCGCGGACCGGCGCATTGACGAAACCCTGACGGTGCGTGATGGCGAACTGGTGCTGGTGCCGGAGGGTTATCATCCGGTGGCGGCGGCGCACGGATACAACGTGTACTATCTGAATGCGCTGGCGGGTTCGGCGCGCTCGCTGGCCGCGTCGGACGATCCGAATTACGCGTGGGTGCGCGGAGGCTGGAAAGAAAAGGATCCGCGGGTGCCGATGGTTAAAAGATAGGGACTGAGGGACTAAGGGACTAAGGGACTCGAAAAGCGTGGATCGTGGGCGCGTAAAAAAGTGAATGAATTGAAAAAGTAGTCGCGGGAGTCAGGGGAGAGCAAGCATGAAGACGCGGCGGATGACGATGGCCCAGGCGCTGATTCAGTTTCTGAAGCAGCAGTATGTGGAGCGGGATGGACACGACCATGCATTCTTCGCGGGCATGCTGGGGATATTTGGGCACGGCAACGTGGCAGGGATCGGACAGGCGTTGCAGCAGAACCCCGATTTCCCGTACATTCTTGTGCGCAATGAGCAGTCGGGCGTGCACATGGCCGCGGGCTTTGCCAAGGCCAGCAACCGGCTGCGGACGTTTGCATGCACATCGTCGATCGGGCCGGGCGCGACGAATATGATTACGGGCGCGGCGCTGGCGACTATCAACCGGCTGCCGGTGCTGCTGCTGCCGGGCGACATTTTTGCACGGCGCAACGTTGCGCCGGTGCTGCAGCAGATTGAGTCGCCCACGACGCAGGACACGGGTGTGAACGATTGCTTCAAGCCGGTGTCGCGCTACTGGGACCGCATCTACAGACCGGAACAACTGATTACGGCGCTGCCTGAGGCGATGCGCGTGCTGACGTCGCCTTCAGATTGCGGCGCGGTGACGCTGGCGCTGCCGCAGGACGTGCAGGCCGAAGCGTACGACTATCCGGAAGAGTTATTTCAAAAGCGCGTGTGGCTGATCCGGCGCGGGCAGCCGGATCGCGTTTCGCTGGAGCGCGCGGTGGCGGCGATCCGCGGCGCCGAACGGCCGCTGATTGTGGCTGGGGGCGGCGTGCTGATGAGCGAGGCGTCAGTGGCGCTGAGCGAATTCGTGACGAAGACCGGAATTCCTGTGGCGGAGACGCAGGCGGGCAAGGGATCGCTCAATTGGGATCATGCGCAGGAGGTGGGCGCGATCGGAGCCACGGGCACACTGGCCGCGAACCGGTTGGCGAATTCGGCCGATCTCGTCATCGGCATCGGCACGCGCTATTCCGATTTCACTTCGGCTTCGATGACGGCTTTTCAGAATCCGGCAGTGAAATTTGTGAACATCAACACCGCGGAGTTCGATGCGTACAAGGTGGGCGCGATTCCCGTGGTTGCGGATGCGCGCGTGGCTCTGGAGCAACTGGACGCTGCGCTCGCTGGTCACGCGGTGAGCGCGAAGTATGCGGCGGAGATTGTGAATCTGCGGGCCGAGTGGGACGTGGAAGTGGACCGGCTCTTCCATCTGAAGAATGCCGGAAAGCCCGCGCAGAGCGAAGTAATTGGCGCGATGTGGGAGGCGGCGGGCGAACGCGATGTTTTGCTGTCGGCCGCAGGCAGTCATCCCGGCGACCTGCACAAGTTGTGGCGCACGCGCACGCCCAACGGCTATCACATGGAATACGGCTACTCCTGCATGGGCTACGAGATTCCCGGCGCCATGGGCGCGAAGTTGGCCGACCCCAGCCGCGAGGTTTACGTCTTTCTGGGCGACGGTACTTATTTGATGATGCCCTCGGAGCTCGTGACGTCGGTGCAGGAGGGGATCAAGATCATCATTGTGCTGGTAGACAATCACGGGTTCGCGAGCATCGGCAGCTTGAGCCGCTCGCTTGGGCAAGGCGGATTTGGAACGCGGTATCGCGCGCGCAATGAAGCTACCAAGCAACTGGATGGCGACGTGCTGACGGTGGACTTTGCGGCCAACGCGCGCAGCCTGGGCGCACATGCGCTGAAGGCTGGTACACTCGACGAATTGAAACAGGCCCTCGAGCAGGCCAAGACGCTGGACCGCACCACGGTGATCGTGGTGGAGACGGATTCTTCAGCAGGCGTGCCGGGATACGAATCCTGGTGGGATGTTGCGGTGGCCGAGGTTTCAGAACTCGAAAGCGTGCGCGAAGCCCGGGCACGCTATGAAGAAGCGCGCAAGCGCGAACGTTACTTCCTCTGAGGTGAAAAGCAGGATGGAGAGGTTGCAGAATTTTATTGACGGAGGCTGGCGCGCGTCGAGTGCAAACGACGCGCTGAAGGTGCTGAATCCCGCATCGGCGACGGTGCTGGCGGAGGTGCCGCTTTCGCCGGCAACGGACGTGAATGCGGCTGTGGAAGTGGCGGAGCGGGCGTTTATCGAGTGGCGGCGGACGCCGGTGGTGGATCGCATTCAGCCGCTGTTCAGGCTAAAGACGCTGCTGGAGCAGCATCGCGAAGAACTGGCGCTCTCGATCACCAACGAGTGCGGCAAGACGCTGGTCGAGAGCCGGGCTGAGATTCTGCGCGCCGTGGAAAATGTGGAGACGGCGTGCGCGATGCCGGTGCTGATTCAGGGGACGAATTGCGAGGACATTGCGCGCGGTATCGACGAGCACATGATCCGGCAACCGCTGGGTGTGGTGGCAGCGATTGTGCCGTTCAATTTTCCGGGGATGATCGCATTCTGGTTTTTCCCGTACGCGGTGGCGGCGGGGAACTGCTTTTTGCTCAAGCCGTCGGAGCGCGTGCCGATTACGTCGCAGAAGCTGTTCGAGCTGATTCAGGCGGCGGGGTTCCCGCCGGGCGTGATGCAGTTGGTGAACGGCGGACGCGACGCGGTGAACGCGATTCTCGACCATCCGGGCATCAAGGCCGTGAGTTTTGTGGGATCGACGCCGACCGCTAAGTACATTTACAGCCGGGCGGCAGCAAATGGGAAACGCGCGCAGTGCCAGGGTGGCGCGAAGAATCCCGTGGTGGTAATGCCGGATGCGGACATGGAGATGACGACGCGGATTCTCGCCGATTCCGCGTTTGGCTGCGCGGGGCAGCGGTGTCTTGCGGCATCTGTGGCGGTCACCGTGGGCAGCGCGCGCTCCACATTCACGGACCAGATTGCAGCCGCGGCCAAGAGCCGCAAAACCGGTTACGGCGCACTCCCGGATGTGGACATGGGCCCGGTGATCTCTGCCGAGAGCAAGGCGCGGATTGAAGGGCTGATCGCCAAGGGCGAGCAGGCCGGCGCGCGCGTGGTTGTGGATGGACGCGGGAAGAAGGTGGAAGGGTACGAGGATGGTTATTTCGTGCTGCCCACGGTGCTGGACGATGTACCGCCGGATTCCGAGACGGCGCGGACGGAGATCTTTGGGCCGGTGCTGAGCCTGATCCACGCGCAGACCATTGAAGAGGCGATTGCGCTGGTGAATGGACGCAGCTACGGCAACATGGCCTGCATTTTTACCACCGACGGCGCGAATGCAAGGCGTTTTCGCTACGAGGTGCAGGCGGGCAACGTGGGCATCAACGTGGGCGTGGCCGCACCGATGTCGACCTTCCCGTTCAGTGGATGGGGCGATAGCTTTTTCGGCGATCTGCATGCGCAGGCGCACCACGCGGTGGAGTTCTTTACACAGACCAAGGTGGTTGTGGAGCGGTGGCCGAAGGAGTGGAGCCGGAAGTTCTGAAAAGCAGCTACTAGCTACTAGCTCCTAGCTGTTAGCTTTTTTCACAGTGATGCACACGTGTAAAACGCCAATATTGAAAGCAAGAACCGCGATCGAAAACCTGCGGGAAGCAAGGAGAACGTATGAACGAGCTGTTGGTTGGCAATGCACCGTGTTCGTGGGGCACGCTGGAGCACCAGGACCAGAGTCAGGGGATTCCATCGACCCAAATGCTCGACGAATTGGTGGAGACGGGCTACACCGGAACGGAATTGGGCGACTGGGGCTACATGCCCACCGACCCGGTGCGGCTGAGCGAGGAATTGGCGAAGCGGAATCACGTGGTGATGCTGGGCGCGTTTGTGCCGGTGGAACTGAAGAATCCGCTGGCGCACGCAGAGGGCACGGCAAGGGCTGTGAAGACGGCGCGGCTGATTGCGGCGGCGGCCACCACGCAAGCGCCGTTCCTAGTGCTGGCCGACGACAACGGGACCGATCCGCGACGCACCAAGCTGGCGGGACGCGTACCGCCAAGCGCGGGATTGAACAAGGACGAGTGGAAGACTTTTGCCGGCGGCGCAGACCGGGTTGCGCGCGCGGTGTTCGACGAGACGGGGCTGCGCACGGTGTTTCATCATCACTGCGCGGGCTACGTGGAGACGCCGGACGAGATCGAAACACTGCTCAGCATGACCAACCCGGAGCGGTTGGGACTGGTGTTCGATGCCGGCCACTACGTTCATGGGACGGGCCTAGAGGAGATCGATCTGGTGGCCGCGCTCAACCGCTTCAAGGAGCGCATCTGGTACATCCACCTGAAGGATCTGGAGCCCAACGTGGCGCGCCGCACCCGCGAGGAAGAGTGGGATTACTTTACGTCGATGCGGAATGGCTTGTATCCCGAACTGGGCAAGGGATGCGTGGACTTCCCTGCCCTGCTGCGCTGGCTTGCAGCTCGCGATTACAAGGGGTACATGTTGGTGGAACAGGATATTCTGCCGGGGATGGGCACGCCGAAGGAGAGCGCGAGGCGCAACCGGGAGTATATTGGGTCGATTGCGGCGAATTTCACGAAAAACAGCTATCAGCTGTCAGCTGTCAGCTATTAGCTTTTTTCGTGCGGAAATTAGAGACGCGTGTTTAGCTGGAGGATCTGAAAGCTGACGGCTGAGAGCTGAAAGCTGTCTTTGGGGGAGAGATCATGAGCGGGAAGAAACTTCATTTCGGAATTATTGGGGCGGGACGGATTGGGAAGGTTCATGCGGAGACGCTGGCTTTCCGGCTGCCCGAGGCGGAGATCATGGCGGTTGCCGATGTGAATGGCGAGGCGGCGGCAGCCTTGGCGAAGCGGTGCAACATTCCGAAAGTGGCGGGCTCGGCTGAGGAGATCATTGGCGACAAGACCATCGACGCCGTGCTGATCTGCTCGCCGACAGGCACGCACGCGGACCTGATCGTGCAGGCGGCGCGGGCGGGGAAACATATTTTTTGCGAGAAGCCGATCGCGTTCAGTCTCAAGAAAATTGATGCGGCTCTGGCGGCTGTCAAGCAGGCCGGCGTACAACTGCAGATCGGATTCAACCGGCGCTTCGACTCGAACTTCGCACGCGTGCGCAAGGCCGTGGCGAGTGGCGAGATCGGAACGCCGCTGATGATGCACATCATCAGTCGCGATCCCGCGCCGCCGCCGATCGAGTACGTGCGAGCGTCGGGCGGCATTTTCCTGGACATGACGATTCACGACTTCGACATGGCGCGCTTTCTCATCGGCGATGAGGTGGAAGAGATCTACACCTCGGCGGGCGTCAGGGTCGATCCCGCGATCGGCGAGGCCGGCGATCTGGACACGGCCCTGGTGCTGATGCGCTTCAAAAATGGCGTGATCGGAACCATCGACAACTGCCGGAAGGCACCTTACGGATACGACCAGCGCGTGGAGATTCTGGGCAGCGGGGGCAAGATCGCGACCGAGAACCGCTATGCCAACGAGGCGGTGGTCAGCACGGGAAAATCTGTTTACAATGATCTGCCGCTGAACTTCTTCATGGATCGTTACACGGAAAGTTTTGCGCTGGAGCTGGGGGCGTTTACCGAAGCTGTGCTTCAAGGCAAGCCCACGCCGGTGACCGGAATCGACGGCCGCATTCCTGTGGCGATGGCGCTGGCGGCGCGCAAGTCGTACGACGAGCACCGGCCGGTGAAACTCGCGGAGGTGGAAGGTTGAAGCGATCGTATTGGATGAATATTTTGACCGACGTGCATCTGTGGGTGCCGGTGGTCGTACTGATTCTGGGAACCGCATTGCTGATGACGCTGAGGTGACGGGATGAGCCAGAGCACCGCCGTCGGAGTGCGGTCGACGATTTCGTTACACAAACTGGGCGTGTTTTGCGGGCTGTCGGCCGCGGTATGGCTGGGCAGCGCGGAAGCGCCGACCAAGCTGGTGAACGCAGGATTCTCGCCCTTCATCATCTCCATGGGGATGGTGATGGGCGCGTTTGTTGCGCGCTGGACGGTGCCTACGCTGCTGAAGGGCACGGGATTCATGTTCAACGACCTGCGCGAAAAGCCGCACCTGATTGTGTGGGGGCTGCTTGCGGGGATGTTATGGGCCGTGGGCAATACGCTCACTGTTTTCGGCGTGCGCAACGTGGGCCTAGCCATCGCGTTTCCGTTGTGGAATATGAACAGTTTGGTGGGACTGGCGTGGGGCTGCCTGCTCTTCAAGGAACTGCATGGATCGGGAGCGAAGGACTGGGCCAAGGTGGTGGGCGGCGCGTTGGCAATTGTGTCGGGCGCGGCAGTCCTGGCTGTAGCCACGGCGCAACAGAATGCGGGCACGCCGGGCAAAGCCGCCACGGGCATCATTGCCGCGCTGGGTGCGGGAGCGATGTTCGGCACCATGTACATTCCGTATCGCAAGGCTTATATCAGCGGCATGAACCCGCTCTCGTTCGTGACCATTTTCACATTTGGCGAGTTGGGAACCGTGAGTCTGCTGACGGCCATCAACTGCGGCGGCGTGTCTCAGGTGATGACGCAACTCCATCTGGCGCGAACCATGTTGTTCTGGCCGTTTGTGGGCGGCTTCTGCTGGGTGATTGGCGACCTGTTCCAACAGTATGCGGCCAAGTATATCGGCATCGGGCGCGGCATTCCGCTCTCGAACACCAACCAGCTTTGGGGATTGGCGTGGGGCGCGCTGGTGTTTGGCGAGTTTGTGGGATTGGCCATGGGCGGACGGCTGCTGATCCTGACCGGGTCGACGATTATGATCGCGGGCGCGTTGTCGATCAGCATGGCCGAACCGCCGCCGTCGGAGATGGAGAACTGGGACGCGGCGATGCATCGCGAGTGCGACCGCTACGAACTGGACAGGGAAAATGTGGCCGCGGTGGTGGCGGGGAACGATCCATTAGCCGACGACAAGCATCCGAGACGCTGGTGGGAGATTTTGATCATGCTCGTCGCCACGGGGATCTTTGTTTGGCTGGCGGTTGGCACGCGCACGCAACACCTGCAACTGAACTTCCCGTGGATGATCGTGCTGATTGTGGGCACGATTATTCCGTTGGGTTTGTGCGGAACGTTGTTGTGGAGACGGACGCGGTTTTCTTAAGCTGCGTGTTTCTTGCCGCGCGGGACGGCAAGCCTTGCAATGAGGGGCGCGATCGGCATTCGAGAGCCGTTTCGCGCCCTTTCTGTATCCAACTGAAAAAGCGATAGTTCTGAACGATTTCCTGCCACAGATGCGGTTGGGCGCCCGCCGTGAATGGTCAAACCTTCACGGCTGACGGAAGGCCCTCCATTGGCCGGTAACCTCCCTGCTTCCTTGGGCTTGTGGAGAGTGAAGTTGGTCACATCCCAGCCTTCATCCCGAAGCATAGAATTACCGCAGTCGAAAAGGGTTAAGGTGCGCCTTCGGCGCAGAAAGTGGGAGTTTGCGGTATTTTTCCCCAGGTGAAGAAATGGAGACCCAGGAAGAAACGACGCGTAAGAAAAGCATGGACGACAAGATTGCGGAGCTGGAGGCGAGACGCGCAGAGCTGGAGCTGGGCGGTGGCCAGGAGCGCATCGACCGGCAGCACAAATCGGGCAAGCTTTCGGCGCGCGAGCGTGTGGACCGGCTTGCGGACAAGGGAAGCTTTGAGGAGATCGGGCTGTTTTCCCGGCACCGGGCCACGCTTTTCGGGATGGCGGAAAAGGAATTGCCCGCCGACGGCGTGGTGACGGGATGCGCGACCGTCGACGGACGGCTGGTGCACCTGGCAAGCCAGGATTTCACTGTGGCAGGCGGCGCAGCGGGCGAAACGCATTGCAAAAAAGTGGCCGACATGATGGCCATGAGCCTGAAGACGGGTAGCCCGTTCGTGTTTATCAATGACTCAGGCGGAGCGCGCGTGCAGGAGGGGATCGACAGTCTGGCGGGATACGCGCGTGTGTTCTACAAAAACGTGATGCTTTCAGGAACGGTGCCGCAGATTGCGCTGATATGCGGGCCGTGCGCCGGCGGGGCGGCCTACAGCCCGGCGCTAACGGACTTCGTGATCCAGACCGAACAGGCGCGCATGTTCATCACCGGGCCGCAGGTGATCAAGCAAGTGACAGGCGAAGACGTAAGCGCCGAGGAGTTGGGCGGACCGCAGTCGCAGATGCACTACTCCGGCGTGGTACACCTGATTGCGCGCGACGACCAGGAGGCCATCGAACTTTGCAAGCGGCTCTTGAGTTTTATGCCGTCGAACAACCTTGAAGATCCGCCGCGGCTGAATTTTGGCGGGCGGCTGAAGGCCGACGCGGAGATGAACAAAGTTGTCCCCGCGGATCCGAAGGTGGCCTACGATGTGCGCGACGTGATTGTGCGCGTGGTGGACAATGAGGATTTTCTGGAGATTCAGCCAGGGTTCGCCGCGAATATTGTTATTGGCTTCGGACGGCTGCAAGGACGGCCAGTAGGAATCGTGGCTAACCAGCCGTGCGTATTGGCAGGGGCGCTGGACATCGATGCGTCGGACAAGTCGGCGCGGTTTGTGCGCTTTTGCAATGCCTTCAACATTCCCCTGGTCACGTTTGTGGATGTGCCGGGATTCCTGCCCGGCGTGGAGCAGGAGCGCGGCGGAATCATCCGCCACGGAGCCAAGCTGTTGTTTGCGTATTCGGCGGCGACGGTGCCGAAGATTACGGTGGTGCTGCGCAAGGCTTACGGCGGGGCGTACATTGCCATGTGCTCGCGCGGGCTGGGCGCGGATCGCGTGCTGGCATGGCCTACGGCAGAAATCGCGGTGATGGGAGCCGAGGGCGCAGCCGAGATTGTATTTCGCAGAGAGATTGATGCCGCCGAGGATCAGGCGGCGCGACGCAAAGAGCTGGTGGATGAGTACCGCGACACGTTCTCAAATCCGTATGTGGCGGCGGGACGAAGACTGGTGGATGACGTCATTGAGCCAGCGGATACACGGAGAGTGGTGGCGCGGGCGCTGGAATCACTGCACAGCAAGCGCGAACTGCGGCCGCAAAAGAAGCATGGATTGATTCCGCTTTAGGCTGTGGCCGCGGCGAAAAGGCTTAGCTCCGCGAGATGAAAGGAAGGGCATGAAGCTGCACTGGACGGATTGGGCGGCGATGACGGTGATTGCCGGTGCGGGTTGCGTGGCGATCTATGCCGGACTGCGTTCCGGATTGACGAGCGCCAGGCGGCGCGCGGTTGAGGAACGGCAGCGCGACATGGAGCGGCAGTTGAATGCCATGGCGACCACGGTGAAGGCCTTGCAGGCGCGTGTGGCGGAACTGAGCAGGCTGCAGACCGCGCGGGGCCAAGTGGCTGAGATCGCGGCGCCAGAAGAAACTTCGGACCAGGCGAAGCAGGCGCAGACTAAGCCGGAAATTGTGGCCGCGCTGACTGCGGCGGCAACGGCATTCCTGGGCAAGAAGGCGCGCGTGCGGTCGGCGAAGTTGCTACCCAACACGCAGCAGGATAGCGCGGGAGCGTGGGCGCAGCAGGGACGGATGATTGTGCAGACTTCGCACAATCCGAGGCAAAGAGGATGAACGCAGGGAGCGATTTGACGAGAAAGGAAGCAGCGCGTTGAAGCTTCAGATCACGATTGATGGCACGGTGTACGAGGTGGACGTAGAGGTTCTGGAGGACGACGAGAGCCAGCAGACGCCGAGCTACTCGCCTCACCACACGGCGCATGCCGCGGGCGGCGTGTGGGATGCGGATGAAAAGATTTGTCACAGCCCGGTGATGGGACTGGTGATCAAGGTCAACGTCGAGCCGGAACAGGTTGTGGAGGCGGGCGCACTGATGGTAGTTCTGGAAGCGATGAAGATGGAGACGAATGTGACCGCGCCGCGCGCGGGAACGGTGAAGGGCGTGCATGTGAAGCCGGGCGATCCGGTGAAAGTGAACGAACTGCTGGTGGAGTTTGAATAAGCAGGACTGAAGATCGGCCCGAGGGTTGAGAGGAGCGGAGTGCAGGAAGAGCTGAAGAATGTTCCCGGGATCCAGTTTGTGGATCACGTAGCAATCGCGGTCAAACAGGGCGAGCTTGAGGGCCAGGTGAGGGAGTACGAGGCCCTGGGCTTCAAGGAGATTCATCGCGAGGACGTGCACGGCAAGGATCAGGTGCGTGAGGCGCTGCTCCAGGTTGGCGACGGGCCGAACCTGATCCAACTGCTGGAGCCGCTGACGTCGGATTCGCCGGTGCAAAAGCTGATCGACAAGAACGGCGGGCGCGGCGGATTGGCGCATGTGGCGTTCCGCGTGGGTAATGCGCAGCAGGCATTCGATGCGATGCGCGCTGAAGGCTTTAAACTTATTGACGAGGCTCCGCGGCAGGGCTCGCGGGGAACGACGGTGTTTTTTGTGCATCCCAAGTCGAAGGCCGAGAGCGCGTTTGGAATTTTGATCGAGATTGTGGAAGACCCTGCGGGCAAATGAAAAACATAGAGACTGAAACGTTGCTCGAGGATTTTCCGCCGGTGAGCACAGCGGAGTGGCAGGCCGCGGTGGCGCGGGACCTGAAGGGCGCCGATGCCGAGAAGAGGCTGGTTTGGCGGACGGAAGAGGGGATGGCAGCGAAGCCCTTCTACCGCGCCGAGGACTTGGCGGGGCTGGCGTGTGTGAACACTGCGCCGGGGGATTTTCCCTACCAGCGGGGCGCGCGCACCAGCGGCAACTGGCGGATTCGCGAGGCGATTGACGCGGCGAATGCGGAAGAAGCGAATGCCATGGCGCGCGCTGCGGTGGCGGCGGGCGCGGAGCAAATTGCATTCAGTGGTTTTCTGGTCGAGAGTGCGTGCGAATTGGATTCTCTGCTCGATGGGCTGGACACGATTCCAGTACATTTTGAGCGGGCCGACGAGCCATCGATTCAAATGCTGATCAAGCGGCTGAGGGGAACGCCGCGCGCCGCGGAAACATCGACAGGGTGCGATGCGCCGGCGAGCGTGGAGTTTGCCGCGGAAGTGATTGGGGCCGCGCCGCTTGGGTTGGTGCCTTTCACCATTCATGGCGCGGCGTTTCGCGAGGCGGGAGCGACGACCGCTGAGGAAATTGGGTTCGCGCTGGCTGCAGGAGTGGATTTTCTGGCAGCGATGGAGGAGCGCAGAGTGGATGTAAATCGCGCGGCGGCTGCGCTCGAGTTCAGCTTTGCCGTGGGCTCCAATTATTTCTTTGAGATCGCGAAGTTTCGTGCGTTCCGCATGCTGTGGGCGCAGGCGGCAGAGAGCTTTGGCGGCACGCATGAGGCCGCGCGGGCGCGAATCGCGGCACGCACCTTGCATTGGAATCAGACCGTCTACGATCCCCATGTAAATATTTTGCGTGCGACGACCGAGGCCATGGCCGCGGTGCTGGGCGGAGCAGACGCGGTGATGGTGACGCCGTTTGATTGGTGCTACAAAGCGCCGAATGAAGCCAGCCGGCGGCTGGCGCGGAACACGCAACTGCTGCTGAAGCACGAGGCGTGGCTGGGGCGCGTGGCCGATGCCGGCGGAGGTTCGTACGCTCTCGAGACGATTACGGATTTTATGGCGCGCGAGGGCTGGAAGGTGATGCAGGATATTGAGGCGCGCGGCGGATTCCGCACGGCGCAAGCCGAAGGAATGGTCGCGCAGGCGCTCGAACGGAGTTTGGCGGCGCGTGAGCAGGCGGTCGCGGTGCGGAAACGCGTGCTGGTGGGCACCAATCAGTATGCGAATCCGGCGGAGCGGGCGCTGGACCGTGTCGATGAACAGCGAATGCACGCTGATTTGCGTGGAGGACGGGCGTACGAGGAGTTGCGGATGCGCACGGAGCGGCATGCGGCTGCGGGAGGCAAGACGCCACGAGTGCTGCTGGCGGAGATCGGCGACGTGAAGATGCGCGCGGCGCGGTCGAACTTTGCGAGGAATTTCTTTGCCTGTGCGGGATTCGAGATGCAAACGCGGCGCTTCAAGAAAGCCGGGGAGATTGCCGCGGCGGATGTGGATTTGATTGTACTGTGCAGCGCTGATGCGGAGTATGCGGCACTGGCATCGGCGTTGCTGGCGCAGCTCAAGGCGTTTGGCCGCGAGACGCCGGTGATTGTGGCCGGAAATCCCGAAAACGCGGAGGAGTTGAAGACGGCGGAGATAGCCGATTTCGTGCACGTGCGTACGCCTCCGCTGGAGTTCTTGGCGAAGTGGCAGGAGACACTGTTGGTTTGAAATCGGAAGGTTGAAGTTCGAGGTATCCCACATCTCAAAAGCGAGATGTGGGGCACCCCATAGTTTCGGTGAGTTGAGAGCAAACATGCGGCCGGATTTTGCAAAGATCGATTGGAAACCTCGAGCGGCGGAGACGACTGCGCACGAAGCCGACGCGTGGCTTTCGCCAGAGCACATCGCGCTGAAGAGTTTCTATGTGCACGCGGATCAGGAGGGGCTCGAACACCTGGAATATGCAGCGGGAATTCCGCCGTATCTGCGCGGGCCGCACACCACGATGTATGCCACGCGGCCGTGGACGATCCGGCAGTATGCGGGGTTTTCGACGGCGGAAGAGTCGAATGCATTTTACCGGCGCAACCTGGCGGCGGGGCAGCGGGGGCTTTCGGTGGCGTTCGACTTGGCAACGCATCGCGGCTACGACTCCGATCATGAACGCGTGACTGGCGACGTGGGCAAGGCGGGCGTGGCCATCGATTCGATTCTCGACATGAAAATTCTCTTCCACCGTATTCCGCTGGAGCAGATGTCGGTGTCGATGACGATGAACGGCGCAGTGCTGCCGATCATGGCGTTCTATATCGTGGCTGCCGAGGAGCAGGGTGTGCCGCCGGAGCAGTTGAGTGGGACTATCCAGAACGACATTCTGAAAGAGTTCATGGTGCGCAACACATACATTTATCCGCCCGAGGGATCGATGCGCATCGTCGGCGACATCTTCCGCTACTGCGCCGAGAAGATGCCGAAATTCAACTGCATCAGTGTGAGTGGATACCACATGCAGGAGGCGGGCGCGACGGCGGACTTGGAATTGGCTTACACGCTGGCTGACGGACTGGAGTATTTGCGCACGGGCGTGAAGGCGGGCCTCGATGTGGACGATTTTGCGCCGCGGATTTCGTTCTTCTGGGGCGTGGGCATCAACCATTTTATGGAGATTGCCAAGATGCGCGCGGCGCGCATGTTGTGGGCCAAGATCGTTAAAAGTTTCGGCGCGAGAAATCCCAAGTCGCTGGCGCTGCGCGCGCACTCGCAGACTTCAGGGTGGAGCCTAACGGCGCAGGACCCGTACAACAACGTGGTGCGCACGTGCGTTGAGGCTCTGGCCGCGGCCATGGGCGGTACGCAGTCGTTGCACACCAACGCGCTGGACGAGGCGCTGGCGCTGCCTACGGATTTTTCCGCGCGCATCGCGCGTAATACACAGATTTATTTGCAGGAGGAGACAGGCATCACACACCTGGTCGATCCGTGGGCGGGATCGTATTACGTGGAGCGGCTGACACACGAATTGATGCACAAGGCGTGGAAACTGATCGAGGAGATTGAAAAGCTTGGTGGCATGACTAAGGCGATCGAGACCGGGTTGCCCAAGATGCGGATTGAAGAGGCGGCGGCGCGGAGGCAGGCGGGTATCGATTCGGGGAGCGACGTCATTGTGGGCATGAACGCCTACGCTGCACACGAGGAGCCGGAGATTCCCGTGCTCGATATCGACAACGACGCGGTGCGTGAAGCGCAGGTGGAGCGGCTGGAGAAATTGAAACGCGAACGCGATGACAGCGCGGTACGCGAGGCGCTGGCAAAACTGGAGAAGTGCGCGGCGTCGGGCGGAGGGAATCTGCTGGAGTGCGCAGTGGAAGCTGCGCGGAAGCGGGCCACGCTGGGCGAGATTTCAACGGCACTCGAAAACGTGTGGGGACGATACGAAGCCACGACGCGGACCATCGCCGGCGTGTATTCGGCGGCCAGCGCGGGCGGTGAGGAGTTCCTGAAGGCGCGGCGGATGGTGGAGGAGTTTGAGCGCGAGGAGGGGCGGCGGCCACGAATTCTAGTGGCGAAGATGGGCCAGGACGGGCACGACCGCGGCGCCAAGGTGATTGCGACGGCATTCGCGGACATCGGATTCGACGTGGACATCGGGCCGCTGTTCCAGACGCCGCGCGAAGTGGCACGCTTCGCTCTCGACAGCGACGTGCACGTGGTGGGCGTGTCGAGCCTGGCGGCGGGACACAAGACGCTGGTGCCGCAACTGATTGCGGAGCTGCGGGCGTTGAGCAGGGACGACATTTTGGTGGTGGTGGGCGGCGTGATTCCGCCGCAGGATTACGATTTTCTTTATAAGGCCGGAGTGGCGGGGATTTACGGACCGGGAACGGTGATTCCTGTGGCGGCGCAGAAGATTTTGGTAATGCTGAGCGCCAGCGTCACTCGTTAGCGAAATGGGTGGGTACTTGCCATGAAGAGCGCAATGCGTGAAATTGCCGGGTGCGGGGCGTCGCCAGCGCCGCGCGTCACGCAAAAGCGCAGGCCGCTCGCGCGCGAGGAATATGTTGAAGGCATTTTGCGCGGTGACCGAACAGTGCTGGCGCGCGCGGTCACGCTGATTGAGAGCGCGCGCGAGGTGGATCGCGCGCTGGCCGAGCAGATTGTCGAGGATTGCCTGCCGCACAGCGGCAATTCGATCCGCGTGGGCATTACCGGCGTGCCGGGCGCGGGCAAAAGCAGCCTGATTGAAGCGCTGGGCAGGTATTTGATCGCGGAGCAGCAGCAGAAGGTGGCGGTACTGGCGATCGACCCCAGCAGCCAGATCTCCGGCGGCAGCATTCTGGGCGACAAGACTCGCATGACAACACTGGCCGCGAGCGAGATGGCCTTTGTGCGGCCGTCGCCCTCGCGCGGCATGTCCGGCGGCGTGGCACAACGGACGCGCGAGGCGATGCTGCTGTGCGAAGCGGCGGGATACCGGAACATTCTGGTGGAAACCATCGGCGTGGGACAGTCGGAGACTGCGGTGCACGAGATGGTGGACTTCTTTCTGCTGATCACGCTGGCCGGAGCGGGCGATGAGTTGCAGGGGATCAAGCGCGGGGTGATGGAACTGGCGGACCTCGTGGCTGTGAACAAAGCCGATGGCGCGAACGTGACGGCGGCAGAGCGGGCGCGGGAGGAGGCGCAGAGCGCGCTGCACTTTTTTCCGGCGGCAGGATCAGGTTGGACGCCGCATGCCGTGACGTGTTCGGCACTGACTGGCGAGGGGATTCGCGAACTGTGGGAGTGCGTGCTGGAGTATACGGCGTTGACGCGGGCGAATGGGTGGTTCGGCAATGCGCGGCGCGAGCAGCAGCGGCGATGGATGCACGAGATGATCGATCAGGCGCTGCGGAAGCGGTTCGACGCGCATCCGGCGGTGCGCAGCGGCGTGGCGGCGCTGGAGCGCGACGTGGCGGAGGGCCGCACGACGTCGTTTCGCGCGGCGCGCATGCTTTTGGATGCGTATACGCGCGGCTCGTGAAACTGGAGTCGAACGAGTTGAGTTGAGAGTCGCCGTTTCCCACATCTCAAAATCGAGATGTAGGGCACCCGTCGCTTGTACTGTCTGATTGAATCAAGAACATGATTTATGGGATGCGGCCGGCGAGTACTGCGGACAGCGTTGCGGCCTGCTGCGGCGTAGGCAGATTGCTGTAACCGGCCAGGACGCGGCCCTTGCGGAAGATGCAGAGGCCGCCGAGATAGGGCGCGTTAGAGCACCACGCCTCGTCGCCCACCAGCGCTGGAGTCGCGCCGGGAAAGTGTTCGTGGAGGGCCTTGAGCACGAGAGACGCGGATTCAGGCGTGGACGCGAGAACGATGAAGGCCTGACCGGCCTGGTACTTGGCCACGTAGCCGTGTTTGAGCTCGCGGAGGCCGAGGACGCTCTCAGGAATCATGCGGATGGGCGCGACATTGTCCGGAGGAAACCAGCGCAATTGCGCGGGCGGCGTCACGCGGCCAGGAAGACGCACTTCAAGCGTGGAAGCTATGCTGCGCAGCGTGGAGGAGTCGTCGGCGTTAGCATCGGCGGCAACTTCGACGATCTCGACGTAGAAATTGCCTTTGGCGAAGGTTGCGCTTTGCGCCTGGACCTGGCCGCCCATGCCGATCTGCGAGATGGGCGAGGTGGGATCGAGGTTGGCGGCGAAGAGTCCATAGGCGGCGTCGGGATCGGTCATCTCAGAGAGATCGATGGTGAGCGTGTTGGCGCCGGATTTGCAGTCGACGGTGCTCATGCGCACGAAGCCGAAGATGAGGTAGCCCTCTGCGCCGCCGTCTTTGTATTCGAAGAGGTTGCCGGAGTCGTACTGGCGGATGGCGCCGGACTGTTCCCAGCCGGGGGCGATGTGGCAGTCGAGAACGGTTTGTGCGGCGACGGAACCGGAGGCAAGCAAGGCCGCGAGGAGCAATGCGGAGGCCCTCATGCAAAAAGCTCCTGGGCACGAGCCATGCGACTGGCAACGTGCACGCCGTGCGGGCAAGCGACCGTGCAACCGGCGCAATCGGCGCAGCGAATGGCCGGCGCCTGGGCGAGTTCGAGATAGCGCTCGCGGCCCAGCGCGAACTGGCCGTAGCCATCAGCATAAGTGAGGCAGCGCAGCACGTCGGCGACGGGCAGCCCTTGGCGGCACGCGCCCTGGCACACGCCGCACATGCGGCAGTAGAGCGGGCGAATTCGCTCCAGGTGTGCGGAGAGAATGCTGGCGTCGGCGGAGCTGTAGGCATGCTCCATGGCCTTGAGATTTTCGTCAAGCTGGTCCATGTCGGTGATGCTGGGAACGGTGGTGGCGACGTTGGGGTTCTTGACCGCCCATTTGAGCGCGGAGAGCATCGCACCAGGTTGCGCGAGTCTGCCGGAGATGGGATCGCCGGGCTTGTGGCTGCGCGATCCGCCGGCCATGACCTTCATAGCAACGACGCCTAGACCGGCCTTGGCTGCGGCTTCTACGGCCTGATCCATGGCGGGATCCATGGTGAAGTTGTAGGCCGCGAGAACCACGTCGAAGACTTTTTTCTGGATCATCCAGGGAATGAGCTGCGGCTGACCGCTGTGGGTGCTGACGCCGATGAAGCGGACCTTACCCTGCTGCTTGGCGAGTTGCTGGGCTTCGATGTGATCGTCGTGAATGTCGGCGGGATCGCTGCGGCCGTGCAGATACCAGATGTCTATGTAGTCGGTATTGAGCTCACGCAGGCTCTGATCGAGATGCTGCATCATGCCGGCTTTGTCGGGCGCGTGGGTCTTGGTGGAAAGGGCGATCTGCTTGCGTTTGGCGCCGAGCGCTGCGCCGACCATGCGCTCGTTGTTGCCGTGTTGATAGCTACGCGCGGTGTCGAAGTAATTGATACCGAGGTCGGCGGCGCGCGCAATGACGCTGGGGTCGGAGGTGATCATGCAGCCAAAGCCGACGGAGGTGACGCGGAGGCCGGTGTGGCCGAGAGTCTTGTAGCTGAGCTTGACGGCGGAGTCGGAGGGCGCGGCGGCGGATTGCGGATTGAGAAGACCGATGGCGGGCGTTGCGCTGGCCAGCGGAGAGAATAGCCCGGCGGAAACACCGGCAGCGAGGAAATCGCGGCGGGAGGTCCTGGAAGGCATGAGGACACCTCGACTTTCTTGAGCGCCGATAGTGTAGAAAATGCCTCTGCTGCGTGCATAGGACGGGCGTCACAGAACAGTGGTTAGTGAATAGTGATTAGTGGTTAGCCAAAGACCTTTGCTGGCGACTTATCCGGCGTTGCGGAGGGACTGGAGGGTTTCTTCGAGGGCCGATTCCCACGGCGAGAGCGCGACGTTGAAGCGGGCATGGAGTTTGGCGTTGGAGAGCACGGAGTAGCGGGGACGCGCGGCGGGGGTGGGATAGTCTTTGGTGGCGATGGGAGTAAGGGCGGGCGGTTTGAGGGCGAGGAGCTCGGCGGCGCGGGCGAAGATGGCCCGGGCGAAGCCGAACCAGGAGACGGAACCGCCACAGGTCATGTGGTAGAGGCCGGTCCAGTCCTGGGGAGCGCCGAAGCGGCCGGCAAGAATTCCGGTGACGATCGAGTGCGTCGCGCGGGCGAGTTCGATGGAAGTTGTGGGACCGCCGATCTGGTCGTCGACGATGGAGAGACGATCGCGCTCACGCGCCAGGCGAAGCATGGTGAGGAGAAAATTGTTGCCGTGTGGGCCATAGACCCAACTGGTGCGGAAGATGAGGAATTTGCCGCCGATGCTTTCGACTGCACGCTCGCCCGCGAGCTTGCTTGCGCCGTAGACATTGAGCGGATTGGGTGTATCGGACTCGACCCAGGGCGAGGTCTTGCCACCATCGAAAATGTAGTCGGTGGAGTAGTGGACGAAAAGGGCGTTGCATCTGCGGGCTTCTTCGACGAGGATGCCGGGCGCCTGCTCGTTGATAGCGTAGGCAAGATCGCGCTCGGTCTCGGCGCGGTCGACGGCGGTGTAGGCGGCGGCGTTGAGAATGATGTCGGGCGCGGCGCGGCGAACCAGCTCACGGGTTTGCGCGGCATCGGCCAAGTCGACGGATTCGCGATCGACGCCCACGATGGAGCCGCAGCCGGCGAAGATTTTCTCTAGCTCGCGGCCGAGCTGCCCGGCGTTGCCGACGATGAGGATGCGGGGACTTTCTCTCGATAATGCAGCCATGGCTGGCGATTCACTCACGCGGGCGGGCTCCGAAGATCGTGGAAATGTGCTGCAGGCATTCTAAATGGCTGGATTAGAACTGAGCCCAGATTCATGGAAACCTCCCCTCAGGGGCGATCGCCCACATCATTTTGCGGGCTACACGGCGCGAGTAAACTCGCGCCCTGATACAAAACTCCTTGCCAAGCGAGTTTTTCAAGTGCTGTGGAGACGGGCGGTACGCCAGTTCGCTTGGAATCGCGATACACCGTACAATTTATAGGTGGAGTGTGCCCAATGCGGCGAGTATATTGCGATGCCAATGCCACCACGCCTCTGCTGCCAGAGGTGATGGAGGCGATGCGTCCTTATTTGATGGAGGATTTCGGGAACGCGTCGTCGATCCATTTGCAGGGACAGCGGGCGCGGAAGGCGGTGGATGGGGCGCGCGAAACCCTCGCGACATTTTTCCATTGCCGCGAGGCGGAGGTGGTGTTCAACTCCGGCGGGACCGAGGGGGACAACACGGCGATCTTTGGGCTGGTGCGCGCGGGCGATCACCTGATTACGACGGCGATTGAGCACTCGGCGGTGCTGCGCGCGGCAGAACGCGCGGCGGAACGCGGTGCGGAGGTGACGTTTGTTGCGCCTCGCGCGGATGGATTGATCGATCCTGAAGAGATTCGGCGGGCGGTGCGGCCCTCGACGCGACTGATCAGCGTGATGCTCGCTAACAACGAGACTGGCGTGCTGCAACCTGTGGAGGAGATCGGCAAAGTTGCAGCCGATGCGGGCGCGTTCTTCCACATCGATGCGGTGCAGGGCGCGGGAAAGATCGCGTTCGACGTGGGACGGTTCGGATGCCACTTGTGCTCGATCAGCGCGCACAAGATGCACGGACCGAAGGGCGTGGGCGCGATGTATGTGCGTCGCGGGACGCCGCTGGAGCCACTGATTGTGGGCGGGAGCCACGAGCGCCGCCAGCGCGCGGGCACGCAGAATGTGCCGGGCATCGTGGCGCTGGGCAAGGCCACTGAACTGGCGATGGAGAGCCTGGAGGATGGAACGATTGCGCGCGTTGCGACGCTGCGCGACCGGCTCGAAGCAGGAATTCTACAGATTGCGGGCACGGGCGTGAACGGTGCCGGTGCACCACGTGCGGCCAATACCACGAACATCCGCTTCGAGAATGTGGAGGGCGAGGCGCTGGTGATTGCGCTCGACTTGAAGGGCGTGGCGGTGAGTGGAGGGTCGGCTTGCCACTCGGGCTCGACCGAGCCGAGCCATGTGCTGATGGCGATGGGGCTGGACAAGAACGCGGCGCGGGCGAGCTTGCGGTTCAGTTTGTTGAAGACGGCGACGGAAGAGGACGTGGAGCATGTGTTGCGCGTGGTGCCGCAGGCCGTGGAGCATTTGCGGGCGCTTGCGCCGGAAGTCGCAGGAACGCTGGGATGAGCGAGCAAACAACTATCGCGGTGGCTATGTCCGGAGGGGTTGACTCCTCTACGGCGGCGGCGATTCTTGCGCATTCGGGCGTGAATGTTGTCGGCCTTACTCTGCATCTTTGGGATCAGACCCGGCTGGCCGGCAAGCATGGAATTCCCGATGCGCCGAAAGCGGGGCGCTGCTGTTCGATCGACGATGTGTACGATGCGCGGCACGTGGCCGAGGACCTGGGGATTCCGTATTACGTGGTGAACCAGGAGGAGCGGTTCGAGCGTGATGTGGTGCGGCCGTTTGTGGATGAGTATCTTGCGGGACGCACGCCGATTCCCTGCTCTCTTTGCAATAACCATTTGAAGTTCGATCAACTGCTGAAGACGGCGCGGAGCATTGGCGCGGAGTTTATTGCGACCGGCCATTACGCGGTGAACGAATATGACGATAAGCGCGGGCGCTGGATTTTGAAGCGGCCGGCGGACCTGGCGAAGGATCAGACCTATTTTCTCTTCGGGCTTACGCAGGAGCAGTTGTCGCGGACGCTGTTCCCGCTGGGGCACATGACCAAGCCGGAGGTGCGCGAAGCGGCGCGGCAGCATGGATTGCGGCTGGCCGAAAAGCCCGACTCGCAGGAGATCTGCTTCATTCCCGGCGGCGATTACAAGCAGTTTTTGAC
>JARLFZ010000064.1 GCA_031296305.1 Occallatibacter sp. | reverse complement strand
AGAAACCGGTCACTCGGGCGGTCTGCGGTTTGACTCCGAGTATAGCAGCGGATCGCAGTTTTCCCGGCGCAACGGGTGTATCAGGCGGAAATGTCAACGATTGTCTGGTTGGTGGCCACTGCCGGACGGCCGGCGCGGACGAAACTTGAGGACATAGAAGCTGCCGATGAGCAGAAGTAGAATGCCTCCCCAAAGCCCGGGATGAAATTCCGCGAGAATCGCTTGAGAAGGCTCGGACCAGTCGACGACGGAAGTGATGAGAATGATGACTCCGTACATGGTCAGCAGCAAGCCGATGAAAAACCAGACCGGCAACATGTGATGACGTTCGCGCATTTTCGAGCTCCTTTGTTTTGCGTACTGGAAGGTTAATTTGCCGCCGCAGCAGCGTTTGGGCCGATGACAGTTGTAATACTCACCCACCAGGAATCGCCGCTCTGCGCGATTATTGCATCCGACGGATGCTTGCCGTTCACGAGCACGTCGGCCGCGGCGGGCTCGTGTGCGAAGGGCCCGAGGCGCATGGAAACCGGGCCCAACGGACGGTCGGCTGAAATAACCAACGTCATGGTACGCCCGGTGCGGCGCAGGTCGTAGCGCAACAGCGCGGTCTCGCTGTTTCCATTGTGGTCCAGAAGCGCGGGATATTTGGAGACGGAGATTTCAGTCCAGCCGTAGGGCAGGCGCGGCATGATGCGCAGGCGCTGCGGCAGGTTGTCGTCGACGCAGATGAGGAGGCGGAAGATTTTAACGATCTCCGCCTCCTGGACGCCGTTACCTTGATCACCGGTGCGAAAAACGTAGCGACCGGTGGGATCGACCTGCACACCTTCCGGCACGACGAAGGAGTGAATTTCGGCGTCGTAGGTTTCACGGGCGGTCCAGTTGAGCATGGGGGTTACGTCTTTCATGCGATCGAGCAGCAAGGCCGCTTGCGTGACAAAGCCCTGGCCGTAGCCCATGGCCCAGCCATAGAAACCGAAGGGGCGATAAGTGTCGATCAGACGCTGATACGCGGCCTGATTCACGGGGCGCCATGCGGGATCGTCATCCTGCGGCGCTAAGCCGCGGTAATCGGCGAGGAAGATGAGCGGGCCGAGTACCGTGCTTTGATTGGGCCAGCCTGCGTAATCGAGCGTCCACACGTGGCCATACTTTGGATCGGAGATGGCGTAGTGCGCGGAAATTGCCGCGCGCATTTTTGCGGCGCGATCGCGCCACAATGCAGCGGATTGCGTTTCGCCGATGGACTCGGCCATCTGCGCGAGGGCCTCGAGGGCGGTCATGCAAACGGCATCGGGATAGACGGAGTAGCCTTTGCCCGCGGCGGATTCGCCCGTGGTGTAGAGCACGCCGTCCTTTGCTCCGGTGATGTCCGCATGATCGAATTGCCAGGGAATCCAATCGCCCGCGGCTTTCACGTCGGGCCAACGCGCGCGGAGCCAGGCGTCGCGATCGGGAACGCGCTGCCAGAGCTTGTAGATGAATAGAGCGATGAGGCCGTGGCCGTCGTTCTCAAATGGTTGCGCAAAGTCCGGATGGTTGATGACGCGGTTCCAGTGCGGAGGGAGCGAAACGCCCTTGTAGTTGAGCGAGGGGTTCTGCAGCCAACTGCGCGCGGAACGGAAAGCGAAGTCGGCGGCGGGAGTGGTCTTGCTTAGGAAGCCGAGTTCGGTGAGCTCCTGCATGGTGCGGCCAAGATCGCGCGACCACGCATCACCGTAATAAACGCCCACGTTTTTGCGGAAGGTGCCGAATTCACCGCCCGCGGAGCGCGGATCGCCGGCCCAGGATAGGGCGTTGCGCGTGGACGTGTGATAGGTGCCATCGGCGTCGATCTTGTCGAGCATGTCTTGAACGTTGGCGTAATACGCATTCTGCAACGCGGCGGCGTAATTATTGCCCTTGAATATGACACGCGGGCCGGAGTAACGAGCTGGGATTTCGGCTGCGATGGGCGCCTTGAAATCGGCGTCGGTGGAGTAGAAGGCGTCACTGAGAGCAGTGAGGCGTTTCTTGGAGCCGGCTTCATCTACACCGGTGGGGCGCAGGGATTTTTCCGCAACGAATTTGCGGAATTCGGGCGTGAGATCGCCGGCAGCAATGGGCAGCGAACCAGGAACTCTCGCGTCGGGCGCGACTTCTACCGTGATGCCGGAGATGGCGACGGAACCGTGCTTTTCAGGTGAGTTGGTGATTTCGATGCTGGCTAGCGGGGAGTCCTTGGGAGCGATAACGGCAACGTAGTTGCCATCGTCCACCGGCGCGGCAGGGTAGAGACGCATGGACTGCATAAAGGCATTGCGCAAACGCGCGTCGATGGGGAAGGGCTCGCGCGTCTGATAAAACGGCAACCCCCACCAGACGCTTTCACCGAGGATGAGCGGGTAATCCTCCGTGGAGCCGTCGGCGTAATGCAGCCGGATGTTGCCGAGATTATCACCGACGATGTAGCGCGAAGCGTAGGTGAGGGGACTGGACCATGCGGAGGGCCGCTGGGTCTCGATCAGGCCGAGCAGAAATATCTTTTTGACGGTGACGCCGACCGCGGCCTGAATGACATCTTTGGTTACGGGATGCGAGGGGGTCGCGAAAAAGGGCATGCCGTAGCGATAGAGCATTTGCCCGGTTGCGGCGTCGTTCTGGGCAATGTGCAGAGCGAGAAAGCGATCGGGAGGGGGCGCGTTATCTGTTGCGGTAAATCCGTTGACCGAGCCAACAAGCAAGACAAAAAGTGCAGCGCTAAAGGCGCGAGTCGCATAAGTGTTTCGATTTTTCATTGCGTGTCCTACCAGAACATCCATTGCAGGATGCCGAAGAAGATGGCGACACCCGCGGCCCAGAAGATTGGCGTCTTCCAGAAAGGCAGGTGCTCGTTCTTGGGAAACATGGTGGCACCCCACGTCAGTCCGGACAATTGTTCCTCTGTCTTGGGCTTGGTGAAAAGGCTGACGACGACAGTGACGACAACACAGATGAGCAGCGACCAGAGCGCGCGATAGACATTCTCGGCCATGTCTTTGGCGTCGGGTGAAAGCGCTACGTAGCGGATCCATGCGGGGTGCATTTTGACTGCGATGTACATGGCCATGGAAGAACAGGTGCCGGCGAGAAGGCCCCAGAATCCGCCTTTCGGGGTGGCGCGCTTCCAGACCATACCGATAACCACGGTGCCGAAGAGCGGCGAGATGAAGAAGCCGACCAGCGCCTGCATGTAGTCCATGATGCTTTTGAAGTTGGTGACGAAGTAGGCGGTGCCGATGGATAGAAAGACGCCGCCTAAAGTGCACCAGCGGCCCACGCGCACGTAATGAGCGTCGGACATTCCTTTCTTGATGTAGGGCTGGTAGATGTCGTAGGTCCACACGGTGGCGAAGGCGCTGACGTTGCCGGCCATGCCCGACATGAAGCCGGCGATGAGTGCGGTGATGCCGAGGCCGAGCAGACCCGGGCCCGCGTAACGCGCCAGCATGAGAGGCAGCACTTCGTTGTAACTGTGCAGGCTGGGCTGCATGGCGCTTTCAGGAACCAACTTGAAGGGCAGAACCGCGAGCCCGAGGAGACCGGGAAGAATCACGATCAGGGGCACGACCATTTTGAAATAGGAGGCGATGATCGGCGCCAGTTGCGCGGAGCGCAGGTCTTTGGCGGCCATGGCACGCTGCACAACCAGGAAATCCGTGGTCCAGTATCCGCAGGCGATAGCGCCGCCGAGGCCGAATACGATTCCCGTCCAGTGCACGCCCATGGGATTGCCGGAGAATGTTCCGAGCGTGCTCCAGAGATGGACGTAGTCGTTGGAGTGCACCTGCTGAAAGATGCGCGCTTTGAGGCCGCTCCAGCCGCCCACTTCGATCATGCCGAGAATGGGAATGATGAGCGCTCCGAGCCAGATGAGAAAGAATTGCAGGACTTCGTTGAAAATAGCGGAATATAAGCCGCCGAGAGCGACATACACGGCGACGGTGAGCGAAGAGACCCAGATGCTGAAGTGGATGTTCCAGCCGAGGACGACCTTCATGACGATGGCCATGGCGTACATATTGATGCCCGACATGAGGATGGTCATGAAGGCGAAGGAGATTCCGCTCAAGGCGCGTGCGGATTCGCCGTAGCGCAATTGCAGATAGCCGGGAACCGAGTGGGTTTTTGAGAGGTAGTAGAAGGGCATCATCACCAGCCCGAGGAAGACCATGGACGGGAAGGCGGCGATCCAGTAGAAGTGCGCGGCAAGAATGCCGTACTGATAAGTGGACGCGGCCCAGCCCATGAGTTCGATGGCGCCCAGATTGGCGGAGAGAAAACTGAGGCCCGCGACCCATGCGGTCATTTCGCGGCCGGCCATGAAGAAATCGTTGGAGGTATTGGCATAGCGCCGGAGGTAGACGCCGATGCCCAGCACCATGACGAAATAAATGGCGATGATAAGCAGATCAGCAGGGGCCAGCGAGACGAGCTTGCTGGGCGATAGATCCAGAAGCGCGGCGGCGAGGGTGTTCGGAAAAACCATCGAACCTTCCTTGAGCGGAGAAAATCCAATGCTCGGCGGGGGACGGAAAACAGCGGACTTCTTATCGGATCGGTGTTATGTGACCTCGAAGATCTTCTCCATGCGCACCCATTTTTCGCCGGGGCGGGCATGGGGTAGAGGCTTCTGGAACTTCCACATTAGTTCTTCCCACTTTCGCATCTGCGGGCTCGCTCTGTCAGCAGCCGCTTTGGCGTCGAGGTCGAAGTCGTCGGTGGTCTCAAGGATCAAGACCAAGCGATTGCTCGCGAGATAAATCTTCTGGCTCAGGACACCTTTGGCCCGAATGCATTCGAGCACTTCGGGCCAGATGTTTTCGAGCTGGTGCCAGCGCTTGTATTCCTCGATGAGCTGAGGATCGTCGTTGAGGTCGAGGGCGAAGCAGTAGGTGTTCATAACAGAGATCAGAGAACAAAGATCAGAAAACGCTGAAACACCCGGTTCTTCGACGGGCTGAGTTAGTTGGCCAGCACAAGCTCCTCGCATTCGCGGAAATAGCGGATGCTGGTATCGACCAGGGCATCGAGTTTTGGTTTGTCGGGTTTGCCGTGCATCGCGGGATAGGGATCGCCGCCGGGGCCGAGAGGTTCGAAGGTGACGAAGCGGTCGCCCTGGTTGAAGCCAATGACGTAAAGGGCGCGGATGATGGTTGCGAGATCCATCGCTCCTTCGCCCATAGCGCAGCGGTTGCTGTCGGCCATGTGCAGATTCACGAGCTGGTCGCCGGCATCGAGGATGGCGTCGCCGATGTGCCGCTCCTCCGACTGCATGTGGTAGACATCGCCGTTGATGTGACCAACGCCGGGATGGTTGACCTGGGCGAGATACCGTTTGGCATCGGCGATGGTATGCACCAGGCTCACTTCGGCAGAACGGATGGGCTCGATGGCGGCCTTGATGCCATGCTTTTGAAATAAGTCGCCGCGCATGGCGAGGGTCTCCGCCGAGCGCTCGAATTCGACGTCGTCGTAAGCCTTGGGCCGGCCGACGGCGCCGGGAACGACAAGCAAGTAGCTGCCACCAACGGCGCGCGTGAAGGGAACTTCGCGGTCGAGGTAGTCGATGGCGGCCTGGCGGCAGACGGCGCGATTGCAGGCCAGATCGTTATCGGCGGAAAACATGCCGCACACGCCGGAGACTTTGAGGCCGTGGTCGCTGAGAATTTTCAGCGTCTCGTCGACTTGGTAGCCCAGGTCGGGGCCGTAGTGGTTGCCGTGCAGTTCGATATAGGGGACCTTGGATTTTGCGAGTCGCGCGGCGGAGTCGGCCAGCGGCTCTCTACCGAATCCCCAGTTGCTCCAGGAGAGTTTGAGACGCGGCTTGAGTTGGTCGGGTTTCAGCGCTCTGAAGCGATCCTGGATTTTGCTGTTGGTTTCTTCGAAGTGTTGCTGACGCATTTTCGTTCTCCCCAAAAATATGCGGGTCAACCACCCCAATTTGTCGGCCCGCACGACAGCCGGTCTGGAGACCGGCGCTACATATCTTGCTACAGGCGAGCGTGATCTCCAACGTTGGGCATGTTGGTGTGGACGTCGGGGCCGAAGTAACGCAGCGTCACAAGCGGATCGGTCTTGGAGTGATTTTCGAAGGTCACGCCTGCGACCGCTGCTTCGTGCGAGATGAATACTTCGTCCTGCGTCATCTGCCCGAAGCGGATGATCGACGGGCAGTCCACATCGAGCTTGCCGATGCGTCCGTGGCCTTGAGTGACGATGACGCCGCTTGCACCGGGGTCGCGAAGGGTGCAGCGTGCACCCGGCTCGACGGTCAATTCACGGGCGCTGAACTTCTGCTGGCCGGCGATGGCTCCGTAGACGATCCAGCGATCGACATAGCCCTCGCTGGCGGTATCGGCCACGGGAATCGGCTCCAGATGATGCTGGTTCTTGAAATCGTCGACGAGGTTGGCCGGATAGTCGACGAGGTCGGCCAGGAAATCGAAGTCCCAGTGCTTGTCTTCGGGAACGTCCTGGGTGAGCAGGCTGCGCGGCACCGGGCGCGCTTCGACCATCGACTGGAACATGGCCAGCACATCGCTGCCCCACTGCGGTTCATAGGTGAGCAGGGAGCCCGGAGCGTGCAGGATGCGGGGCGGCACCAGCCAACCGGTGCCCGGCTTGAGCCGGTAGGCCTTGGAGTAGTCGAGAATTCCGTTGTCGCCCGTGTCCCATGCCTCAAGGCAGGCGCGGATGTGCTCGCGCGTTGTGCCCGGCTCGAGCCCGAAGTAGGTATGAGGAAAATTGCCGAGGGTTGCGTTCTGCTGCGGCGGAAAATAGTAGCCTTCCGGTTTGCCTTGACGGCCGACGAGTTGGGCCTGCTCGTCGCTTTGATGAAGGTGGTGCATGATGGGGCCCATGTTGTCGAAGAACTTGCTGTAGACGGGCCAGCGATGGTACTTCTCCCAAATTGCGTTGCCCACGAGACGCGGTCCCTCGGATTCGACGGCTTCTTTCAGGGTGACGCGGTCGCCGTTCGAAACCACATAGCTCAGGCCCTCGTCGGGTGTGCGGTTGTCATTCATGGCCGGGGTAGTAGAAGCGAACCAGCGTTCGTCGATGCCGCCGCGGTGAGCGCCGTAGGCGTAGAGGTCGCGCGAATCGAGCTTAAGCCTGCGGCCGGGTTGCGTATAGACCCGCGGCACCCATGTGGGAGCGAGCCTGAGAATGCCTTCGCCGGCTTCAATTGCCTGCCGAGTTGATGTGTTTACCGCAGTGGACGTGCTCATTGGTCTCTCCGTTTCGCATGAGTCCTGGAGGTGGATCGGCTAACTTAAGGGCGCCGAAGGCGAAATCCCCCAGCAACCGGTCTCACAAACTCGTCGACAAGACCTTACATTGTTGGCACCTTCGCCGTCAAGACGAAAAGGACTGGTTTTAGGTTGATTGCCATAAGACAATCATTAACAACTACTTAAAATGATCCTTCCGGTGGAGTTTGATGTGGATTAGAGGCGAAACAATCGTGGGAACCGCTCACTTAGAACAGTATCGCTGTTGCCATGCTCGTATCGATTAAGTCGATTATTATCAGTATCATAAAGTGCGAATACCGGTTTCTCAAAAACTTCTTGACAAGGACAAGATCGTTTGCATAGCATTTCGGCGGGCGCAAAGAAGGGGTCCTACGCCCTTCCCAATCAAGGAGGAGTCCCGCATGTTTGTGCAGTCAATTGCAAGCTTTCGCCAAGTGACAACCAGCAAACCAACGCGCACTACGCGCAATCAACCCCAAAATATTCGGTGGACAGGCTGGCTTTGCCGGAGCCTATCCGTACTGAGCCTTGCGCTGTTGGTTCTCCTCGCAGCCCGGGCATCTGCTCAGGAAGCGGACCAGGGCGCCATTATTGGGGTGGTAACGGACTCAACGGGCGCGGTCATTCCGAACGCCGATGTAACGCTGACGAACGTCGACACCGGCCTGGTGTTGAAGTCCAAGTCCAACAGTAGCGGCAACTACTTCTTTGCGCCGATCAAGACAGGGAATTACACGGTCAGTGCATCCGCAGTGAACTTTGCTACCACGGTCGAGCAAGACATCGTGGTGCACGTGCAAGACCGTCTGAACATCCCACTGGCTCTGAAGCCGGGCAAGGCATCGGAGACGGTGACGGTAACATCGGCGGCGCCGATCATGCAGACGCAGACCGCGGAAACGGCTGTCGATGTCGATACGCATTTTCTGAACGATGCGCCCCTGGCGAATCGCAACTGGATTTTTATCGCCCAGGAAGCACCCGGCTCGACGCCCTTCGTGGGACGCGGCTCGGGCAACGGCGATTTTTCGTCCAACGGCCAGCATGAAGAGCAGAACAACTACATGCTCGACGGCGCCGACAACAATACCATGAACAGCGACTACATCAACGGCTCAACCTACAGCATCGCGCCGCCGCCAGATGCCATCGACGAGATGAAGGTAGAGACCAGCAACTACAGCGCGGAGATCGGGCGCGGCCATGGCGCGGTCATCAACGCCACCACCAAGTCCGGCACCAACTCGATTCACGGAGATCTCTGGGAGTACGTGAGAAATACGAAACTCGACGCGCTGGTTTGGACGCAGGCTCCCGGCTCGACCCCCGCGGTGTTCCATATGAATCAATTCGGCGCTACCCTGGGCGGCCCGATCATCAAGAACAAGCTGTTTTTCTTTGGCGACATCCAGGATGCGCGCTACGTAGCGGGAGCGACTCCGAGCACCTATAGTGTGCCCACGCCGCGCATGCGGCGGGGCGACTTCAGCGAACTGCTAAATACGACCTATTCCGGTAACTCCTGTCCGGTTGTGCTGTACACGCCCAACACCAACACCGGCACGTATACGTGCAACACCGGCACTAAAACATTCGTGGCGCCAACCGGAACCGTTCAGCAGTACTCCGGCACCAGCGCCCCCGCGATGACGTGGAATGCCCCCGCCGGGTGGAATGTTTCGTCCTATGCCTTCCCTGCGGGCCAGAACGTCTTCAGCACGGCCCAGATGGATACGGTGGCCCAGAAACTCATTCAGGCCTACCCGTGCCCCAACTACTCTCCAAGCGGCTATCAGAATTACGGGGTAAAGAATGGCGGGTGGAGTACGGGCGACTGCAACTCTGCGAGCGACATTGACTACGGACCGACCAGCAGCAACTACCAGGTGGACCTGAACGAGAACTCGGATCCGATCAATTGGGATGGCAAGCTGGACTGGAACATCAGCTCCAAAGACCTGGCCACTTTCCGCGTCGACTACCAGCACATCATGAACACCTTTGTTGCGCCCCTGGGCCCGATCCTCGACGGCATCGGCAGCAACCAGGGCCACACACAGAGCTATTTGAGCTCGAACTACATGCTCGGAGAGACGCACACCTTCTCGCCCACGCTGATCAACGAATTCCGTTTCGCCTTCAACTGGGGCAACGACCAGAACCTGCAGTACAACGCCACCAACAACATCTCGGCTACCTACGGATTGAACGGCATTCCGTTCAACGCCGGCCCTCAGAACGGAGGTCTGCCGGCGACATCCACCAGCTGGCAAGCCTTTGGAGCCCACGGCAACGATCCGGCCCATGAAGGCCAGAACAATTACCAGATTCTCGACAACGTGACGAAGATCATTGGTAACCACTCAGTGAAGATGGGCTTCCAGGCCATGCCGATGCGCTTCTACAGCACGGCGGCCGGGACCCCGCGCGGAGCCTACAACTACGCCAGCACCTATACCGGCTTCACGGGATCAGGCGGCCCCACCGGATATGCGGGCGCGGACTTCCTCGCTCAGGGCACATTGCCGGGCGGCGGGTATACCGGGACCGACAATATGGCCAGCGGCAGTATCAGCAGCTATGTAGTGAACCACTATGTCCACCAATATGTGGCTGGATTTGTCCAGGACGACTGGAAGATGACGCAAAAATTCACCCTGAACCTTGGGTTCCGCTTCGAGCACTTCACACCCAAATTAGAACAGAGCGACCAGTGGGCGAATTTTGTGCAGGAAACTGAAACGATGACGTCCAACGGCGGGACCGGAACGGCGAAGCTGTTGATTCCGAAGAGCCAGTCGGGCATCAAGCTCGACCCGAACCTGCAGGCGCTGCTCACCGCGGATAACGTGCAGGTGGTCTACGATAGCAACCGGCACCTCGTGGATTACCCGAAGATGAACTGGTCGCCGCGCATTGGCGGCGCCTACCAGTTCGACAACAAGACCGTCATGCGTATGGGATTTGGCGTCTTCATGGGCGGCTTTGAGCCGGGCGGCGGCTCGGCCCTCACCCAGAACCCGCCTTTCTACATGACAGCAAACCTGGCCAGCCTGCCTTCCTGCACGCAGGGAACTTATTGCGGATCGCAATATGCCTTCGGAAACACGCTGGAGAATGGTTTCTCAGGCTTCCTGTCTTCCGGCGGAATCGAGCACTTCGCCACTTTCCCGAACATCCAGCAATCGGGGACGGGACCGAACCCGACCATGCACATGCCGTACACCATGAACTTCAACCTGAGCGTGCAGCGCGCGTTCTGGCAAGGGACGACGGCAACCGTGAGCTACGTGGGCAGCGTGGGACGCCACCTGGTGACTCTCTACAACAACCCCGACCAACCCCTGGCGATTACGATTGGCGGCGAGTCGGGCAACGGGTTCAATCCCTTCCCGCATTTCAGCGGGTCCCAGTGGATGGGGTGGACAGGCAGAAGCTCGTATAACTCACTACAGGCTTCTGTGCAGAAGCACTATGGCCACGGCTTGAGCTTCCTGGGCACGTATACCTGGGCCCATGCGTTCGATAACACGATCGACCTGCTGGGCGGCGACTACGGTGCTTACAAGCAGTCCTACCTCATCCCCATCAATACAGAGTGGGGGCAGTCCGGCTACGATATCCGGCAGCGCGCGGTGGTCAATGTCGATTACGACCTGCCGTTCGGAGTTGGCCGGCAATTCGTCAACCATCCGGGCGTGCTGGATCGCATCATTGGCGGATGGAAGACCGACATGGAGTGGTGGGGCCAGACCGGCCAGCCGTTCACGGTCTCGATCAGCAGAAACTCGGGCTTCGGAAACGCCAACGGCGGCGAGAGCAACAGTGCCATCAAGGTCGCCAATGCGTACTCCAACAACCTGCAGCCTCCGGCGAATTACCTTGGCCAGCTCACCAGCAGTGGCCAGTCCGGAGGGACCCCGTCGAACACGGCCGCGAACGTTTGCGCGGCTCAGACCAAAACCAGGCAGCGCTGGTTTAACCCGTGCGCTTTTGCAGATCCGCTTGCTGTCGGCAGCTCGAACAATGCGGCTTCCGCTGCGCTTCTGGCGCCCTACCAAACCGGCACTTTCAGCTACGCTTCGGGGCCAGTTGGCGTCGATAACTCGCTTTGCGACGGGCTGGGATGCACCACCAGCGCCACCGGGGCGACCGCCGGAACTCCCGTGCCGTACGTCACCGGCTACCCGGCCGTGGCGCCTTTCTTCGGCAGCCCCAAGAACGATGTTTCCGGGCCAGGCAACTGGAAGCTGAACGCCTCGCTGTTCAAGGACTTCAGGACTTTCCGCGAGCAGTATCTGGAGTTCCGCGCTGATGCCTTCAACGTCCTGAATCACCCGAGCCTCGGCAATCCTGGCAGCACCAGCACGAATATAGGCGCCAACGTAGTCGCGATTACCGGGACGCAATCCAACCAGAACCTCACCATCGACGCACGCTTCTTCCAACTGTCAGGCAAGTATGTGTTCTAGATTGAACCGCTGTTCTTGATTCAGTGCAGAACCTTGAGGCCGCTCGCAATCGGGCGGCCTCATCAACGATGTGCAAACTTTCCCCGCGAGAGAGGCGGGAAAAGGGGAGTCTCGTCATGACCAAATCTTCCTTTTCCTCCTGCTATCTCATCGTTTCATTACGCCGCCGCGCAGTGTCTTGGCGCCTCATGGTTCTCGCCAGTTTGTGTTTAGGCGGACTCGCGGCGAAGGTTCAAGCGGCGCAGGCGTTTCCGCTGCATACGTCCGGACAGTTCATCGTCGACAGCAACGGCGCGCGCGTCCACATCAACGCCTTCAACTGGTATGGCGCCGAGGGGCAGGATTACGTCGTTGAGGGCCTCCAGGCGCAACCCCTGTCAAGCATCGTCGGCACCATCAAGGGCATGGGCTTCAATGCCGTGCGCCTTCTCTGGTCGAACCAGATGGTGGAGAGCAATCCTCCGGTGGGTAGTTACGCGCTTACCGCCAATCCCGGCCTCGAAGGCGAAAACGCACTCACGATTTTTGACCAAGTGATCCAAGCGCTCGCGAACGCCGGGATTATGGTGATTCTCGACAATCACGTTAGCACCGCCGGGTGGTGCTGCAGCCTTACCGACGGTAATGAACTCTGGTACAACGGCAGCTATCCGGAGTCGAGCTGGATTGCCGACTGGCAGATGTTGGCGCAGCGCTACGAAAGCAATCCGTGGGTGATCGGAGCCGATCTGCGGAATGAGCCGCGCTCGCCTGCCACCTGGGGAGGGAGTTCGACTACGGATTGGCATGCCGCGGCAGAACGTGGCGGCAATGCCGTTCTCAGCGTGAACCCCAGCATGCTGATCTTTGTTGAGGGCGTGAATTACGCGGGTGACCTCTCGGGCGTGGCCAGTTTGCCGGTGCAACTGAACTTGGCGAACCGGTTGGTTTATGAAGCGCACGACTACGGCTTCTGGTATTCGGGGTTCTCAAGCTACAGCGCCTATGTAAATAAGATCACGCCCAAATGGGGTTACCTGGTGACCGGCAGCAATCCGCAGCCGCTATGGATTGGCGAATTCGGCACCTGCGACAGCGCCAATACATGCGTGGACAGCACGTATTCGAGCGACCTCGGCAACTGGTTGGACTCCATGAGCGCCTATGTGCGCGATTACGGAATTGACTGGTCGTATTGGGCGATCAATGGAACCACGGAGACAGGCAATGCAGGCGGCTTCAACACCGTCGAGGGCTATGGCGTGTTGAATTCGACATGGAATGGGAGCGCGCTGAACGCACTGACGGCACGGCTGCAGAGCATGATGGTTTCGGCCGGCGCCGGGGTCAGTCTGGTTCCGGCTGGAGGGACGGGAACGGTCATCACTCCTGGCAGAAGCAGTAGCACGACACTAACCATAGTGCCGGCGAACGGGTTCACAGGTACGGTGAATCTGAGCTGCACGGTGAGCGGGCCAACCGGGGCGATCGATTTGCCGCAATGCGGCGTCCCCGCTTCAGAAACGATTTCGGGGCCAGGTGCAGTAAGCGCTACGGTCTCAATCACCACGACGGGAACAACGGCGAAGAACGTCCCTGGCAGATGGTTACCCGGGGCCGGCGGAGTGGCCGCGGCCGGCTTCCTTATTCTGCTAGGAAATGTGCGGCGCTGGCGCCAGAGCTTATTGTCGCTGCTGGTGATCGTGGCGATTCCGTTTGCGTTGCAGGGCTGCGGAGGGAGCAATGGCACGGGAACAACAACGCCCTCATCGCCGAGCACGACCGCAGGCAACTACGCGGTGACCGTGACAGCGAGCGCTACCGGGATCAGCTCGGTCAGCGAGCAGATTCCGTTTACAGTGCAGTAAGGCCGCCCAGATCAGGGTGCCCTCATTGCATGTGCGAGATAGACTGAGCAAGCAGGAGAGAGTGTGAATCGGCGCAGGTTTAATCAGCTTGCCGGCATGGCCGGTATGGGCGCCCTGATGGGGCGTAATGCAGTTTCCGCGGCAATTTCTGCAACGGCCTCTTCACAGGCGGGGAATTCATCCGCTAAGACCGATCGTGGATTGGGCGGCAGCTATCTGGTCGGCGCGGCCTATTATCCGGAATGGTGGCCACCGAGCGAATGGGAGATCGATTTCCGCGAGATGCGGGAGCTGGGAATCAATACAGTCCGCATGGGCGAATTCGCGTGGGCGCTTTTTGAGCCCGCGCCCGGCAAATTCGACTTTGACTGGATGGATCGCGCGCTTGCGATTGCGGGGCGGAATGGCGTCGGTGCGATTCTCTGCACGCCTACTGCATCGGTGCCGCCATGGCTGTATCAGCAGTATCCCGATGTGCTGAGCGGAAGTGCGGAGGGGCTTTACACTTATGGCGGGCGCAAGGGATACAACACCAACAGCCCGCATTATCTTGAAGCTTGCACACGCGTGGTCAGCGCGCTTGCCGATCACTATGGCAAGAACGCGACGGTGATAGGATGGCAACTCGACAACGAACCTGGCAATCCACAACAGACGTTCGATGCGGTCTCTGAGCGCGTTTTCCAGCAATGGCTCAAGAAACGTTACGGCACTCTCGACGAGTTGAACCGCGTTTATAACGGCGCCTTCTGGAGCAATGAATTCAGCGATTGGTCGCAGATTCGCTTTCCGTACAATTCAGCGGAAGGAGGTTGGCAGCCGGCAATCTCGCTGGACTATCGCAGATTCTTCTCGGAATCGTTTCTCAATCATCTTCGCAAGCAGGCGGAGATTCTGCATGCGAGAACGGAGAACCAATTCGTTCTCACCAACTGGTCGAGCCCGACCGGAGCGGTCGATGCGTATGCCGCGGCAGAATTTCTGGACGCGTCGGCGTGGGATAACTACGTGAGCGCGCCCGGTCTGAGCCGGTTCCAGCGGCAATACACTGCCGGTTACTTGAGCGATATCACGCGCTGCGCGGGCCCGCACCAGAGATTTATCTGCGCGGAGCAAAATGCTTACGTTCCGCCCAATGCTGATCCCGAGGGCTTGCGTCTGCAGGCCTATTGCGATCTGGCGCACGGCAGCCACGGGCAGCTTTACTTTGAATGGCGCCGGCCTGCCGCAGGGGGCGAAGAGCACCGGCCGTCGTTCATCAAGGGCTTCGATGGCGCAATTAATCCCGACAAGGATACGCTGGCTACGATCTGCAAGGAGATGGCGCGCATCGGCCCTAGGTTGGCGAATGCGACCACGCACGCGGAGGTCGCGCTGATCTACGACTACGTGAATGCGTGGGCCGAGGGCATTGGCGGCATCGGCGGAGACAGGGTTCCGCGCTACGGAGAGATTCAGAGTTTCTATACCGGGTTCAAGTCACTGCACTGCGATATAGATGTGATCCCGCCAGACCGGGAGCTTTCGGGATACAAGATTGTTGTAGTGTCGAATCTGCGCCTGATCGACGACAGAACAGTGGACCGCCTGAAGGCTTTTGTGGATGCCGGGGGAACGATGGTGCTGAACTACCGGGCAGCCACGCAGAATATGGACAACAGTATGCGGCTCACGCTCGCGCCGGGACCGTTCAGCGAGATCGCGGGGGTCAGATCCGAGGCAATTCTCGACCTGGTTGAATACAACGCGCAGAACGGGAATCTCGATGCGAATCTCCAGGCCGGGCTGGGAATTCGTTTTGCAGGAAGCGAGGCGACTTTCAGCCCGCGGACTGCGATCGAATCGCTCGCGCCGCATGGAGCCGAGGTGATTGCGACGGTTCGCGGCGGAGGGCGGATGGAGGGCAAACCGGCTGTCACGCGCAATCGTCACGGCCGCGGCTGGGTGATTTATGTAGGTTGCGATTCGACCAGCGATGACTTTTACGAAGCCGTCGCTCATGTAGCCGGTACCGCAAGCGGGCTCACTCCGTTGATTCAAGCGCCTGACGGAATAGAAGTGACGAGCCGGCAGGACGGCGATACGATTTACTATTTTCTGCTCAACCTGACTGAGACTCCACATGAAAAGATCGAGCTACCGAAGCCCATGGACGATCTGCTCCACGATCGGCATGGAATCACGCAAGTTTCATTGGGTCCACTGGAGGTTGCGGTTCTGGCGTCGTAGGATGGTGCGTAACTTCCGCCTTCCGCGATTGCTTGTGAGCGAAGAGCGAGAGCAGGGAGGTTCATCCACCCACGCACGCTTCGGGTGGGCGAAGCCGGTATGCGATCACTCTGGGATTGTCGTACCCGCCCGGCAACGAAATCACCTGAAACAGGGCTTCGAAGGGAGCCACGCTTGTTCCCGGTTTGTGCCCGATGCTACGCAGCAACATATCCATGCGCTGCGGATCGCTCACCAGATCTCCAGCGGCCTGGGTAGCCTGCGTATTCAATCCCTCCACGAGCACCGTTAGCCCATGGTCGCCGCACCCTTTCAAGAGCGCGACCACTCCGTAGCTGGGATAGGTTTTTTCCTCGCTCCGCTGCGTGTCGTACATATCTGGAATACCGTAGGTCGCATCTTCGTGAGCCTGGGGCGTCCGGTTCCGGAATAACGGCGCCCCGGAATGCTGATCCTGATCCAGGGTGAAGTTCAGGTTCGGCTCATACACCGCTACCCATGGATCGGAGCGATGGCTGCCAATGAGCACCACATTGCCCTGGTGGAAAAATGCGGCTTCAACGTCGCGGGCAAACTGCGGATTCTCCTGTCCTCCGAATTGTTCCGCGATCGTGGATAAATGCACCGATATCGCCATGTCGGCCGGGCTGGTCACGCGGCGCATTACCACGTTGAAGAGCTTGTTGCCTTTCTCGCCGTAGTATTTGCGATTGAGATAGTCTCCAAGGTCGAGCGTTTTGCCGTTCAGGTCCTGCCAAAGCGCAAAACTGGTGTCGGCATAAACGACCTTCAACTCCTCATTTGGTTTTTCGAAAAACTGCCCCCAAAAGTCGGCAATCGCGCCCGTCGGCCGCGCCGAGCTGACCAGAGATCTGGCCTGCAGCACACTGCGGGTGATTGCAACCGAAGCCGCTACCGCAACCAGAAGCACGGCTGCGAACGCCAGCCAATGCCGAAGTGCGGGCTTCTGGATGATTTCGACCTCCGCGCTGGCTTCATCCTCACGCGCGGCCTGCGGAACATCCTCCCCAGTTTGCGGCTTCGATCTCGCTTCTTCCAGTTGCTCGGCTTTCCGCGGCACAAACTCCGGCGCGTAGCCGCCACGGGGCATCGTAATTACCACCGCTTCGTCCGCGCCCTCCGAGCTGAAGTACTTCTCCAACCGTCCCCGCAACTCGTGGGCCCGCACGCGGACAATATTGTCATCCGCGGGGTTGTAATTCGGTTTGCGCCCCAGCACCTCGGCGCCAATCGACTGCTCCTTCAACTCCTCGGTGCGGCCCGAAATCACCCGTTCGGTAATGTAGAGCAGAAATGCGCGCAACGCCGGCGAACGGCGAAACACTTCGCTGTTGACCACACGCTGCACCAGCTCGCGCTTTTGTTCAGGAGATAAGACTCCTTGAACTTCCTGGCGTTGTACGACCGGAGATGGAGCGATTCCATGCACGGAGGATCATTTTACGGTAAAGCTTAACCTTCTGCAAAGCGTATTGAGTGACTGGTTTCAAGAATCCGCTCGTATGTAGAAAGCTTTTCAGTCGAATTCCATATTTGGAAGAGCCAATCAGGGGCGCTTTGAACTGCAATCGCACTCTGATCCCGATCGCATTTCCTCAAAACTATCCGCCCGAATTGACTCTTCTGTTTCAAAAGACGAATATCGCTCTGATTCTAAAGCGGAGTTGGTAGGTCCATCGCCACTCCGCCGTCCGCCGCCATGAAACGTCGGTCTCCCTCAGACGAATGATGACCGCGAACTGTGCCGCGTCCACTCCTGAATGTCGTCTTTGCATGGAAGACAAAAAGCCGGGTTAAGTAGCCCCCCAGTGCCGTCTCCTGGAATCCAGGGATCGGTCCCCCAAACTCCTTACAACTCTTCACAATCGTTATAAACAATCTCAATCGATTATTTTACCGTTACTTCACTTCACAAGCCGCCCATGTGCGGAAGAGTCTTGTGGGCGGACAATGAGCCGTCAAATCAGATTGATCCTCCGCTCCGTCGACGTATGTCTCGCGCCACGCACCAGGTTGTGGACCGAGGCCATTGTCGGTATTCCGTCGCAAATCGCGGACCGGCAAATCAAGGACACGGCGGGTCACCGACGCAATTTGATGTTTCCACTTCACAAGGGAGCAGCCGGCCGCGACCGCACAAGGTACGCTACCGGGCAACACGAACCATGCTTAAGGAGGCATGTGCAATGAAACATAAGGAATGGGCAATTCCGCAGAGTTTCCTGGCAATCGCCTGTGCCGTAGTCATGTTGGTTTTCAGCGTCCAGGTCTTTGCCCAGGCGGGCATCGATACCGGCAACGTGACTGGTACGGTCACGGATCAGACTGGAGCATTAGTGCAGAAGGCCCAGTGCACGCTGACCAACGTGAATACCGGCATCACGCAAAAAACCATCTCGACCTCAGCCGGCGCGTATGTCTTCACAAATGTTTCGGTTGGCACCTACTCGCTGCAAGTTGCCGCGCACGGTTTCGAAGACTCGATAGTCAACGGCATTGTGGTGCACATTGGATCCATCGTTACAGAAGACGTCTCGCTGCATGTGGGTGCCGCGAGTACCTCGGTCACGGTCACCTCGGCCGCGCCCCTGCTACAGGCGCAGGATACCTCGTTGGGCTTGTCCATCGGGAGCGACCTGGCAAACGAGCTGCCCCTCTCAGGCGGAGCCCAGGGCCGCAGCGCGTTGAGTCTTATCATTCTTACCCCCGGCTCTCAGCCTGTAAATAGTCAGTTCATCAATGGCGTACAGACCGGCGCGCTCGATGTTCGCGAGAACGGCGCCGACGCCAACTCCGAAGTTTTCGGCGGGCAGATCATGCCGATCATGCCCGACGCTGTCGAGGAAATCAAGGTGGAGACCGGCAACAACGCCGCTGACGTTGGGCACACCTACGGCACGACCGTAAACATGCTCACCAAAGTGGGCACCAACAAGCTCCATGGCCGGTTATGGGAATACAACGAGAACGACCTGACCAGCGCCAACAATTACTTCACAAAGCGCAGCCAGATTTTGGTCACTCCCACGCCGCTGCCCAACCGGCCTCCCCGGCTTAGAGAGAACTCGTTTGGCGCGGTGGTCAGCGGGCCCGTGGTTATCCCTGGGGTGTACGACGGCCACAATAAGACCTTCTTCACCGGGGCCTTTCAGTACACCTACTTCAGCAGCGTTTCTAACTACTCAGGTACGGTTCCGACCGCCTCGATGCAGAGCAGCTTTGGCACGAGCACGATCAACATGTCGGACCAGTTGACAATAGACAAAAACACAAAGATCGACGGACTGCACCGCACGATCCAGAACGGGGTAATGCTTGACCCGGCAACTACGCGCGCTGTTACCTGCGGTGCAACGGATCCCATCACCGGTCTAACTGCGGACTGCCTTTCCACTGAAGCCGGAGTTGTTACGGATTCCTCGATCAATGGCGGCTTGAAGAGCGCCATCGTGCGCGATCCTTATTTCGCCGCCCCGGGAGCGGGCTGCCCCGCCTTGGCAGGAACAACCAGTTTCCTTTCGACAGCTGCCACCGGCGGTACGGTGCCGATGTCGTGCCTCAACCAGCTTCCTTCCAGTCGTGTCGATACCAATGCTATTGCGCTGCTCAAGCTCTTCCCGGCAGCCAATATAGGCATCTCCAACCCGGCGCCGTACACGAACAACTACTTTACAACGACGCGCCGGAAGGTCGACTCGAAGGCCTACAGCGCCAGGATCGATCACACCTTCAACGAAAAGGACTCCGCGTTCCTTACCTTCAACCACTACAACGCGATCGATCAAACGACGCCGCCATTCGCGGGCGTGCTCGAGGGTGGTAGCAGCGTCGCCTTCTGGACCACTCAGCCTGCGTACATTGTGGTCCTCAGCGAAAACCACGTCTTCAGCCCGACTCTGATCAATGCGTTCAGAATCTCCAAGGCGCAGCAGTACAACACCCGCCTCGATCCCAATACCATCAACACTACCTATGGTGTTCCTGCGCAATATGGGATCACCGGCATCCCGCAAACCGCCTACAACGGCGGGCTTCCAGTGTTCGGAGTTACCCCTCTCTCCAGCTTTGGCTCCCGCGTAAACGACACCTGGCAGAAGACGGGTTCGTGGCAAGTCTCCGACGAGCTGACCAAGATTATCGGAAAGCACGAGTGGAAGTTCGGCGGCGAGTATACCTGGATCTTCGGCAACATCGACCAGAACGCGAATTCCAGGGGCAGCTTCACTTATAACGGCGTGTACTCGGACGTCCCCTTCTCGGGCGTCACCGCCACCGCTCTCGCAGACTTTCTGGTGACGCCGGCAAACTATACAGCAAACCAGAACGGGGCAAGCTATGCGCCCAGCTCGAACGCATCGCCGCTCAGCGTAGCAGGCAACCTGATTGGCGGCCTCAACGGCTTCAACGGCAACAGCCGGGTCAAATCCACTTATCACGCGCCCTATATTGCCGGATTCGCGGTTGACAACTGGAAGATCACTCCGGAGCTGACGGCCAACCTGGGAGTGCGCTGGGAATACTTCGGACCCTTCGGTTCTGACGGCGGGCAGGAAGCCAATTTCTGGATGGGCGGCGATGGCAACCATCCGAGCGGCAGCGCTTACTACGTCGGTCATGAAGGCTGCGCTTCGAGCATGTCTCCCTTCTTCAAGGGGCTGCTGGCTTACGACAACATTCCGATCATCTGCGAGCCAGGCAACACCGCTAACCATGCGCAGAAAGCCAACTTTTCGCCCCGTCTTGGCCTCGCCTATCGCGTCCGGCCGAATCTGGTGGTCCGCGCGGGAACGGGTTTCGCCTATGGCGCATTCGACTCCATCGGATATGGAGGCACCCTGGGCACCAACTACCCGTTCCGGTTTAACATCCAGAACGGCTCGGCACAAAATGCCTACAGACCGCAGTTGATCGGTCCCACCAGCACGACCACGGCGACCATGGAAAGCACCTTTGCCAACCTCGACATGACGAATGCGGCTGCAGCGTATTTGCCGCTCGGCAGTCTTGCCCTGTACGGCAAGCCCTATCACTTCAAGACTCCCTACCAAATCACTCTTGATGCAGCCGTGCAGTACCAGTTCACTCACCACGACTCGATCGAAGTTCGCTTCGTAAGCAACCTGGGCCGGCAACTGGAAAGCGCAAATCCATACCACAACGCTGCACGGGAACTGCTGGCTCCGAACCAGACGCTCGTGAAATACAACACCATTGCCGGAGACCCGTACTCGGCGACTTCGATTGATAGCACGATCCCTTTCCCGAATCTCTCAATCAACGCCGGCCCGATAGAAAACACCGGCATGATCAGCGCTAATCACTCGGGGCAGGCGGAGTATGTGCACCAGTTCGCGCTCAATTTCAACATGGACGCGAATTATACCTATACCAATTGCTTGTCTGACGCTCAGGGCGGCCAGCAGAACGACACCCCGGGCAATGGCAGAGCTCCCTGGGTAAAGGGTTTCGGTGGCTACCGTGCCGATTACGTCCGGTGTTCGAACACTTCGGCCAACGTCTTCAAGGTGTTCGGCGAGTTCGGTCTGCCGTTCGGCAAGGGCGCGCTCGTGGCTGGTCATTCCAATGCTCTGGAAGACGCCATTATCGGCGGCTGGAAGCTCGATCCGATCTTCTACGCCGCGAGCGGTAATTACCTGAACGTCGCGTGCGCTGGCACCGTC
>JARLFZ010000063.1 GCA_031296305.1 Occallatibacter sp. | reverse complement strand
ATTTGAACGGTGTTCCTGGGCGCGCATTTTCCTTTATCGGCCAGGACGGCAGTACTTACTCAGTCCACGATTTTCTGAGCGGCCAAAGGCTCTATCAGGTGGTGGTCACCGCCGGCAGCGGCTCCACTGCGGCCGGGGCTAACGAGTTTTTGAACTCGTTCCGCGTGCAGTGAGCGCGCAGCGGGCCAGCCGGCTCAAGATGGGCATGGGGCCTGTCATCCGATTCGCAGGCCCTATACCACGCGCAGCACGCGTGCCGGCAGCAGGATGATGGCTTTCACCAGTTCGAGTACGCCGCCGACGGCGATGCCCACCATGCGGAAGGGCAACAGCACCAGCCAAACAAACGGATACAGCACCAGAGCCAGCAGCGCCAGCGGCCAGCACAGCACAAGCAGAATGCAAAACAGAAGAAACTTGACCATTGCCTTTTCGCCTCGCGAAACAATGCCCGTGTGAGCAGTTTATATTCTCTACGAGAGCGCGTGCGGCAAAGTTCAATCGGTCATTCGTGCGCTTAGCGGCGCTTGGCTTTTTCTTTGGCCGCCACGATTTTCCTGCGCTCGCGGATGACTTTCGCGCGCTCTTTTTCCGGCAACGCCAGAACGGCCTTCGTCTTTTTAGGGAGCTTCTCGAAGATGAGCGCGTGCGCCCGGCGCAATTCGTCTTCAATCTCTCGCGGCCGGAGCACATCCCAGCGCTCCACGGTCACCCAATATGCACGCGCCAGGTGTGGCGACGCAAGAATTCCTTCGCGCTCCAGCAGTTCGTGAAACCGCTCCGCTCCGCAATGGAACCACAGCACGCCGGTGCCCGTCCCGTCGAGATCGGTCATGGCAAACATTTTGCCGCCGATGTTGCGGTCGCCTGCCCAGTAGACCAGGTGGTGGCCCCAGTTGAGCGTCTCCGCAACGTGCGGCAGCGTCAGGCAAATCTCGCGAATGCGCTCGTTGTCCATGCAGCAGAGTGTAACTCGGTAGCGGACGCTCCCGTCTACCGTGAGCGGGCTCGAGGGAAAGCTCAGCTTTATACGAATCCGAGATTGCTGGTGCTGAAGTTCCCGATCGACGGCAGCACCGCCGGCAGGTCCCCTACGCTCACTCCAAACCACTGCGCAAGGGTGGCCGCATACTGCGAGCTGGCCGTCGACGGAACCCAGCGGCCATTTGAACCTGAATCATCAGGGCCGCCCAACGCCAAAGTTGGGTAGGCGCCATAGATTTTTCCGCCTTTGACTGCGCCGCCGATCACGATGTGATGCGATCCCCAGGCATGATCGCTGCCGTTATTTGAGTTCGGCTGGAAGGTGCGGCTGAAGTCCGACATGGTAAATGTGGTCACCTCGGTGGCCACGTTCAACTCCACGGTGGCGTTATAAAAAGCAGCGAGGGCGGGGGAAATCTGCGCCAGCAGCGAACTTTGCAACGCGAGCTGGCCGGCATGCGTGTCGAAGTTGCCGATGCCGGCAAAGAAGATCTGGCGCTGCACGTTGAGCGCGGAGCGAACCTGAATGATTTGGGCAATTTGCTTGAGTTGCGCGGCCAGTCCGTTATTCGCCGGGAAGACGGTTTGCAGCGGCGTTATGGACTGCACCGCGTCAGAGAGCGTCTTGGCGTAGGCATAGGCATTGCTCGTGATGGAATCGTCGGCCTGCACCAGCGAGATGCCGGTGTCCAGGGTCAGCAGCGCCTGGGCGGTAAGCTGGCGCGCCGAGCACTCCGAGCCTTCAGAGCAACTGGGTTCGCCCAAATTGCCGGGCGACACGGAAACCGGCGAAGTCGAAATGCCGTTACAGAACAAGGTGTCTCCGGCCACTGAAGTGATCATGGGGATGGACGCGCCCGAGTTATAGCTGGCTCCCAGCACGTCGGCCATGCGACCGGCCCAGCCGGTGGGAGTGGCTGCGCTTTGTGCCGCGTTCTGCCACTCCAGTTGCTGGTCGGGATGCGAAAACAAGTTTGTGGGAGCGGTTTGGCCGGCCTGGTATTGCGCCCGCGTAAGCGGTTGCACCAGTGTGCCCACATTGGCCACGAAAGCCGCATTGCTGCTATTGAAGAGCGTTTGAATGTCGGGCAGGCCGGGGTGCAATGCGAAGTTGGGCGCCGGCGTCAGGGGCAGCAGCGTATTCTGCGCCAGCGCCAGATCGCCGCGCAAAGAAGAGTACTGTCCATAGCCGGTGGTATCGAAGGGAATCAGCGTGTTGTTGGCATCGTTGCCGCCAAATAGAAACACGCACACCAGCGCTTTGTAGTCGTTGCTGGGTGCTGCCAAAGCGTTGAGCGCTCCAAACGGGCGCAGGCCCAGAAGATTCCCGGCGGCCGCAAGGCTTGCGCAACTGATGAAGGTTCTCCGGCTTGTCCGCATGGCATCTCTCCTATGGAGATCGGATCCGCTCCGACCTTAGTGCATGACTTTGTATTGCGACGACGTGATCACCAGGAAGGTGGCTACGCGGACCTGTTGCGCCGTTCCCAGGCCGTTGATGGCGCTCAAAATCTCAGTGCGCATGTCGGTCGGCATCTGCCCGTGCATGAAGATCGTGCCCAGCATGTCCACCATCTGGCCCGGGCCCGCGGCCGCAAGCTGTCCCAGTGGGCCGGTGGCGGTCAGATCGATATTGAAGCTGGTGATTTTGTTGTTCACCTGGCTATCGGCAAGCGAAAGCCGCAAGATCGCCGACGCGGTGTTTTCCAAATCGAACTCCGGCGCGTTCAGCTTTGTCCCCGGAATCACATAGCTCGGCGGGAAGAAGTTGAATACGCTCCCCGAGCGGTAAGGGCGCTGGCTCAGGTTGTTGGAGTAATTCGACAGCGAAAAATACGAGCTATTCGCATCGGTATTGGTGAATCCCACGGCGCGCAGAAAATTCGTCATCCACAGCATTGGTTCGCGCAGGTGGCCGCCTTCGTAGGTGGGGTCGGTATCTCCCGCGCGCGCTTCCTGATCTTCCAGAATGGCGCGTATTACGGCCTGCATGTCGCCGCGCACGCCACTACCATTGTTGGCAAATACCGCGGAGATGCGCGCTACATAGGCAGGGCTTGGCGTGCTGGTGACCAGGTGCTGTATGAGTTGCTTGCACACGAACGGCCCAACGTTGGGATGGTTGAAGATGTTGGTCAGCGCGCCCTGCAGGTCTTGCTCCGCGGTTTGCCCCGACGCCAACACCGTACCATTCAGCAGCGTCTTCGACGTCATGTCGTGTGCGCTTTCGACGGCCACCATCGGCGCCAGGTAATTCGCCGTGGTGTTGGGAAACTTAGTGGGCACGCCGCCGGTCGATGTGGCATAGGTCCAGCCCGTGTAGGCTTTGGCAAACGCCTGCACCTGGTCCTGGGTGTAGGCCGGAATGGGATTGCCGTGAGTGTCCAGTTGCAGCGTACCGTCGTCGTTCAGCAGGTTCAGGCCGATGGTGAACAACTGCATCAGCTCGCGCGCATAGTTTTCATTGGCGATCTGGCCGGCCGGAGCCTTGGCGCTGTCCAGCATGTTCAGGTACGCGCCCATTCCCGGCGACACCGTTACGTCGTGCATGATGGTGGAAAAATTTGTAAACGCGTCCTGCGCCAGCGTGTTGTGGTAGTAGGTAATGGTGGTCGCATTGTCCGAGTCGCTCGAGATGACGAAAATTTCGCTCAGCGCGAATGCCACTCGCTGCCGTAACTGGTCGGGCCCTGTGAGCACCGTCTGCCACCACTCTGACTCTTCGCAGTTGGTGGGCGTATTCGCAGACAGACACACCGCCGGCAAAGGCGTCGGGATGTTCGCAAGCGGCGTATCGGGCGTGTTGAATTGCTGCGTGATCCAGGCGTCCACGCCCGCCGACTGCACCTGCCGGATGGTGACGAGCGAAGGCCCGAAGGTGGCCTGATCGAGCAGCCGCGCCGCCGTGGGCACTGTCGTCACATAAACAGATGCATTCGTAGCGTTCGAAGCCATCGCGCCGGGATTCGGATTCGAGACGCTGACACTCAGCGTATTGGTGCCGCTGGGGATAGTGACGGTGGCTTCCAGTTCGGTAGCGGACACGAACGTGGTCGCCACATTGGCCCCGCCCGCCTGGATTTGCGCGCCATTCACAAAGCTCGAGCCGTCCACCTCGAGCGTGTAGCTGGTTCCGGAAACTGGCGAGGCTTCAGCCCCTGTGATCGAGGGAATCGGATTAAGAATGCTGACCGGCGCGGTGCCGGAAACCGATGGCGATGCCACGCTCACGGCAGTTACATTCACGGTGTTGTTCGTTGGAATCGTCGAGGGAGGCGTGTACACGCCCGCGGCCGTGATTTTGCCCACCGTGCTGTTGCCGCCCGCAACGCCATTCACCTGCCAGGTAACCGCAGTATTCGTGAGATTCGTGACCGTCGCGGAAAAAGTGGCTGTGCTCCCCAATCGCACCTGGCTGGCGCCTGAAACGGTGACTGACGGTTGCTGTTGGGTAGAGTTTCCACCGGTCGAGGAGCCGCAGCCATTGATGAAAACAGTGACGCCGAGCACGAGCGCAGGAGCAAGAACAAGACCGCGGAGCCGAACGTTCACGGGGGACCTCCTTACGGCGGGGAAACAGGTCCCGCGGCCAGGCGGGACAGGGGGCATTCTGCTGTTAACCGTGCGCAAGGGGGAAAGTTGCGCTCATCTGGGGAATTATTTTGAAGACCCGCGCGGCCCGGCGATGCTCATTGTCAGAGCAGCAAGCGATGGTGCCTCAGAACTTCGCCTCGAAGTCCCTGAATCTCCGCTCCAGCTCCCACTCTGCCGCGGCCTTCTCGCTCTTGTCAAGAAGCACCTTGCAAGCCGCCGTCGGCTTTTCGCCGCCCAGCGCCTGGCCCTTGCACGCACCCACGGGCGCGCTGAATTCGTCCGGCCTGGCCCACAAACTCGCGCCGGGCAAAAAATTATTCTCCAAGCCCGTCCGCGCCAGTTGCTTCAGGTCCGCGTAGGTCAGATGGTAGTCCAGCGCCGCGCGCACGTATTCATGCGTCAGGTCAATCCGGCTCACGCCCTCATCGTCTGTTGAGAGCGCCACCGGCACGTGTGCCGCGCGATAGATGGGGAACGGATGCTCCGCGCCCTTCACGCCCAGAATCGCTTCATTCGAGCTTAGGTTGATTTCGACCATCACATGCTTCGCGGCCAACTCCTTCAGCAATCCCGCCGCGTCGTCCTCATGCATCACATCTACGCCGTGGCCGATGCGCTCCGCATGGGCCAGCTCCACCGCCTGGCGAATGTGGAAGCGCAGTCCCTCTGGCGGCACCAGCCCCGGCGCGAGTTCGCCCGCGTGCAGGGAGATGTGTACTTCGGGATACAGCGCGTGCAGATAGCCAATCATCTTCATCTGGATGGTGTAATCGCGCATGGCGACGTAGTCGTCTTCTGGCCGGACGAAGTTGATGCCCACGAAGCCCGGGTCATGCGCCTCGACGCTCGCCTCGACCGTCTCAAACCCCAGCAGCGTTTGTGCGAAAACCTGTTCGGGCGGAAGGTCGCGCAGCACCTGCCAGATGTAGCGAACCTCAACCTGGCAAGCCGGCGTCGCTTGTGCTGTTCCGCAGCGCTCCAGTTGTTTGCGTTGGGCCTCCGCGGCGCGCACCTCTTCGCGGTCCGCGGCTACTTCGTCGCGAAGCCCCTTGTCGAGCAATTGCTGCCGGAGCTGCGCGAACGCCTGAGGATTGGCGTCGGCCAACTGTGGGCTCCAGCCGATGTCGCGCGCAATCCCGGTTGCATGACTGAAGGGCGGCGTCACCATCAGCTCAAGATACTGCTGGTTCTGCGCGGCGGCGCGGCTCGCCACCTCGTCGACCCACTCGCCGTTGTGATTCTTGAGGCCACCGGTGCGGTCAAAGACGGCGAAAAACTGGTCGTGCTCGCTCCAACCCGCCGAGGGCACAAAGCTACGCACTGATAACGAATCGATCAGCTTGTCGTAAAGCAATTGCGTCTGCCGATCGATGTTGCCAGTGAACCTCGTTGCAGGAATCAGATTGCCGGTGCAGGGCGGTCGGGCGAGTGAAAGCGCGACGGCATCTACGCACGCTCCGTCCTCGGCGGCGTCGCGAATGAGGGTCTCGGCATACACCGCGCCGGAAAGATGCACATGCAAGTCCGCGCCCTTGGGAAAGTCGACCAGAAAGGCGCGCAGTGCCGGCGGACCCTTCTTCGCGGCCGCATCGTAGGCGTGCGACGCGCGAGCTTCGGCTCCAGGCCGCGTCGCGGAACTGGCTTGTCCGTGGGTCGCGGGCGTCAGGGCCCAAAGCATGGCTGCGAGAATCCAGCCAAAATAAGCGAGAAACTTCGTCGTGCGTCGGATCATAGCCTTCCAGTGTAGTCCAGCGCGCAAATCAAGTGGGAGTCTGCCGGGGGTTTGGCCTCTTAGATTCGGATTGGTATACTAGGTCTGGTTGTTTTGAGCGCACGGCAAGTGGAAACGCCCACCTTACCCGGCAACGCCCCACCGGCAGCACCGGAATCCGCGCAGATTCATGCAACTTGTCGTCTCGACTGAGGCCAGATAGCTCAGTGGTAGAGCGCGGCCCTGAAAAGGCCGGCGTCGGCGGTTCAATCCCGTCTCTGGCCACCACTTTTTGAAATCCTGACAATCTCAACGCCGCGCTCGTGCCTTTGAGCGGAGCGAAGGGGTATCGCCCGCGGGCAAACGCGCAATGTCTGTTTGGATCCGGGTGCGAGCGGAGATCTCATCGGACACGTTTCCGTCCGATCCTTCTTCGCATTCGACCGGGATGAATCTAGGACGGAAGCATGGGACGGAGATCGCGAGAAAAGTGCACGTGGCAACCCGTCCGACTTTCTACGGCATCTTTCGTCACGCCTTCAGCGATTTCCTGCATGACAAGTCCTTCGGCGGAAACGTGGAACCACCCCAGTTCCGTAACGATGTCGTGAACAACGGCCTTGCCTGTAAGCGGCAGCGAGCACTCCTCGACGATCTTCGGGGCTCCGTCCTTTGCATTGTGTTCCATGGCCACAATGACGCGAGCGGCGCTGGCGACAAGATCCATCGCGCCACCCATACCCTTCACCATTTTTCCGGGAATCGTCCAGTTGGCAAGATCGCCCCGGCAAGAAACCTGCATGGCGCCAAGGATGCTCATATTCATATGCCCGCCGCGGATCATGGCAAAAGACTCATCGCTCGAGAAAAAGCTGGAACCGGGAAGAGCGGTCACGGGCTGTTTACCGGCATTGATCAGATCGGGATCCTCCTGCTCCGGCAGCGGAGGAGGTCCAATTCCCAGCAGACCATTCTCCGATTGCAGAATGACCTCGATTCCCGGCGGCACGCAGGCTGCGATGGTGGTGGGCAGGCCGATGCCAAGATTGACATAGAATCCGTCCTGCAATTCCCGGGCAATCCGCCGTGCGATAAGCTCTTTACCGTTCACCTTGATACCCTCCCCGATATTCGATTCGGGACAGAAACATAAGCGCGACAGGGCAGTCGCATCAAAAATGATAGCCACCGCTGCAGATCAGTACTTCGCCGGTAACGTAGTCCGATAGCGGAGAACAGAAGAAGAGCACAGCACCGGCTGCCTCTTCGGGAGTTCCTATGCGTCCCAGCGGACATGCGGCTGCGATGGAGTCGAGCATGGCGGGCTGGACGCCGATGGGAATCTCTCTACCCGCCATCTCGATTTTTGCTTCGGGCGTGAGCGGCTGTGTCATGCGCGTCTGGATCAGGCCGAAGCCCACCGCGTTCACATTGACGTTGTATCGTCCCCATTCCTTAGCCAGGGTCTTCGTTAGTCCAATCACTCCTGACTTGCCCGCGGAATAACCGGCTTGGCCAGCATTTCCGCCCGTCCCGGATATCGACGTGATGTTGACGACCTTGCGCATCACACGCTGGCCGGCTGCAATCTCGTGCTTGGCGGTGGCGCGAAGATAGTCTGAAGCGGCGCGCAGCAAGCGGAACGGCGCAACGATGTGAATATTCAACATGGCCAGGAACTGCTCGTCGGATGTCTTCTGGATGACGCTGTCCCAGCTGAAACCGGCGCAATTGACAATGATGTCGATGGCATCGAAGGCTTCGAGCGCGGCATTCACAATCTCCTGGGGAAGAGCCGGTTGCATCAGATCTCCGCAGACCAGGGCGACGCGTTCGGGATTGTGAACAGAGGATTGGGTCTCCTGCAACGCTTCCTGATCTAAATCGGCGGCGAGTACATTTGCTCCCGCAGATACGAGCCTTTGTACGATGGCCCTGCCAATCCCTCGTCCACCGCCCGTTACAATGGCGGTCTTGCCGCTCAGCGTGAATGGAGATTCCGGCGATGCTGTGTCTTTTTCTGTCATCGCTGCACGTACTCCTTAATAAAGCGATACTCGATCGGTTTCTTAAACTCAGGTCCCACAACAACCCTATGCACGTAGATACCCGGAGTCACAATTTCATCCGGATCCAACTGGCCTGGCTCGACGAGTTCTTCAACCTCGGCAATGGTTAACTCTGCGGCGGTGGCCATTGCCGGATTGAAATTGCGAGCCGTTTTCCTGTAAACAAGATTGCCGTGAGAGTCCGCTTTCCAGGCCTTGACCAGCGAGACGTCAGCGCGCAGAGCACGTTCCATCAGGTAGGGCTTCCCGTCGAACTCCCGCACTTCCTTGCCTTCGGCGACAACGGTGCCAACGCCAGCGGGAACATAGAAGGCCGGAATACCAGCACCGCCGGCACGAATCCGCTCGGCGAGTGTGCCCTGCGGAATCAGAGTGAGGTCGAGTTGGCCAGCGATTACGAGTTTCTCAAGCAGACGGTTTTCGCCCACATAGCTTCCGACATGCGAGGCAATCATTCCGGCCTCAAGCATCAGGCCCATCCCAAATCCATCAACACCCATGTTGTTGCTGATGGTGTGCAGTCCTTTGAGGCCCTTGCGAATTACAGCGGCAATCAGATTCTCGGGAATTCCGCAAAGCCCGAAGCCGCCCAGCATGACGGTCATATCATCCCGCAAATCTGCAACCGCAGCATCCGGAGATTCGATCACCTTATTCACGTTCTTGCCCTCACATGCGGTAACTACATCACCATCACACGTTCATTCAGCCGAGATCGCGATCGCGATTCCCATGCCGCCGCCAATACAAAGGCTGGCGACGCCATATCGCTTCTCAAGTCTCCTCAGGGAGTGAATCAGCGTTACGAGCGCGCGAGCGCCTGACGCGCCAATGGGATGTCCGAGCGCGATGGCTCCGCCGCTGACGTTGACCCTTGCCGGGTCAAGGCCGAGCTTGCGGACAACCGCGATGGATTGTGCGGCGAACGCTTCGTTCAATTCGAAGAGATCGATTTGTCCCAAAGTCAGGCCCGCCTTCTTTAAAGCGATCGGCACCGCAGCCGCTGGACCTAGCCCCATGACCGCGGGGGCAACCCCAGCCAGGCCATACGAGAGAATGCGCGCCAGCACAGGTAGTCCATGACTCCTGGCGTACTCCCCGGTGGTCACGGCCAGCATCGCCGCGCCATCGTTCAGGCCGCTGGCGTTTCCTGCGGTTACCGTCCCATCCGGCTTGAAGGCTGGTTTCAGCTTTGCCAGCACTTCCAGAGTGGAATCCGGACGGGGATGTTCATCAGTCGTGAACTCGACGATGCCTTTCTTGGTTTTAATGGGAACGGGAACAATTTCCGGGTTGAAGACGCCATCCTTCAATGCCTTCGCTGCGCGTGTCTGGCTTTCGAACGCAAAAGCATCCTGTTCTTCGCGCGTGATCCCGCATTGTTCCGCAACATTCTCTGCGGTGATTCCCATCGCATAACCGAGAGTGGGATCGGTCAGGCCCTCGCTCAGGATGCTATCGACCACTTCTCCGGAGCCGTAGCGATAACCGGCGCGCGCCTGCGGCAAAAGATAGGGTGCACGCGACATGCTTTCAGTGCCGCCGGCGAGATATAACGTGCCATCTCCACATTGCAGCCCTTGCACGGCGGATACGACTGCCTGCAGACCACTGCCGCAAACACGATTGATGGTCTGCGCAGTGACCTGATCGGGAAGGCCGGATTTGAGAGCGATCTGGCGGGCTGGATTCATGCCGTTGCCCGCCTGCAGAACATTGCCGACAATCACATCTGCGATATCTTCGACGGGAAGTCCGGCCAAAATCGCCTTGGTTGCAACGACGCCCAGGTCGACCGCTGAAGTGTCTTTCAGAGTCCCCTGGAACCCTCCAATTGCTGTGCGCTTGGCTGCCGCAATAACGAGCTCTAACATAAGATTCCGATCTGAGCTGAAAGCAGGCTCGGGCCTGTTGGGCTCCTTCTTCAAACGCAGATTTCAGATCGACGAGGCCCTCAGCCCGAGCCGATGACTCCGATCCGCATAGCCATTCCGGAATGCCTTCCGCGGCCACTTCAAAAAAAATTGCAAAAGAACCACTTCCAAAACGGAATGCTAATGATGCACAATTGGGCTGCACAGGTTCGATTCGGACATAAGAGTGTTCTTTTCGGACAGGACTTTGAGCGTCATGGAACTTCCTCTTTGGAACGAAAAACGGTACGCGCCCTACAAGATAGCAGCCCTGGTTGAAGTTCTCGGGGAGCAGGGAATTGCGCCTGAAGCGAGCCTGTCAGGTACAGGCCTTTCGTCTGAAAGCCTTTCAGACCCCGACACACGCACCTCCGTTCTCCAGTACATTACGGTATGCCGCAATGCCCTCCAGCTATCGAAGAACCCCGAGATCCCTTTTCGTACAGGCAGTCGAATCCCATTGTCGGCATATGGGATGTACGGATTCGCCCTGGTATGCAGTCCCACAATTCGCGAGTACTTTCAAGTGGCCATTAAATACCACCGGCTCGCAACACCGCTTCTTGCCATGTCGTGGCGCGAAGAGGGCGATTACGTATCCTGGATATTCCCGATGAATGCAGCAATAACGTATTCCGACGCCTTGCTGCGTTTTCTCGTGGAGCAACAGCTGACGCAACTCTCGACGCATCTGAGAGCCGTGGTCGAGAACGACTCTTACCTCCCTGTTCGCGCTGCGCTTTCGTATGCTGCTCCGGACCACGTCCATCTTTATAAGCGCTATCTCGGCTGTCCGGTGCGATTCGGCCAGCCCATGTCGGAGCTCACCTATCCGAAATCGATTCTCTCTGCGAAGCCGCGCCTGGCGCACGGTCTTACTTCCAAGATTCTGCGAGATACCTGCGATCGCATTCTCGGCGAGGTGAAGACATCGACCGGTGTCGCCGGCGAGGTCTATCAGATCGTCGCATCTACACCCGGACATTCACCGAGCATGGAGAATGTAGCCAAGCAGCTCGCGACAACTGTGCGAACGCTGAATCGAAAGCTTCACGCCGAGGGTACTTCTTTCACGCAAATCCTCGACGATGTCCGCTGCAACCTCGCAAGCGAGTATCTCCGTTCCACGAGATTGAGTATTGAGGACATTTCGGAGCTTGTGGGATTCAGCGAGGCTGCGAACTTTCGTCATGCGTTCCACAGATGGACCGGCAGCACGCCGGCGCGTTATCGCTCCTGACCGCAAGTCTTCCAGGGAGCACAGAGTACTCTCCAGGCCCGGATCGCCGGGAGCACTGCGACAATGAAACGTCTACGAGCGCCAGCAGCGGGCGAGAAAGGCGTATCATGCCGTTGTTTAAGAGTGCGAAGAGAGAGTTCCGTCAGAATTCGTTCGCCTTCGATTTTCGCAGAGGAAGAGTATGCCAAAGTTCGAAACCCTGATCGGCGGCCTGTCGTTGACCGAGTGTCCGCGCTGGCACGATGGAAGGCTGTACTTCTCAGACTTCTACACGCAGCGGGTCCTGGCCGTTGCCCTCGATGGCACGCTGGAGACAATTGCTGAAGTGCCGGCCCAGCCCTCGGGACTTGGGTTTCTGCCCGATGGCCGCATGCTGATTGTGTCCATGCGCGACCGCAGGATCATGCGTCGCGAGCTCGATTCATCTCTCGTCGAGCACGCCGACCTGTCGAGCCTTGCCCCCTGGCATTTGAACGACATGGTTGTCGACACTCGAGGGCGAGCCTGGGTTGGCAATTTTGGATTCGATCTGATGGGTGGCGCCAAAGTCACCACGACGAACCTGATCTCGGTCGAATCGGACGGTTGCGCCAGAGTTGCAGCCGAGGGGCTTGGGTTTCCCAATGGAATGGTGCTGACCCCGGACGGCGGCACATTGATTGTTGCCGAAACCTTCATGAATCGACTGAGTGCTTTTGATGTCGCCTCCGGTGTGCTGGGCAAGCGACGGACATGGGCGGCCTTCGGCGATCCGCCGGCATCGGATGAGATTGCCGAGGTTCTTCGTCAGGTGGACGTTGCGCCAGACGGAATCTGCCTCGATGCGGAAGGGGCCATTTGGGTGGCCGATGCAATTGGAGGCCGGTTGATCCGCGTGGCCGAAGGTGGAGACATCCTTGCAGAACTCAAGACCGACGGACTGAGTGTATTCGCGTGCATGCTCGGAGGAGACAGCGGGCGGACGCTGTTCGCCTGTGTCGCACCCACATTCCACGAAGCTGAGGCATCACGCAACCACCGCGCCGCAATTTGGATGACCGATGTCGATGTGCCCAGGGCTGGATTGCCTTAGTGTCCTGCAACACCAAAAATCACCCCTTGTATGGAAGTGGTGTCAGAATTCGACATGAAAATGTCCGCTGTGAACCTGTCGTGTTTTGTCGTCCACTTCTTATGATGGTGCGGTTATTGATCCTGTCGAGAGTGAAAATGGCCAAAAACAATCGCAAAGTCATCATTTCCTGCGCAATTACAGGTTCTGTCCACACTCCGACCATGTCGGAGTATCTTCCCATCACTCCATCCCAGATTGTTGACAGTGCGGTTGAGGCTGCCGAGGCTGGGGCCGCGATTCTGCATATTCACGCGAGAGAACCCGAGGCTGGCAGGCCCACGGGAGATCCGGCGCACTTCCAGGAGATTTGTCCGGTTCTGGCAGAACGTACCAACGCGATCATCAATATCACCACGGGCGGCAGTTCCGATATGAAGATCGAGCAACGCCTCGCATACCCACTGCAGGCCAAGCCCGAGATGTGTTCGCTGAACATGGGATCGATGAACTTTTCCATTCATCCTGTAGCCGACCGCATCGCGAACTGGCGTTACGACTGGGAGAAGCCCAAGGTCGAGGGCATGAAGGACTGTGTCTTCAAGAATACCTTCGCCGACATTGAATACATTCTTAGCAACCTGGGAGAAAGCCGCACGCGGTTCGAACTCGAGTGCTACGATGTCGGACATCTTTACAATCTCGCCTACTTCGTGGATCGCAATATCATCAAGCCGCCGCTCTTCATTCAGGCTATTTTCGGAATCCTCGGCGGGCTCGGTCCGGACCCGGAGAATCTCTTCGTGATGCGATCCACGGCGGACCGCCTGTTCGGACGAGATACCTATCACCTTTCGACGTTGGGCGCAGGACGCCACCAAATGGCGCTTCTGACCATGGGAGCCATCCTGGGCGCGAATGTGCGCGTGGGGCTGGAAGACAACCTCTATCTCGGCCCTGGCGTCAAGGCGAAGAGTAACGCCGAACAGGTCAGCAAGATCCGCCGCATTCTTGAAGAGCTCTCCTTTGAAATCGCCACGCCTTCGGAAGTCAGGGAGATGTTGCATCTGAAAGGCGCGGAAAATGTCTGTTTCAACTCATCGCCCGCAGTGGAATTGCATCACGGAGCGTATGCAAAGTGAAAACCGAGACGAGCGTCAGCTTCAAAGATCGACTTGACCCTTATCCAGGACTTCGTGTCCTGGTCACTGCCGGAGCCTCAGGCATTGGCGCAGCAATCGCATCCGCATTCGCGGAAACTAGCGCGAAAATCCACGTTTGCGATATAGACGACGCGGCCCTGGCCACATTCCAGAAGTCTTTCCCGTCCTGTCAGGCGACCCACGCCGACGTGGCCGACGAAGAACAGGTGGCAGCGCTTTTCAGAATTCAGCAAGAGAGATTCAGTGGACTTGACGTCCTGGTCAATTGTGCCGGGATCGCCGGCCCCACAGCCGGAGTGGATAAGATCACGGAACAAGAGTGGAAGCGCACAATCGAAGTAAACCTGAATGGCCAGTACCGCTGTCTGCACCATGCTGTACCGATGTTGAAAGCGTCCAAGGCCGCGAACATTATCTGCATTTCGTCCGTTGCCGGGCGTTTGGGCATTCCATGGCGCACGCCGTATGTGGCCACAAAATGGGCCATCGTGGGCATCGCTAAGTCGCTTGCCGAGGAACTCGGCCCCGATAACATCAGGGTGAACGCAATATTGCCCGGCATTGTCGAAGGATCGAGGATCGATGGCGTAATCAGCGCTCGCGCCAAGCTGGAAGGCGTCGAAGAGACTGCGATGCGGGCGGATTATCTCAAGCATATTTCCCTGCGCCGCATGGTCACCGGGGACGACGTTGCGCTCATGTGTCTGTTCCTGTGTTCGCCGGCAGGACGAAATGTTTCGGGGCAGGCGATCAGCGTGGATGGAAATTATTTCTAGATCGCGACTTCTCGCTGGAAACGAAAGGTGCGCGACATGACCCGTGATGCAGTGATTGTTTCCGTAGCGCGGACTCCGATCGGCCGCGCCTACAAGGGCGCGTTCAACGCTACACCTGCCCCCACTCTGGCTGCTCACGCCATTCGCGCCGCAGTCGCACGTGCAAATGTTGAGCCCGATGAGATTGAGGATTGCATCGTCGGGTCGGCGTTGCCTCAAGGCCTTCAGCATACGATCGGTCGGACCGCCGCCTTAAGGGCGAAGATGCCGGTCTCAGTCGCCGGGCAGACCGTCGACAGACAGTGTTCATCGGGTCTCATGAGCATCTCCATGGCGTCGAAACAAGTCGTCATGGACCGCATGGACATTGTGGTGGCGGGTGGTATGGATTCCATCTCGCTGGTGCAGACGGACGAACTCCGTCTCGGTTCGGACCCGGAGCTCCTCGCACTTCATCGCGACATTTACATGCCGATGATCGACACGGCCGAGGTTGTGGCTCGCCGGTACGGCGTTTCGCGCGAACAGCAGGATGAGTACGCGTTTCAGTCGCAGCGCCGCACGGCCGAAGCCCAGGCAGCCGGCCGCTTCGACGCGGAAATCATCCCTGTAAGCACGATCAAGTCGGTGACCGACAAGGCCTCGGGCGAGATCTCGATGCAGGAGGTATTGCTGACGCGCGACGAAGGCAACCGGCCTGACACCACCATGGAAGGGCTCGCGTCGCTCAAGCCGGTGCGGCAAGACGGCTTTATTACCGCGGGCAACGCGAGCCAGCTATCCGATGGCGCTTCCGCCTGCGTAGTGATGGAGGCAAAGCTGGCCGCAGACCGCGGCCTTGCGCCACTCGGCCGCTATTGTGGCATGGCCGTCGTGGGCACAGAGCCGGATGAGATGGGAATTGGGCCGGTTTTCGCTGTGCCCAAACTCCTGAAACGCTTCGATCTCAAAATGGACGACATCGGACTATGGGAGCTGAACGAAGCCTTCGCGGTGCAAGTGGTCTATTGCCGCGACCGGCTCGGCATTCCCAATGATCGCTTCAACGTCGACGGCGGCGCCATCTCCATCGGTCATCCTTATGGCATGTCTGGCAACCGCCTCACGGCGCATGCGTTGATTGAAGGGCGTCGACGGGGAGTGCGCTACGTCGTTGTGACCATGTGCGTGGGCGGCGGGATGGGCGTGGCGGCCCTGTTTGAGGTTCTCTGATGAGCATGGAAACGCGTACAACCCGGTCGCCGATTTCGCCGCATGGGCAGGCCGGCGAACTGTCAAAGCCGCAATCTGCCCCACCCGGACGGCGTGCGTGGATTGCGCTCAGCATGCTCATCGTGGTGTATGTCCTGAACTTCCTGTCGCGGCAGTTGCCGGGCATCCTTGCCAAGCCGATCCAGGACAGTTTGCACCTCTCGGACGGTCAGCTTGGCCGGATCGGAGGCCTCTACTTCGCACTCTTTTACTGCTGCATCTCGATTCCCGTCGGCTGGTTCGCCGACAAGACAAACAGATCAAAGGTCCTGGCAGTAGCGTGTGCGATCTGGAGCGCGGCAACGATGTGCTGCGGCGGCGCAGCGAACTTTCTGCAGTTTGCCATCGCGTACATGACAGTCGGTTTCGGCGAAGCTGGCGGCGTTCCGCCCTCCTACTCGATCATCTCCGACTATTTTCCGCCCGGTCGTCGCGGCAGAGCGCTTGGCCTCTACAACATCGGACCCCCGATTGGTTCAGCGCTGGGAATTGCCTTTGGTGCTTCCATCGCTGCTGCGTTCAGTTGGCGCTATGCGTTTGTCGTGCTCGGCTCTGTCGGTCTTTTCGCAGTCATCGGCATCCTCGTTTTCGTGCCTGAGCCTCGTCGCGGCGGCCTGGATTGCATTGCGGACCAGGCGCCCTCAAGCAAAACAGGATTCAGGCAGACGTTAACCATGTTCATCTCGCGGCCGTCTCTGATGCTCGTCGCACTGGGCAGCGGCGCTACTCAATTCGTCACGTACGGACTGCTCAACTTCGCAGTTCTCTTTCTCATGCGTGAAAAAGGCATGACGCTGAAGCAGATCGCTGTCTATTACGCGTTGGTCGTCGCCATCGGAATGACCGGGAGCATGCTCGCCGCCGGGCGGGCAATAGACTATTTCACGCGGCGCTCAAAACAAGCCTTTGCGCTGGTGCCCGCCGCCTCGCTTACTCTTGCCCTCCCGTTTTATCTCGCATTTGTCTGGGCCCCTTCCTGGCGTCTCGCGTTGCTCTTCCTCACCGGGACCATGTTCCTGAATTACTTCTATCTGACAGCGGCGGTCACCCTGGTGCAGGAGGAAGTGCGGCCCGACCAGCGTGTCATGTCAGGCGCGCTGCTTTTGCTGATCATGAATCTGATCGGCCTCGGCCTTGGCCCCACATTCATCGGCGCGGCCAGTGATTTTTTCCGCGCCAGCCATCCCCATCACTCGTTGCAAATCGCACTTTACCTGCTCGCGTCGTTCTACGTTGTCGCTGTATTGCTGTTCCTGGCGTTGGCGCGCGTGCTTAGAAACGAAAGCCGTCCTGTGGGAGAAACCATCCAATGAACTTACTTCCTCGCTTGTTTGTCTGGTCCGTCACCACGGCCTGTGTTGTTTTGACGCCTTCGAATTTCGCGCAGCAGGTTACGACCATGCCGGCTATATCCGATGACAAAAGCGGTCCGATCGTGAAGGCTCCTGCCGGCACGGTAGAGGGCCGGATGGAAGGCGAGCTGCGCGTCTTTAAGGGCATCCCTTATGCCGTGCCTCCGGTGGGCTCGGCGCGCTGGAGACCGCCCAGCCCAATGCCTCCGTGGACAGGCGTCAGGAAAGCAGCCGACTTTGGGCCCGAATGCATCCAGCCCAAACCCCAGCTTTCGAATATCTACGCGGGCAATCCAATGCCGATGAGCGAGGACTGCCTCACGCTGAATATCTGGACGCCCCATGAAGCACGCAATGCGCCGGTCTTTTTCTGGATATACGGCGGCGCTCTCTCAGGAGGGTCGAGCAGAGACCCGCTCTATGACGGCGGACGGCTCGCAAGCCAAGGCATCGTTGTGGTCTCCATCAACTATCGGCTGGGTGTACTCGGCTGGCTCGCCCATCCTGAACTCAGTAAAGAGTCGCCGCTTGGCGTATCGGGTAATTATGGCTTGCTTGATCAGATTGAGGCTCTGCAGTGGGTCCGGCGCAACATCAGCGCCTTCGGCGGCGATCCTGCAAACGTGACCATCGCAGGTGAATCCGCGGGCGCGCTGAGCGTGATGTACCTAATGGCAGCTCCCCCGGCTCGCGGCCTGTTTGCCAAGGCAATCGCGGAAAGCGCGTACATGATCTCAACGCCCGAGTTGAGAAAAGCCAGTTTCGGTTCGCCCTCTGCCGAGGAGAGCGGTGTGAAGCTTGCTGTAGCGCTTCATGCGCCGGACATCGCGGCGATGAGAGCGATGGACGCGGACACACTGACCCTCGCCGCGCCAAAGGCTGGATATGCTCCATGGGGCACCATCGACGGACACGTAATGCTGCATCAGTTGGTGGACGTATTCGACAAAGGCGAACAAGCGCCCGTGCCTTTGCTCGCGGGCTTCAATAGTGGGGAAATCCGCTCGTTGAGGGTTCTCGCACCGCATCCTCCCGCGAGTGCGGCCGCGTACGAAACCACCATTCGCGCCCAGTATCTCGATCTCGCCGATGAATTCCTGCGGCTCTATCCCAGTTCCAACATGGAGGAGAGCATATTGGCCACAACGCGCGACGCCCTGTACGGGTGGACGGCGCAGCGACTGATCAGAAAACAAACCGCACTGGGGCAGCCATCCTTCCTCTACTTTTTCGATCATGGGTACCCGGCCGCCGACGCCGCCGGTCTGCACGGCTTCCATGCCAGCGAATTGCCCTACGTGTTCGGTGCGTTCGACAGAACGCCGCCACTTTGGCCGAAGGTCCCGGAAACCGCGCAGGAGCGGGGGCTCTCGGACGCGATGATTGGTTACTGGACCTCGTTTGCGCGTACGGGCCGCCCCAAGGCCGCAAATGAACCGGACTGGCCGGTGTTCGGATCGACGGGTTCCTACATGGCATTCGAGGAAGCCCCACTGCCGTCAGATCATCTCTTGCCTGGGATGTACGAGTTCAACGAAGAGGTGGTTTGCCGGCGCCGAGCGAGCGGGGACATCCCCTGGCATTGGAATGTCGGCTTAGTGTCGCCCAAACTCCCGCCTCAGCAGGCGCAATGTAAACCGTGACAGGCGAATCCCAATGAGCGGCGGCGGCTCGTTATGGAAGAGACGAACATTGTCGATGAACTTCCGTCTGCCAAAAATGGGACTCTATGCGCGTTATCCTCGAAGGGGTTTTGCACGCGGTTCCTTTTAGAACCAAAGGTCAGACTCTTCAGGGCGTCACGATCGTCAACATTCATAAGGCAAAACGAAGATTCCGGACCAAATGAGAATGGCGTTGAAATGATGCAGTCATCCGAAATCGTTAGGGAAGGAAGTACGCTTCGGTTCTGGCTTACAGGATCAGCAGAGCGTCCGCTGGTTGTATTCACACACGGCGCAGGTGCCGATCATCGAGAATGGAGAGACACGCTTGATGTAGTCGCAAAAGAGTTTCGCGTGATGTGTTGGGATGTGCGTGGACACGGACAATCGCAACCCGAAGGTAGTCCGTTCACTCTCGCTCGTGCCACCGAGGATCTTCTGGCGTTACTGGATGCAGTTGGTGCTAAAAAAGCAATTCTCGTTGGACACTCGATGGGCGGCAATATCGTTCAGGAAGTTATATTTCGCGCCCCAGAGCGCGTGCAAGCCGCGGTGCTTTTGGGATGCACATCGAATACCCAGAGATTTTCGCGTGCAGAACGATGGCTAGCTCACATAATTCTATCAACGATGAAGTTATATCCGTACAAACTGCTTCTACGCCAGAGCGCGGGGATGTTCAGCACCTGTCCAGAGGTTTGTGCCTATTTACGTGAAGCATTTGAGCAGGTGAGCGAGACTGAATTCAGGGCGTTGATTCCCCAGCTCTTGAAAGACCTTCACGAAGAACCAGGCTACAAAATTCCAGTGCCCTTTCTCTTGCTCCACGGTGCGAATGATAATTCGGGGAATATACGTAAGTTGGCTCCTAAATGGGCACATGCCGAACCGCAATGCGAATATACTGTGATTCCTAACGCCGGACATATAGCAAATATGGACAACCCGCAAGTCTTCAATCAGCTACTCCTGGATTTTCTCCACCGCCTGACCGCTTTGCAAGGGCTACCCGGGCAGCCCGGAGCAAATTTACCCTAACCCAACAACCTTCCTGAATAAGTCGGAAGATCGAAAGTGCGAAAAATCGACACTTCCGACGGCCATGGAGATAACAATGGCGAGAGCAATGGTAAGGATCTCACTAATCACCGCAATTCTGTTCGGTTGGGCAGCTGCGGCGCTGACTGCGCAGACCATGCTTACCGAACCACAAGGCACGCTGGCCGGTCAGGTCGATGCGCATGGCGTGCGGTCTTTCAAAGGCATTCCCTACGCTGAACCGCCGGTCGGCGACAAGCGTTGGACCGCTCCGGTTGCCGCGAGACCATGGAAGGGCGTGCGCGACGCGCGTGATTTCGGCGCCAGCTGCTTTGAAACGTCTTACTCCCCACAAAGTCTCTTTAACGTTCATCCTCCGAAGCTCAGCGAAGACTGTCTTTTCCTGAACGTGTGGACTCCGCCGCACGCGAAGAAAGCGCCGGTCATCCTCTGGATTCATGGCGGCTCATTCGTTAGAGGCGGCAGCTGGGAGCCGCAGTATGAGGGCACGCACTTCGCGGAGCACGGCGTCGTCTTCGTAACGATCAATTACCGGCTCGGCTCGCTCGGCTGGTTCGCGTTGCCGGAGCTGAGCGCGGAATCGCCACATGGCGTCTCCGGCAACTACGGCCTCCTCGATCAGATCGAAGCGCTCCGATGGGTGAAGAAGAACATCGCCGCGTTCGGCGGCAATCCCGGCAACGTGACGATCATGGGCGAGTCCGCGGGCGGCGTTTGCATGGCCCTTTTGATGGTGAGCCCGCAGGCGCACGGTCTATTTCAAAAGGTCATTGCCGAAAGCCTCGGCATCCAATCCGCTCCTGAATTGAAGCAGCCGAACCACGGGCTGCCTTCTGCCGAACAGAACGGAACGGCTTTCGAAAAGGCGCTGGGCGCGGCAGACCTCAAAGCGCTGCGGGCGATCGATGCCAAGACCGTGACAGAACACTCCGGCTTTAGAGGCGGACCCACCGTCGATGGCTGGGTCGTAACGCGTCAGATCGTCGATACCTTCGATCGCAAGGAAGAGGCGCTGGTGCCGGTTCTAATGGGCTTCAATCGCAACGAGATTTATCCGGTGTTGATGGCATTCTTTCCGCAGAATTTACCGGATTCGAGCGCTGGCTATGAAGCCGAAATCCACAAACGCTATGGCGATCTGGCGCCGGAATTCCTGCGGTTGTATCCGAGTAGCGACATCAAGGGCAGCACGTTGGCGGCAAGCCGCGACGCGATCTTCGGCTGGAGCGCCGAACGGATTGTCCGCGACGAGGCGGAAGCGGGCATGCCGTCTTACCTCTATTTCTTCGATCATGGTTATCCCGCAGCGGAGGCGCGGGGTTTTCACGCTTTCCATGGCAGCGAACTGTCCTATGTCTTCGGCCATGTCGGCAAGGACGCAGTGTTGCCGCCGAACTGGCCGCTGCCAGAAGGCCCCCAGGAGAACGCTATATCGGATGCAATGATGGCCTATTGGACGTCCTTTGCGCACGCCGGCGTTCCCAAGGCTGAGGGGCAGCCGGACTGGCCGGCGTTTGCCTCCCAAAAGAGCTACATGTATTTCGCGGAGAAGCCCCAAGTCGCAACGGATCTGATGCCCGGCATGTTCGCGCTGCATGAGGAAGTGATGCAGCGCGAGCGGCGTGCCGGCGATCAGCCATGGGTGGGCAATGTCGGGGTTATGGCTTCCACGCTTTCGCGCGAAGCGCCGGCGCATTGAGCCCCGGGACACGCAACGGCAGCCCGAAATCTCAGCTTTGCGCCCTGGCGTTTTTGTCCATCCCCCTAAACCGGGCCTCCCGCCGGCCCATACGGGTCTAACTGCATGAACTGGCGACAGTTGCCAATTCTCTCCGGGGTTTACTTTGTAGGCGAGGGTGTCCGTAAATGACATACAAATGTCCTCTCAGGACCTGTCGTGTTCTGTATTTGTTTTCTTACGATTGCCCATCGTTTTCTGCAGCCGGATTCTGAGAGGCCAGATTCGAACAGGAGAAAACAGATGCGTTACT
>JARLFZ010000062.1 GCA_031296305.1 Occallatibacter sp. | reverse complement strand
CCAGCAGTGCCTGCGCCTCAGCCTCGTAGCTATTGAAGTGCTCCCACAGCCGTGGCACATCGGCCATTTCAAAGTTATAAACGGAAAACTGCAGTTCCTCGGCCAGGCGCACGTCGCCGTAAGTCACGGTCGCACCGGTCTCCGGATCGCGTGCCCAAACAATGTCATAAATCGAGTCGACATCCTGCAAAAACGCCGCGATGCGCTCCATTCCATACGTGAGCTCGGCGCAAATAGGATCGAGATCCATCCCGCCGCATTGCTGGAAGTAGGTGAACTGCGTAATTTCCAGTCCGTCGAGCATCACCTGCCAGCCCACGCCCCACGCCCCGCCCGCCGGCCACTCCCAATTGTCCTCTTCGAACTTCAGGTCATGGTGTTTCAGGTCGATGCCCATGGCCTCGAGCGATTCGAGATAAAGCTCCTGCACATTCACTGGAGGGGGCTTCAGAATCAGTTGGAATTGCGTGTGCTTGAAGAGCCTGTTGGGATTTTCGCCGTAGCGCCCATCGGCCGGCCGCCGCGAGGGCTGCGCGTAGCCCACCCTGTAGGGCTTGGGCCCCAGCACGCGCAAAAACGTTTCCGGACACATGGTCCCCGCGCCCACTTCCACGTCGTAGGGCTGCTGGATCACGCATCCGCGCTCCGCCCAGAAGCGCTGCAGGCGGAACAGCAAATCCTGAAAGGTAAGTGAGGTCGGTGTTACACGTGGTGCGGCTTGGGCTGCGGACACAGGCTTTTCTCTCTCATTGGGACTAAAGATCGATATTATCAGCCGGGTCGAAGCTGGCAGGGATTTGGGTTGCAAGTAACCTGTCGAAAGTAACTTGCGCTCCTTTCTTGCAATCCTCTTCGTCCGCCTATGGCCAGTCCTGCGCACCATGGAAGATCCGCGCGATTTCGATCACTTCATCCCCGACTCGATACACGGCGATATACGGCAAGGGCGCAAACACCAACTCGCGCCAGCCGCTCATACGGCTGCTCACGCGGCCTAAACCGGGAACACTACTGAGTTGCGCAATGCCGCTATAGATGGTCGCCGCGACACGCTTGGCAGCTTCCGGGTGATCGCGTTCAATCCAATTGCAGATCCGTTCAAGGTCCTCGGCGGCGGGCGCCGACCACCGGATCTCCATCACGGCTCGAGAAAGCGCCGCAGCCGGTCGCCGACCTGATCGTGCGTCAGCGATTCGCCGCGCGCCAAAGCTGCTTCACCGCGTTGGACGGCTTCGACAAAGCGATCTTCCTCCTGAAAGTAACGCGTGACCACATCCCGCACCGCCTCATCGGGACTCAGGCATTGCCGCGCCGCGCGGTCAGCAAGCCGGGCTTCGATATCGGGATCGAACTGCACTTCCATGGATACAGTGTAGGAGCATCCGGAGTTCGGGGCAAGAAGGCCGCCTGTTTCTCACCCGCCCAGCCTCGCCAGTGCTTCCGCGCTCTTGAGCTTCCGTTCTAAATGCCGCTCCAGCGTCTGCAAAGTGAAGCGTCGTAAATCCTGCCCGCGCTTGCGCGGCCACGATTCGCAGGCAAAAGCAGAAGCCGGCGCCCGCAGCATGCGCTGCGCCAGTTGCCAACTGTCGGCCGAGAGCCCGCTCGCCGAACCGTTCGCGTGTAGCCCGCAGAAAAGCCCGTCTGTGTAGGTGCTGAATGAAATCTCTGCTGCATGCAATGCCTCGCCGCAGACCATGCAGTGGCCCGTATCGGGCAAGAGTCCCATCAGGCGCGTCATCCACAGCGAGAAATAGGTGAGCGCCATCCACGGCTGTTTAACTTCGGATTCGAGGGCCGCCGTCTGCTCCAGCACCGAAACCAGCAGCCGGAAGACCGCGTCCTGCGGGTCGCGCTCAGGCAGGATCTCGTCCAGCACCTCGGCATAAAAACTCAGCACCGTCATGCGCGTGTGATCCACTGGCGCTGAAAGCGGCGAGCGCATGATCTCAAGTTGGTCGAGTCGCACCAGTTCCTGCCGCGGCCGCTCGGCAAACCAGGCCCGCGCCAGCGTCATCGGCTCCAGCGCCCCGCCAAAGCGTTTACGGCTCTTGAGCGCCGCCTTGGCCACGCCGCGCAAGCGGCCATAATCGCGCGTGAAGAAGCTCACGATCAGGTCCGCCTCATGCACCGGCCAGGTGCGCAGAACCACGGCTTCTGAGGTGAGGACGGACATGCCTCTTCATCATCGCACTGCGGGCAATGACCCTACACGCACAAACGCGCGTCCCGCTTGAGGCAGGACGCGCGTTGCGCCACATCAACTGGAATGGGATCGGACGCGCCTGCTAGCGGCCGAAGTGCTTGGCGTTCTTTTCGGAAAAGTGGGCCCACTTCTCCGGCAGGTCGTCCTGCGCAAAGATTGCCGATACCGGGCAGACCGGAACGCAGGCGCCGCAGTCGATGCACTCGACCGGGTCGATGAAGAGCTGATCGGCATCTGCGTGACCGTCTTCATCTTTCTTGGGGTGGATGCAATCGACGGGACAGGCGTCCACGCAGGCGGTGTCCTTGGTGCCGATACAGGGTTCTGCAATGACGTATGCCATTTCTGCTCTCTCCGGGGATCTCCCGCGGCCTCACTTGCGCGTGCCGCACTGAACTTCTCGACGCTGATAGTAGCAGAAAGGCGGGGAGCAAGGGAACAAGGGAGCGCGTTCAGGCACCGCTCCCTTGTTCCCTTGTTCCCTTTTTCCCTCGTTCCCTGTCTCTCGCGAACTCCTGTGCCGTGGGAATGGGCGAAAGATTGCGTCCGGCAAACATATCGCGGAAAAATCCGATCAGTTCTGCGTGAATTAATCCATTCGAGGCCAGAATTTCATCGCTGGCCAGCCGGTAATGCGCGCCGGCAAAATCTGTCACGCGCCCGCCCGCCTCTTCCACCAGCAGGATCCCCGCAGCCGTGTCCCAGGGGTTCAAGTTGAACTCCCAAAAGCCGTCCATGCGGCCGCAGGCCACGTATGCCAAGTCGAGCGCGGCCGAACCCGCCCGCCGCACCCCGTGCGAGCGCAGCGTGAACTCCTGATAAAAGTGGATGTTCGGACTGGCGTGGCGCTTGCGGCTGGGAAATCCCGTCGCCAGCAGCGCTTCGGCCAGCTCTCCCACGCGCGAAACCCGTGCCGGCTTGCCGTTCACCTGGGCTCCGCGCCCGCGCTCGGCCGCAAAGAGCTCGTCGCGCATGGGGTCGTAAATCACACCGGCCACCAGCGTTCCGTCCGCATCCGGCCGCGTGCCCGCGGGCCGGTGCTCCAGTCCCAGCGAAACACAGAACTGCGGGAATCCGTGCGCGAAGTTGGTGGTTCCATCCAGCGGGTCCACGTACCAGCGGTACTCGCTGTCCAGGCGCTCGCGCGTGCCTTCTTCGCCGTAGATGCCGTGCTCCGGAAAGACTTCGCCCAACCGCCCGCGGATCAGTTTCTCCACGGTGCGATCCGCCACCGTCACCAGGTCCACGTCGCCCTTGTACTCGGTTTCCACGCCTGCAATGAAGTACTCGCGTAGCCGTGCACCCGCCTCGCGCGCAATCTCCGCCGTCCGGGGAACAAAAACAAAATCGCTTTGGATTGCATCCTTCGCCGTGTTCGTCACAGGCCCGCCTCGCCTGAGCCTGCCCCGCCCGGGCCCGGCCCCTCTGCTGTCTCGTAGCGCGTCACACGCCGCCGGCCCACTTCGCTGATGCTGCGGATCTGGTGCTTGTAAATAAATAAGTTGGGCAGATTTTCGCGCGTCAGGCGCAGCATCGAGTCGTCGAAGTACTCGATCCAGCCGCGCACCGTCTCGCCGTCGCGCAGTTTGATGTTCACAACCACCTGGCGATCGCTCAACGAGCGCAGGTAGAGCCCTTCCTGGCCGGTTTCACCCGGTGGCGGCGTCTTGGAGCGGCGGCGCGACGAAAGTGGAGACGTCATACTCGCATTTTAGATGCAAGGCGGGAAAGCCGCTCCGGTTTTGCGGGAAGATTCGCAGCACATCCCTCCCGAATCGATGATCGGCGTCTCAGGAAAACGCTCTGACCATATTGCAAATAAACAGCTTTGGCACGGCCGGCTCTTGTTTTCCCTGCATCCGCCGATGTCAAGATCAGCTTCCTATTCAGGAGGAAGTCGCCCATCCGTCGGTCGGCCTGCGGGAGGGGATCGGAGGGCGGCTCCATGCAATGCGCGGCCATTTTTGGAAGGCGGAGCCCTTGAAGGAGAAGATGCTGGGTTTCGACGACGAAGGGCTGGCCCTGGCGGGCCTCCAGCAGCCCTGCGACCCGACGACTGCGCAGCTCAGAACGGAACTCAGCAACGCACAGACTGCGCTGCGAGAAAATCGCGAAAAGTTCCAGGCCGTCTTCGATGGCGTGGAGACCGGAATCCTGATCATCGATCCGGAAACCCATCAAATCGTCGACGCCAATCCTGTCGCACTTCAACTGGTAGGGACTCCACGGGACAAAATCATCGGCACAGTGTGTCATAAGTTTGTTTGTCCGGCGGAGCGCGGTCGATGCCCGGTGACGGACCTCGGGCAAATGGTCGACAACTCCGAGCGCGTTCTGCTTACCGTTCCGGGAGAGAGGCTCTCGATCATCAAGACCGTGAAGCCGGTCGAAATCGAGGGCCATCGGTATCTGCTGGAAAGCTTTCTCGACATCACGCCGCGTAAGCGCTCGGAGAAGGCGCTCGAGGAGCGCACTGCATACCTCAACACCGTGGTCGAAACCAGCCCGTTGGGAATTGTGGTGCTGGACAAAGAGGAGCGCATTCAGTTATCGAATACGGCGTTCCAGCAGCTCTTTCAGTACTCGCGCGAGGAAGCGCAGGGCTGCCGCTTCAACGATCTGTCGATCGTCCCGGCCAGCCTGGCCGCCGATGCCGATTACTTTACCCGCGAGTGTCTTCTCGGCAAGAGCGTCCACTTCACGAGTCGCCGCCGTCGCCGTGATGGTGCACTCATTGACGTCGAAGTTTACGGAGTGCCCCTCGTGATCGCTGGGCGGCCGGAAGGAGTTCTGGCGCTCTATCAGGACGTCAGCGTTCGCATACGGATCGAGGCGGAAATGGCGGAGCGCCATCGCCTGGCCACGCTGGTTGCCGATGTAAGTCAGGCCCTCACCGGGGCGGAAAGCCTCGGCCAGGGCTTGCAGAACTGCGCGGATGCTTTGGTTCGAAACACGGACGTGGTATTTACGCAGCTCTGGGTCATGAACGATCGGCAGCACCGCCTGGAGATGCTGGCGAGTTCTGATATGCAGCTCGATGGCGGTCGTGACCGCAAGCGGATCGACCTTGAGCGGCTCGAGCGCATCGCGGAAACCGGCGCGGCAGAGGTGGACCGCGGGGTCGAGCACGATGCCTCGCCCGATGACGCGGACGGCCAGCCAAAGGTGGCCTTTGCGGGCTACCCGCTCAAGGTTCGGAACCAGGTGCTGGGAGTGGCGGCAGTGTACGCCACCGAGTCCCTGACCGACACTGCGCTGCAGTCATTCGAGTCCGTGGTCCACAGCATCGCGCAGTTCGTCGAGAGCAAGCGGGCAGAGGAATCACTGCGCGAAAGCGAAGATCGATTTCGGACAGCCTTTGAAGCAGCTCCCTACGGCATGTGCATGACGGGAACAGAGGGCCGCTTCCTGCATGCCAACGCGGCGCTGTGCCGGATGTTGGGCTATTCTTCAGAAGAACTGCTGGCCGGGATGTGGCAGCAGGTCACGTATCCCGACGATCTCGAACGTTCGCGCCAGGTGAGCGCGCAATTTGGCCGCAGCGACGTCAACACCGTTGAGATCGAAAAACGGTACGTGCATAAGCAGGGAAGCATTATTTGGGCGCGGGTGAAGATCTCTGTCGTCAAGAACAGCCTTGGCGCTGCTTCTCATTACATTACGCAGATCGAAGACATCACGCTGCGCAAGCAGGCCGAGCAAGCGCTCGAGAGCAGTGAGGAGCGATATCGTGACCTGTTCGAAAACGCCAGCGACCTGGTTTACACGTTTGACCTCGACCTGCGCATCACCTCTCTCAATCGCCTGGCGGAGCAGACCGTTGGATATGCTCGCGAAGAAGCGATGCGCTTGACCCTGCGGCAACTGGTCGATGCGGAGCACTGGGATCGCATCGGGCAGGTGGTTGGCCGGCTGGTGGCGGGCCGTCCTCCCGAAAAATTCGAGGTGGAAATCAAAGCCAAGAATGGCCGGCGGGTCATGCTGGAGATTAACCCGCGCCTCATTTATAGAGACGGCAAGGCGGTGGAGATCCAGGCAATTGCGCGCGACATAACCGGCCGCGACGCTGCGGAAGTTGAATTACGCCAGACACAAAAGCTGGAATCCGTTGGCCGTTTGGCCGCCGGCATTGCACACGAAATCAATACTCCGATGCAGTTCGTCGGAGACAACGTTCGCTTTCTCGAGAATGCGTTCGCAGAATTGCAGGCTTTTCTAGGCAAGCTGCGCTCGCTCTGCAATCCTGCCTCCGGTATAGCCCCGCTTCCGGCCTTATGCGCTGAGTTTCGCCGCCTCGAAACCGAGGCGGACGCGGCCGGCATGATGCAAGAGATTCCCGAAGCCATTGCCCAGACACTCGAAGGCATCGACAGAGTCGTGACCATTGTGCAGGCCATGAAAGAGTTTGCGCATCCCGAGGTTAAGGGAATGGCTCACGCTGACGTCAATAAAGCTCTGCTGAATACCCTCACCGTCGCGCGTAATGAACTGAAATATGTTGCAGAGGTCCAGACCGATTTCGGCGAGCTGCCTCTTGTCGTCTGCAGCATCAGCGACATGAATCAGGTCTTCCTCAATCTTCTGGTGAACGCGGCGCATGCCATTGGCGACGTGGTCAAGGGAACAAGCCAGAAGGGCACGATCAGGATCGAGACCAGGGTAGAAGGCCCGATGGCGCTCATCACGATCGCCGATACGGGCGCTGGGATTCCGGACAACATTCGTGGCCGGATATTCGATCCGTTCTTCACCACCAAAGAAGTGGGGCGAGGCACCGGTCAGGGACTGGCCATTGCACGCACGGTGGTGGACCGTCACAAAGGAAGCCTGACCTTTGAGAGCAAGGTAGGCAATGGGACAACGTTTCGCATTTGTCTACCCATCGACGGCGCCGAGCCGAAGGCGCGGCCATGAGACCGGACAGCAATCCTCACCAACTCTGCAATCAATTCCCCTTCAGCGCCGGGTCCGCGTAATAGCCGGTCTTGTTGCGGACATTGAACTCATCGGGTGCGGCGCGGGGGACGGTCACCGTCAAGCGGTGGAAGGTCCTTCCGGGCTCTTGATTTTTTGGATAATAGCCGAGCACGTACTGCGTGCGCAGATCGTCGCTCACCTTGGCAAAGGCTTTGTCCAGGCCGCCATCGCTCACGTAGAAATACTTGCCGCCGGTTTGTTCTGCGATCGTGATGAGCGCATGTTCGCCGCCCAGGTCGCGGCCGGCGCTGGCTTCAATGGGTACATCGATGAGGGAGTAAATCATCACCTCGTTGCGCAGCGCCGCCTCCAGCGCCTGCGCGTAGGTGGAGTTCTTGGCCGTGTCGTCGCCATCGGAGATCACCACCAGCACCTTGCGCCCTGGGTTTCCACCGAGCTTCTCAGAGCCGAAACAGATGGCGTCATAGAGCGCGGTCGCCCAATCGCCGTGCAGCCCGCTCAGGCCGTGGTCGATCTGCGCAATCTTGTTGGTGAAGGGCGCAAGCTCGCGCACCACGGTGGCGAACTGCAGCACGCTCATCTTGTCCTGCGGACGCAAAATAGCGTGCGCGAACCGCCGTGCCGCGGCCGCCTCCTCGCTCATATCCTTGCGCACACTGCCTGACGTGTCGATGGCCAGCGTCAGGTTCAACGGCAGCTCCGACTGCCGCTCGAAGACCGCAATCTGTTGCGGACGTCCATCTTCGTACACCGCGAAATCGTCCCGCGTCAGGCCGCCTACCAATGCGCCGTTCTTATCGGTCACGTTGACGAAGATGTTCACCAGTTTCACGTCCACGTGAAAGGTGGCTACTGAATCCTGCGCGGCAAGCGCAACCGCCGCCAGAGCCAGAAGCATGCCCAGGCCCACGCGCCTTGTGATGCCGAAGCCGCGGCCGCAATTAGGTTTCATGCGGCGCCTCTCGAGACTTTATTGACTCTAGGGCAATCTCCTGCGGAAACGGCTCGCCCGGCGCCCACACCGCGCCGTCGGCAAAGGTCTCCTTCTTCCAGATGGGCACAGTCTGCTTGAGCGTATCGATGAGCCAGCGGCACGCCTCGAAGGCCGCACTGCGATGCGCTGAAGCCACCACGATCAGCACGCTGGTCTCGCCAATCTCCAGGCGGCCCAGCCGGTGCAGCATCGTCACCTGCCTCACGTCGAATCGCTCCCGCACCTTCAACCCCAGCTCCCGCATCTGCTTGAGCGCCATCTCTTCATAGGCCTCGTAATCCAGATGCAAGGTGAGGCGTCCCCGCGTGTGGTTGCGCACGATGCCGTCGAAAACCACCACCGCGCCGTCTTCGCCGCTCTTGGCCGCGGCAACTGTTTTCTCCGCGTTGATACTATCGCGGGTCAGCGCGACGCTAACGTTCGCATCGCCGCTTTTCTCGTCCAAGGCGTTCGCCGTCCGCGCAGGACTGCCGCCGGAGACCGGGGGCAACAGGCCTACCTCGTCGCCTTCATGCAGAATTTGCGCGGCCTGGGCGTACTCGGCATTCACGCTCACCGCGATGCTGGCCAGAATCTCTGCTGCTGACCCCGCCGGTAATGGGCCGCGCAGGCGCTCCAGCAGCACAGCCACGGTGGCGCCATCCGGCAGCTCCACGGTGGTCGCGGAGGCCCCCAGCCAATCCTTCAATACCCCAAATGGGATTACTTGCACACGCATCACTCGAAAAAGAATACCGCCTATCGATTAGACGTGTAGACGCGGCCGCTGGAAATCTGGGATTTGCGTGGCAGCTCAGGCCAGCTTGTAGAGAAACCCGGTGGGCGTGCCCCACAGATTGCGGGCGCGGTCCTCGTAAAAGATGCTGAACTCGACTCCCGAGAGATCGAAGTCGAAGAGAGGGACGCGGTCGAAGTTGTGGTCGGCTCGGGGAGAGTACTCATCCCCTCCGCAATCGACCATCAAGGATTCGCCGGTGGAGAGGCGCTCGGGGTGTGTGAGCAAAATGCTTGCAATAGCAAAAACCCCCAGGCAGTACTCATTGCCGGCCAGGGCTGCGCGCGTGCGCCGGGCCGAGCAGCCGCGATGCAGCCTGCCGGCTTGCACGGCAACAACCAGGATGTCGCACCCCTGCTGCTGCTCGGCAAGAATGGCCCGCGCAAGCCGGCTGCGCTCGGTTTGGCGCAGGTATTCCTGGCCCAGGCGTCCGGCAATCCGGTTCGAAATCCGGCGCTTTTTGGCCAAAACCTCAAGAATCTTCTCCACCGCTTCGTTGTAGGTGGATGCCACGGCCTCCCAGCGAGGAATGGCAAACCAGGCCTCGGCTCCCTCGGGGAGGGGCAGTCGGCCCAGCTTTTCCTGGCAAGCGCCGAGTGCCGGGAAGGCCTTTTTCAGCTCCGTCACCTGTGCCTCCACAGGGCGCACGCAATAGGTTGGCGGATAGCCGCGATCCGAATCGACATCCTCTTCCTCGTACTTGCTGCTGATTGTGTGGCTCTGTACGATTTCCGTCACTGCTTTGGCGATATCGGCCTTGACTTGGCGCTCCGCCTCAAGCACAGCCTGCGCACTTTGCTTGTCGAGCTGCTCAATCGCCGTGAGATATGCATTGTGCACGGCGTCGCCCAGGCAACTCTGCAGCTGCTGGTTCTGCTGGTCCGTGGTGTTGCCGGAAAGATGCAGCGGGATGATCGTGTGTGTGGCCGCCATGATTCTGCTCTCCGTGTCAATCTGCAACGCCGCCGGGATTTTCTCGAATAGGCGCTGCGACGATCGCAGAAAAGCGCCAACCAGCAGTGGCGGGTTCAGCACACGGCCCATACCGGAACCGAGAAGCGCCATTTTCTGTCCGGTCTATCGGCAGGATTCTGGCTCTCTCTACCTCGCCCCGCCGATTTTCTGCCAAGCGAAGCCGCAGAGCGGGTCGTCCCCAAGACACGCCCGGTACGGGAATCCGGCGCAAAAAAGTTTCGCGGCTGAGGATCCGCACAAAAGAAGAAGGGCTGGCAGATTCGCCAGCCCTTATTCTTGCAGGAAGCTAAGTTCACGCCGCTGCGCCCACCGGGAGCTCGGTCGCGGCCGGCTGCAACTGCGGCCGCATGGCCAATTTCGGCAGAGCCACGGCCAGCACGTCTTCAATCTGGCTGGCGTAGTGCACATCCACGCCCGCCATCATCTCCGGCACCAGGTCCTCTTCCACACTCTGGCGGTTTTCCGCAGGCAGGATGATGGTGTCCACCCCGGCCCGTCGCGCTGCCAGAAACTTCTCCTTGATCCCGCCCACTGGAAGCACGTTGCCGCTGAGCGTGATCTCGCCGGTCATGGCCGTCAGCGGCCGCACCGGCGTATCGGTCAGCAGCGACACCAGCACCGTGGCCATGGTGACGCCCGCCGAAGGACCGTCCTTGGGTATTGCGCCCGCCGGCACGTGGATGTGGATGTCGAGATCCTTGGTAAAGTCCTCGGCAAGCCCCAGCCGCGTGGCGTTCGAACGCACCCAGGTCAGCGCGGCCTGCATCGATTCCTGCATCACCTCGCCGATCTGGCCGGTCATTGTGAAGCCGCCCTTGCCCTTCATCTTGTTGGCCTCGATGAAGAGAATGTCGCCGCCGGCCGGCGTCCACGCCAGCCCCACGGCCACGCCCGGCCGCTTCACGCGTTCCGCTACCTCGGTCTCCACGCGCACCTGGATTCCACCCAGAAATTCCTTGAGCATCTCGCGCGTCACCACCAGCTTCTCCGTATGCCCCTCCACCACGCGCCGCGCTTCCTTGCGGCAAACTGTCCCGATAGTCTGCTCCAGCTTGCGCACTCCGGCCTCGCGCGTGTAGTGGCGGATGATGTGCCGCACTGCCTCCTCGGGAAACTCAATCTGTTCCGTGGTGATCCCGTTTTCCTTGATCTGGCGCGGAATCAGGTAGCGGTTGGCGATGTGCACCTTTTCTTCTTCGCTGTAACCCTGCAGGGGGATGATCTCCATGCGGTCGATCAGCGGAGCCGGCACCGTGTCCAGCATGTTGGCCGTGCAGATGAAAAGAACCTTAGACAGGTCGAACGGCACGTCCAGGTAGTTATCGCGGAACGTGTTGTTCTGCTCCGGATCCAGTGTCTCCAGCAGCGCCGAGGCCGGATCGCCGCGGAAGTCGCGTCCCAGCTTGTCCACCTCGTCCAGCATGATCACCGGGTCGTTGGTTTCCGCCCGGCGAATGCTCTGAATGATCTGTCCCGGCAGGGCGCCGATGTAGGTCCGGCGATGCCCGCGGATCTCCGCCTCGTCATGCATGCCGCCCAACGAAACGCGTTGGAACTTGCGGCCCAGCGCCCGCGCAATCGACCGCCCCAGGCTGGTTTTGCCGACTCCCGGCGGCCCCACAAAGCAAAGGATGGGCCCCTTCATATCCGGCTTCAGCTCCAGCACGCTCAGGTAATCGAGAACGCGGTCCTTCACCTTCTTCAGCTCGTAGTGATCCTCGTCCAGAATCTCCTTGGCTTTGACGATATCGATCTTCGAGCCCGAACTCTTGTTCCACGGCAGCACCGCCAGCCACTCGATGTAGTTGCGGGTAAGCCCGTAGTCAGCCGCCATGGGCGACATGCGCTGCAACCGCGCCAGCTCCTTCAAGGCTTCCTTCTTCACCTCATCGGGCATGCCCGCGGCTTCAATCTTCTGGCGCAGGTCCTCCACGTCGCGCTGGCCGTCGTCCTGCTCGCCGAGCTCCTTCTGGATGGCTTTGAGCTGCTCGCGCAGGTAGTAGTCGCGCTGCGATTGCTGCACCTGGTCCTGCACCTCGGTCTGAATCTTGGTGCGCAACTGCTGCACCTCGATCTCCTTCACCAGCAGTTTGTTCAGCAGTTCCAGCCGGTCGACCACGCTCGGCGCTTCCAGCAGCAACTGTTTGTCATCCGTGGTCAGAAAGGGCAGGGAAGACGCCACAAAGTCCACCAGGCGAGAGGGTTCTTCAATGTTCGCCGCGATGGTCCGCAACTCGTCAGAGAGCGTGGGCGACTCGGCGACAATCTGCTGGAACTGGCCGATCACGTTGCGTACCAGCGCCTCGAACTCGGCAGAGGTTGGCGGCGTCACGTCCTCCAGCGTCTCCACCTCGGCCACCATAAACGGTTCGGACTGGATAAAGCGCACTAGCCGCACGCGGCTCACGCCTTCGGTAAACACAAAACGGCTCTGGTTGGGCATGCGCACAACCTTGTGCACGGTGGCCAAGGTGCCGACAATGTGTAGATCGGAGGGTTTGGGCGAGTCCAGGCGCGCATCCAATTGCGCCGCCACCACAATCGCCCGCTCCTCGCCTAGCGACTCGATCAGCTGGATCGAGCTTTCCCGGCCTACCGTCAAAGGCAGGACCGCATGAGGAAACAAAACCGTATCGCGAACCGGCAAAATCGGAATGATGCGCGTTCCCGGTACGCTCTTGGGTGTGGATTCGTCAGAACTTGAAGCTGGATGATTTGACATTGAGTGTCCCCGTATCAACTTTTCTATCATTAGATAGTTCAGAAAGGGAAAAGTTGCAAATTCGACCCTCCGCGGTGCATATCCTTTGCTGCTCCTGAACTTGTGCTACGTTCTCGCCTCGTCCAGGGTTCCATGCCCTCATAACCGTCTTTCATTCGAAGAGCTTACGAGACGCGTAAACGCAGCCGTAATCCTTTGCGAACGACGCGTGCACCACGCCACCAGGTCTAAGCTCAACGCAGCCGTTCCACCGGTCTATCGGCTGAAAATCCATGAAGGCGAGCGGTGGGGCCCCAGTGCGAAGGCTACGGCATGCGAGCAGGTTTGGTCTGGATTTGGGAACCGAATGGGCGGCTAATCAACGGGCGCAGCAAACCCCGGCGCAACCTGCCGGTGCCCCATCCTTTTCGCGCTTATTGCGAAAAGGGTGGGAAACCAAACCGCCTTGGGTTTTCGATCCGGGAACCGCCTTAGTCGCCCCGCTTGATGGCCGACTCGATATGTTCCCACACCTCGTCAGGCGGTTCCACGCTCGGGAACAACTGCCGCGCAGCCTCGGCGATGGTTTCCAGATCGGCCAGCAGGGCGCGGCAATCTGCGCAATGTTTCAGGTGAGGATGGGCGCTGAGATCTTCTCCTGACCCGATAAACCCGGCCATTTGATCTTGAAATTCCGCGCAGCTCATCTTGCTGAAGTCATGGTTCATGGCCGCGCCTCCTGGCGGTTCTGGGCGCGCAGGGCGTCGCGCAGCTTCAAACGCGCCTTGTGCAGTTGCGATTTGCTGTTACCAATCGAACATTCCAGCATGGATGCAATCTCATTATGCTCAAAACCCTCCACATCGTGAAGGATAAAAATGAGCCGGTAGCCGGCTGGGAGATCGGCAATCGCGTGCTCCAACACCAGGCGGTCGATGGTTCCCGTCAGCGTCAGGTCGGGAGCGCCAAAGCTGCGGCTGGGGCCCTCCTCCGGGTTCGGCTCCATGGCTTCGTCCAGAGAAATCAGAGACAGACCCTTTTTGCGCAGTTGCATCAAAACCACATTGATAGCGAGGCGATGCAGCCAGGTGGAAAAGGCCGAATCCCCGCGGAAGGTGGCAATCTTACGATGCAACTGCAGGAAAGCTTCCTGCGTCAGATCCTCGGCTTCGGCCACGTTGCCCACCATGCGCAGGCAAAGCGAGTAGATGCGCCGCTTGTGCAGGGCATAGAGCTGGGCAAAGGCGTGATGATCGCCAGCCTGTGCCCGCGCCAGCACCTCGGCGTCGGCCGCGTTGGGAGTCGTTAGTCTGCTGGCTGCCGCTCCGCCGCCGCCGTTTGCACGGCTGCGCTGGGGCGATTGCGTCGAGGTAGGGACGTCGGACATGCGGTTCCTTTTGGCTGCTTCGGACTTAGATGCACGATTACGACGCCGGAGTTGACCGACTTCGAAAACTATATCCCTGTACCAGCACGGCGGCCTTTGGAGGAATCGGCGCCTGCCATTGCTGGGTAGTGGGTCAGTTTGAGTCTGCCGTGAAAGGGCACGACTTCACAGGCTGCTGAAAAACTAAATCGAGAGGCTCATTTTGAAAGGGCACGGATTTATCCGTGCCGATAAGGCCAGCAAAATGACCCGGCTTCAGCCGCTGAGGGATGTTTTTTCGCTACACTTCGCGCTCGCTTCGGACTTTTTCAGCAAGCTGTTCAGTCGTACCGAACAGGCTCCAAAAATGAGGGTGGTTTTAGCCCATGAGGGATCAGCCTTTTTCAAACCGAACCAGCACCTATCATTGCTCAGGTTTTGCCTTGGCTTCTTTCCTCGTTAGTATAAGGGAAGTATCTTGGATTGACTGACCATGGACAACAATCGACCGCAGCCGACACCCTGCAACATCGCGTGGTGAGCCGCGTTGGCCTTGATTTGACATTCGATTACCGCGCGTTTTTTAAAGATATGGTCTTGCGGACAAAGCCGGAAGAACGGCGTGGTGCTTACCTGGCCCACCGATGCAGGCTCTGTCCTACCTCAACGGAGCGGCAAGGTCTGGCATTCCGCCGGTCGCGCGCCGGAGTTTTGTTCACCTCCATCCTTCTGGTTGTCGGCAGCGCATCGCTCCACAGTTGGTGCCAGGCGCCCGCAGCGGCCCCGGCGTCTTCCGAGGCCGATCCCTTAGCCGGCAACGCGCAGGGCGCAACGTCTCCCGAGCCCTCGAAACCTCCCGTTCAAACGCCCAACTCCGTTCTCCAGTGGGAGGGCCTGCCCGTTCGCAGCATTGCATTCGAGGGCGTACCCGCCGATCAGCTCCAGCCGCTTGCTAACCATCTGCCCCAGGCTGAAGGAGCGCCGCTGACCAAGGAGAACCTGAGAAGCAGTTTGCGCCAGCTTTATGCCACCGGCCTTTACGACACCATCGCGGCACGCGGCACGCGCCTGGCCGACGGCGTGGCCCTGGTTTTCGCCGGCAACCCGCGCACTTTTATCGGAAGCGTAGGCGTAGACGGCGCCACCGGCGCCACCATGAACATGCAATTGCAGCGGGCCAGCCAACTGGAAACCGGAACCCGTCTGACCCAGGAAAAAATGGTGCGCGCCGCACAACAGATGCGCTCCATGCTCGAGCAGAACGGCTATTTCGAAGCCGTCATCACGCAAAATATCACCGCGCGTCCCCGGCAGCAGCTTGCCGACATCTCGTTTCGCGTGGTTTCCGGGCCGCGTGCGCGCGTCGGCAAGGTTACGGTCACGGGCGATTCCGGCATGACCGTAGACGAATTCCGCACCCACGCGCATCTCTGGAAGATCGCGCATGTCGATCACGACACCGTCAACCGGGCTCTCGATGGCGCGCTCCGCGATTATCAGAAGGAAGATCGCCTTGAGGCCGAGGTCAAGCTCGAATCCGCGGCCTATGACCATGCCACGAAGGCGGTCAACTACCAGTTCTCGGCGAATCGTGGTCCGGTGGTGCGCGTCCAGGTGCACGGCGCAAGCATCGATGCCGAGCGCGTCAAGCGGCTCATCCCCATCTTCCAGGAAGGCAGCGTCGACGAAGACCTGCTTAACGAAGGCAATCGCCGCTTGCGCGATTACTATCAGCGCCTGGGCTACTTCGATGCGCGTGTCGATCACGAGCGGCAATCAGCCGGGGCCGAGGAAGTGACCATTTTCTACACCGTGCAGTTGGGACAGCGGCGTCGCGTGGAGCAAGTCTCGGTTACCGGGAACCATTATTTTTCGAAGGCCACGCTCACAGATCTGCTCAGCGTTCACGCCGCCGACGTGCTGGACCGTCATGGCCTCTATAGCCAGGCGCTGGTCTCCGCTGACGTCAGCGTGCTGGAGAGCGTGTATCGCAACAACGGTTTTTCTCAAGTGAAGGTCACGCCTGAAACCAGCACTCCCGAGACCGCTGACAATTCCGGCGCGTTGCCGCAACTGATTGGAGACCGCTCCGCGCCGCTCAAGGTCGTCTATCGCGTCGCGGAGGGCCAGCAGCTTCGCGTTGGCGCCATGCAGTTGCAGGGTAACGATCACATCCCCACGGCAACCTTGACCGCGATGCTGAACACCGCGCCGGGCCAGATGCTCTCGCCTCGCAATCTGGCAGGCGACCACGATGCATTGGTCACAGCGTACTTGAGCCACGGCTTTGATCAGGCGACCGTGAACGTAGCGCAGCAGCCCGAGCCCGCCGATCCTGGTAAGGTCGGTGTCGTCTTCCACATTGAAGAAGGACCGCAGACCTTCATCCGCAATGTGCTTTTAACGGGCCTCGAAACTACGCGCCCGCAGACGGTGGCGCGGGCCATCACCGTGCATCCCGGCGATGCGCTCGATCAGAACGCGCTCGCTACTACGCAGAGCAACTTGTATGCCTTCGCCCTCTTTAATGAGGTGAACACCGCGGTCGTGAATCCCACCGGCGACGCGCCCCAGAAAACCGTGCTGATCCAGGCCATCGAAGCGCGGCGCTGGACGCTAACCTACGGCTTCGGCTTTGAGGTGCAGACCGGTCAGCCGCAGAATCATTGCTCGGGCGCGTTCGCTGCCGGAGTCGCTTGCAATCCCAACGGAAAAACCGGCGTCAGCCCGCGCGTGCTGGCCGCTATTTCGCGCAACGGGCTCTTCGGCCGCGATCAATCGGCATCGATTCGCGGCACGTATGGCTTGCTCGAACAAAATATTGGCTTGCTCTATCAGGTTCCGCATATCGAGGGCAACCCCAACTTCGGCCTCGCCTTCTCCGGCGGCTATGCCAACAGCGAAGACGTGTCGACCTACGTTGCCTCACGCCTCGAAGGCGCATTCCGGGGGACAGAAAACTTCAACCATCCCGGCTCATGGCTCTCACGGGCCAACACCTTCATCTACGAAATCGATTTCCGCAGAGTGAAAGTGGCAGCCAGCAGCTTGCAGGTTTATCCCGGAGAAATCCCCGAGCTCTCCACGGCCACGCGCGTCGGCGGCCCCGCATTCACCTGGATCCGCGACACGCGCGATGTGCCCCTGGATGCGCACCGCGGGACCTACACCAGCTTTCAGGAATTTCTTTCCGACCGGCTCTTTGGCGCCCAGGCCGAGTTCAACCGTATCGACGTCTCGAACTCCAGTTACTACGGCTTCGATAAGAACCGCTTCGTGGTGGCGCGCAACACGCGCTACGGGCAGATTCGCGCCTTCGGCAACGGATCGAGCGAGCTGATTCCGTTGCCCGAGCGCCTCTATGCCGGCGGTCCCGTTTCGCTGCGTGGTTTTTCGCAAAATGCCGCCGGTCCGCGCGATCCTGAAACCGGCTACCAGATCGGCGGCGCGGGAGCCTTGATCAACAGCACGGAATTGCGTCTGCCGCCTCCCACCCTACCCTGGTTCGCGAACACCATTAGCTTCGTCATCTTTCACGACATGGGCAACGTGTTCACCAATGCCGGCGACGCATGGGCAAGCATTCTCCGCACGCGTCAGCCCGACGGCGCTGCATGCAGGGCCGCAGTCATAACAGATCCGGCCACCGCCTATCCTAAGGGCAAATATGACCCTACAGGCACCGGTCCGTTGACGTCGACTGGCCAGCAAGGCCCATGCAGCTTCAACGATTTCTCGCATGCCCTGGGCGCGGGTTTGCGCTACCACACGCCGGTCGGCCCCATTCGCTTCGACTTCAGCTATAACCTCAATCCACCGATCTACCCGGTGAATATCAACTACTCGATCCCCACGACAACCACGAGCAAGATTCCTGGTTGGGCGACGGATCCGTATCTGGGCCAAGGCCCGCACATCAATTTCTTTTTCAGTCTGGGGCAGGCCTTCTGATGCGCAGATTGGCTTCAATCCGGATCGGCTTCGTTCGCGAAATGGTCATCGATCGCGCCCATGACTCAGTTGTCGTTCTGAGCGCAGCGGCAAAATTTCTCGTCCTCGCACTGCTACTTTCCGCAATGCCAATATTCGCCTCCCAACAACCGGACTCCTCAGCGTCGCCCCTCGTCCTGGACCGCGCTGTCGCCGTCGTCAACAAGCAAGTCATCCTGGCTAGCGACCTCGACGACGAGATCCGGCTCTCCGTTCTCGATCCCACCACGGTCATCCAGGTCGAGATCACGCGGCAGCAGGCGCTTGAGCAGTTGGTCAGCCGGGCCTTGATCGAGCAGCAGATCCGCCAGCAGGACATCGAAGCCATCGAGCCCTCGCAAGAAGAGGTCAATGCGCGCCTGCACGAGATCCGCACGGAACTGCCCATCTGCATCCGCCAGAACTGCGCCTCCGATGCGGGATGGAATACTTTTCTGGCTTCGCATGGGCTCACAGCCGAGCGCGTCGAGGCCTATCTCCGCTACCGCCTGGAGATCCTGCGCTTCATTGAGCAGCGCTTCCGGCAGGGCATTCAAATCTCCCCCCAGCAAGTTGAAACCTACTACCACGACACGCTGCTGCCGCAGTACGCGCCCGGCGTAACCGTTCCACCGCTCGATAAGGTTTCGCCGCGCATTGAGGAAATCCTGCTGCAGAAACAAGTCAACCAACTGTTCGACAATTGGCTCACCGACTTGCGCCGGCAGGGCGACGTGGAAGTGCTGGATTCCGATCTTGCCCCCGACCTTGCTCCGCAACCTGCCGTCGCGCCTGCTCCACAACCTGCGCCGGCAACGCCCGCCAGCTCGGCCGGCACGAAAGGGGGGAGCCGATGAGCGAGCACGAAGAAAAGCCCATTGCGAGCGAAGAACCCACCCCGCCGCCGAAGCGCAGCCGTCTGCGCCGCTTCTTTCTGCGTCATCTTCCCCTCAGCGTTGCGAGCATCGCGGCCCTTCTCGTGGTTTTGGCCGTCGGCCTGTATTTCGTAGCCAGCTCTTCGACATTTGAAAATGCGGTGCGCAAGCGTCTCATCACGTCGCTCGAAGAAATCACCGGCGGCCGGGCCGAGATTGCATCCTTCCACTGGCGCCTGCTCCACTTTGAGGCCGAAGCCGACGGAGTCGTCATTCATGGCCTTGAAGATCCCGGCGAAGCGCCCTACGCAAAAATCGATCGCTTGCGCGTGGTTTTCAGCTTGCGCAATCTTTTCAGTCCCACCGTTCGCCTGCGCAGCCTGGAGATTGTCCGGCCCAGCCTGCACTTCATCGTCTATCCCGACGGGTCCACAAATCAGCCCCAGCCGCGCCAGCGGAGTAGCTCGTCAAATTCGGCCATCGACACTCTGTTCGCAATGCATGCCAGCCGCATCTCGGTGGAACAGGGCAGCCTGGACTACGACTGCCGCAACGCCAGCTTCGATTATCAGAACCGCAACGCGCCGCTCGACTTTTCCGCCAACGATGCATCGCTCGTCATGCGTTATGTGCGCGCCACGTTCCGTACGCCCGCATCGTATCGCATCGAAGTTGGCGTCACGGATCTCAATCTCGCCCGCACGGTGCCGCGTAACCCGCTGCCGGTGCACGGGGCCCTGCAGGCCACGCTCGATCTGGAGCACGCGCAGGTGTTTCTGCGTTCCCTGCGCATCACGGCGGAGCGGCGCGGCGGCCCGAGTCACTCTCTTGAAGTCACTGGAGACCTTGAGGATTTCACGCATCCCCGCTGGCACGCGCATGTGCAAGGCGATCTGGACATGCGCCTCCTCGATCCCATCACCGGCTACGGCGATGCGCCCGAGGGTCTGGCTCGCCTCAATCTCAGTGCTGCCGGCCAGGAAAATGCACTCCAAATCGACGGCGGCGTGCACATTGACGGCGGTTCTTACATTGGCGCGGGCGTCACGGCCTCGGGCATCACGCTCGACACCCGCGTCCACGCCGACGGCAAGCAGTTGCTCGTCACCGGGATCGTCGCTCGCTTGCGTCAGGGCGGCCAGATCGAAGGAACTGTCGCTCTTGAGCCCTGGCTCCCCACGGATGCCTCGGCGCAACCGCAGCAGGCCCCTCGAGGAACCGAAGAGTCTCGCGCCAACCGGAATAGTCTCGTCCGCACCCCACCCTCGATCATCCCCGTCAACGGCAAAGTGACCGCCAATTTCAAGGACGTCGCGCTCGATACGGTGCTCGACATGGTCAGCCCCGCACCCTACCGGCGTCTGGGGCTGGACGCGCGCGTGAACGGCCCCGCTGTTGCCGTCTGGACGCACGGTGACGGCAACACCGTCTCAGTCAATGCCCAGTTCGGCCTCCGCCCCTCCCGGCAAACTCCCCCCGGCGAAGTGCCCACGACGGGAGCGATCGATGCCACTTATGCGCAGCACAACGGCTCGGTCGCGGTGCGCAAGTTGGAGATTCACCTGCCCCAAAGCGATCTTGAAGCGCATGGCGTGCTGGGTGCGTACCCAACTGCCAGTCCTTCTGCGCTCACCATCGATTTCCACTCGCACAATCTGGCTGAATTCGACACAGGGCTGCGCAGCCTCGGCTACAAGCGCAATGGCAAAACCGGAGCCGCGGCGCTGCCGGTGTCGTTGGGGGGGCAGGCCGACTTTCACGGAACGTGGACAGGCTCGCTCACCCGGCCGCACATTGCGGGCACCGTCCAAGCCACGCAACTTGCCGTGGAATTGCCTGCCGGCAGCTCCAGTGCGCCGCAGATTGTGCGCTTCGATTCCGTCTCTGCATCAGGCCTGTTGTATTCGCCGTCGCAAATCGCCATTCAGCACGCGCAGCTCGAGCGTGGCACGACGCGCATTTCGCTGAACGGCACGATCGATGCATCCCCTGGGGCTTCGCCGGGCCGCGAGCCGGTATTTGACGCGAACGCCGTGCTGCATGCGCACTTCGACGCGGCCAATCTCGAAGTAGCCGACGTGCAGCCATTTGTTACCGCCGGGGGCGGTCCCAATCTCCCGCTCACTGGTGCGTTCAACGCGCGCATCGCGGCCGATGGGCCGCTCCATGCACTCTCCGCATCCGGTTCCGTACAAATGGAGCGAGGCTCCCTCTATGGCGATCCGATCTCAGGTCTGCGCGTCCAGGCCGCGCTTGCCGGCCAAGTACTCAAGCTGACGTCGGCTTCCTTCAACGATGCCGGCGGGAACGTCTCCGGTTCTGGAACATTTGATTTCAAGGCGGACCGTTTCCAAGTGGACGCGCGCGCCCAGAACGTCGATATCGCCCGCCTCAACTTCGTCCGCAGCCGCAATTTCGATGCCACCGCCAAGCTTTCGTTTGCCATTTCCGGTTTTGGCTCGCTTGACGATCCGCGCCTTGAGGGCCATGCAACCCTCACAGCGCTCACCTACGGCGGCCAGCAATTCGGAACCCTCCAGGTCGCTGCGCATTCCACGGGGCCGACCATCGAATACAACGCCACCACGCAATTGGAGCAGGCTGGACTCACGCTGCACGGGCAAACCACTCTCCACGGCGACTATCCGACCCACGCCCAGCTCGAATTTTCGCGCTTCAATCTCGGTACTCTGCTGCGCATGGCGCACATGGCGGAGTTCAACGGCGAGTCGGCACTGGCTGGCACGGTTTCAATTGACGGCCCGCTCGCGCACCCCGAGCAACTTCACGGTGAGGCGAAGCTGCGAGAATTGGCATTCACCATCTCCGGCGTTCAGCTCCAGGGCGACGGCGGATTGCATGCCACGCTGGCCGGCGGCCGCATTCATCTCGATCCTTTGCACGTAACCGGTGATAATACCGATCTGCATATGCAGGGCGATGTGTCGCTCCAGGGTTCCCAGCAACTCGATGTAGCCGCCAGCGGCTCCATCAACCTCAAGCTGGCAGAGACCCTCGACCCCGACTTGACCGCCAGTGGATTGTCGACCTTCAAGGTGGAGGCGCACGGGCCTTTACAGCACCCCAACCTGCAGGGGAGCATCGATTTCCAGGACGGCGCCCTCTCGCTGGAGGATCTGCCCAATGGACTGAGCCAATTGCACGGCACCCTCGAGTTCAATCAGAACCGGCTTGAAGTGAGAAACCTGACCGCGATGAGCGGCG
>JARLFZ010000061.1 GCA_031296305.1 Occallatibacter sp. | reverse complement strand
GCCCACCAGGTCCACCATGTACGCCACCAGGTGCGAGCCGGTTTCGAGCATGATGTTGCGCGGGTCGCGCAGCATCCAGATGTCGAAGGGTCCAAATGCTGACTGCGGCTGAAAGCGATTCCACATGACCGCGATCTGATCGACGCGTCCCAGAATGCCGCCGCGGACGTCGCGCCGCAACTGCTCCCAGGGCCGTGAAAACAGGAAGTTGTGCCCCACGCCGAGCTGGGCATTGCATGCAGCGGCCCTTTGGATTAGTTCCTCACACCGCGATCTGCTCTCACACATGGGCTTTTCCAGGAACACGCTCACGCCGGCGTCGATCACCGCGCTGGCCGCCGCAAAATGCAGGTCGGGAGGCAGCAAGATGTGGACGGCGTCGAGTTTTTCCGCTTGGAGCATCGCCGCGAGCGACCCGTAGCTCTTTGCGATGCCGTATCTCGCGGCCAGGGCCTCGGCGCGCTCCTGCGCCTGGTCGCACACCGCAACCAATTCCACGCCCGCCACGGACTTGAGACACTTGGCGTGCCAGTCGGCGATGTAGCCAGCTCCCAGCAGAGCTACGCGGCGATGCGGCACGGCACCCGATTTGCCGTTTGCGCTTTTCTTTTCCGCCTTGAGGTCGATCGCCTCGCTCATGGGCTCCCTTACTTGTACTCGATGATCGTCATGGGCCGCCGCCGCATCCGCCGCCAATAGTACTCGCACAATCCCTGCAATGCCGGGAAGCGCGAGATCACGGTGAAGAATCCATAGATCCATGCGTCGCGGCTCGCCCATCCTCGCTTGCGGCAGCCGCGCACAATGTGCGCGCATTGCAAAGCATACGCGCAAAGCAGAATGGGCAACGAAATGTAGTGCGTGAAGGGCGCTGCGGCCATCGCCATAATCGGCAGCGCCAGACCCCAGATCAAAATGCGACGCCGGTCGCGGACAAAGTAGCGCTCGTCTCCGCCGCCATGCAAGGCTGCAACCTGCGCATAGGCGTGACCCGCGCGGCGGTTTCTGCACCACCATTGCGCAAAGCTCGTGATGGCCGCGTCGTGGCTGGCCATGGGCGCATCGAGCATTAGAATCTTCCAGCCCTGCCGCCGCACACGGATACAAAACTCATCGTCTTCGCCCGCGATCACATCGGGCCGGAATCCGCCGACTTCCTGAAATACGCGGGCGCGCGCCATGAAGCGTCCGCCTGCGGTGCGCACCTCGCCCGCCGGTTGCTGCCATTCCAGGTCGCACAGACGATTGAAGACGCTTGCTTCCGGGTGAATCTCACGAACGCGTCCGCACACCACGCCCACATGCGATTTTTCTTCGAGTGTGTTGGTGGCTCGCTCGATCCAGCCTTCTTCGAGCTCGCAGTCGCCATCGACAATTTGCACAAAGGAAGTGCCAGGCGCGTGCTCCATGACGCAGGCGAAGCCCTCATTCCGCGCCCGCGCCGCGCTGAAGGGCCGCGAGGAGTCGAGTTCGACGACGCGGCAGCCTACGGTGCGCGCATACTCCGCGCTGCCGTCTGCCGAACCTGAGTCGATGTACACCACGATCGGCGCATCCCGGAGCGCGCCGCGAAGGCATAGTTTCAGGCGCTCGCCTTCGTTGCGCCCGATTGCGACAATCGCCACTTCGCTGGGTCCTGGATGCATTGACCCTCATTCTAAGTGGCCCCTAGCGAAATCGATATGCCGCAGAAGTGACGAGTCCGGCGCAATCGCTCCCGATGCTCTACTCGGGGGACGCCTCCTCGCGCCCTTACGCCTCGTTCATTTCCCTGCCCTTGGCCTCGTGTCCCAATGCCGTCAGGCCCGCCAGCGCCACTGCGACCACGGCGACAGTCACGGCCAGGACTGCCGGATAATTGCCCCAGCGTTCTGCTGCCAGCGCCTGGCCCTTTCCATTCCACGCAGTGATGAGCGCGCCCAGTTGGTAGGCCAATCCCGGCGCAGTTGCGCGCACCGGGGCAGGCGACAACTCCGTGAGATATGCGGGAACCACACCCCACGCGCCCTGCACCATAAACTGCATCAGCACCGCGCCGATGCCCAGGGTGACGGCTGTATGCCCGTAGGCGTACAGAGGAATTACCGGAAGCGCCAGCAACGCCGCGGTGATAATGGCGCGCTTGCGGCCCCAGGTTTCAGACAGCGCGCCGAAGACGATGCCGCCGGCAATCGAACCCAGACCGTAGAGCACACCGATCAGGCCGATAGTCTCCGGCGAGAGCTTGATCGCGACGGCCAGGAATGTGGGATACACATCCTGCGTTCCGTGAGAGAAACTCATGAAGGCCGTCATGAGAACTACGAGAAACAGAAACGTGGGCAGGAAATGCGTCAGTTGCTGTGGCCAAGCCAGCCCCTCGTGCAGAGCGGCGCGCGTCTTGCGCTTTTTGGCGGCCTCGAGCCACACCGGCGACTCTGCAACGCGCGCCTGCACATAGAACGCCAGCAGCGCGGGCGATGCGCCCATGATGAACAACCCCCGCCAGCCGATTGCGGGCAACGCCAATACATGCCCGAAGAGGGGCCAGTGAACGCCGGCATAAAAAAGCCCGAAAGCTGCCGAGGCCAGGATGGAACCCAGGGCGTACCCCTCCTGCAGGATTCCGGAGAATGTGCCGCGTCCTTCCCTGGGCAAGGTCTCAAACACCAGCGCCGCGCCTACGCCCCACACACCGCCCATGGCAATCCCGAAAAGTGCGCGCAGGATGAGAAGCACGTGCAGCGAAGGCGCAAAGGCGCAGGCCAGCTCAATGACTGAGAAGCCCAGAATGTTTGCCATCAGTATTGGGCGGCGGCCGAAGCGGTCGGCCAGCATGCCAAAAAGCAGAGCGCCCACGGGGCGGAACGCTTGCGTGAGGAAGATCGCTCCCAAAACCGCCGAGGGCTGAGTCTGGAACTCGCCGGCGATCGCCTTCACGCAAAAAACCAGCAGAAAAAAGTCGAGGCTGTCGAGGGTCCAGCCCAGAAAGGCGGCGAGAAAAGCATGGCGCTGCGGGCGGTTGAGCTGCTTAAGATGGCCGAGCACAGACATAGGCGCGAGGATAGCAGAACAGGTTTCGGGTTTCAGGTTTCAGGTGTCAGCTTTCGGTCCGATTCGTGCGGGGTCTTGAGTCATTGCATGTAAGAAGGAAGAGGCTGGGAGCTCAAAGCTCAGGGCTGAAATTTCACAAAATAATTGTTGCAACGAGTATCTTGCCTCGTGCATCCTACTAAGAGCAACACTTCACGGTGTTTTCCCTGCGGAGACGTTGACCTCACAGTCCGGCGCTCTCGCGAATTCCCACGGCGGTCGCAGACCCTGCACTCAAAAAAGGAGCTTTCCTAAAATGAAACGGCTGGCAATTCTCTCCGGCATTCTGGCCCTCGCAGCGCCCCTCGCGCTCGCGCAAACCTCCACCTGGGTCTCCGATCCCAACCACAGCGAAGTCGATTTCAGCATCGTGCACATGAGCGTGTCCAAAATTCATGGCCGCTTTGGAAATGTGAAAGCCACCATCGTCTACGACGAGGCCGACGCCACCAAGTCTACCGTCACGGCCACCATCGGCGTTGACACCGTGGACACGGGCGTGGACGCGCGCAACACGCACCTCAAAAGCCCTGACTTTTTCGACATCGCCACCATGCCCACGGCTACATTTACCAGCACCAGCGTGGCCAAGAACGGCAATCACCTGAGCGTGAGCGGAAACCTGACGCTGCACGGCGTCACCAAGCCCGTGGTGCTCGACGTGGTTGGCCCGAATGGCTCGATGACCGATCCCAAAGGCAAAGTGCATACGGGATTTTCCGCTACCACCACCATCGACCGCACTGCGTTCGGCATCGGCTCGAAGTTTCCTGCCGCGATGGTTGGTACCGACGTCACACTCGATATCGAGCTCGAAGTCGTGAAGCAGTAAACCGCGTCCGGCGCCGCGCCGGCACGCTCCTCCGCTCCCGTAGCAACTGGGCGGGTTGCGGTGATGCTTTACCTGCTGACTTTCCCACCCATATCCCTAAAAGAGCGCGGAGAAGGATGGGCAACGTCGCAGCATTTTTATGGCCGGATCAATAGGAGCGCGCGCCGATGGCAAACCTGAAGCTCGAGATTCTGCAGGAGCCAGCCTTCTCCAGCGTGGAGGAGGAGGCGCTCCTGAACCTGCTTCGCACTTCGGATTGCCTGAATCGCGCCCTCCAGCAGAAGATCCGCGGCTGGGGTCTCACCGCGACCCAGTACAACGTTCTGCGGATTTTACGCGGCGCCGGGCCATGCGGACTTCCCTGTGCGGCCATCGGCGATCGTATGATCGCCGCAGAGCCCGATATCACGCGCCTTCTGGCGCGGCTCAAGCGTCTCAAGCTGGTGCGGCAGCACCGCGACCGCGACGACCGCCGCGTGGTGTTGACGCAGATTACCGAATCCGGACTGGAACTTCTGCGCAGCATGGACCCGGTTGTCCGCCGCGGCCCCATCGAACTCCTCGGTGCCATGCGCCGTGCCGATTTAGCAGAGATGATTCGGCTGCTCGAGATCGCGCGCCAAGCCTGCGCCGGCGAACCGAGGAAAGAATGAAATTGTAGATTTGTGGATTCGCGGCAGACGACGCCGGTTTCAGATCCTACTAGGTGCCGACGACTTTTTGCGCCACTGTCACTTCATCCGCGTCCGTCTGGATGATCTTGTTATGGAGGCAATAGAGCGCCAGCTCCAGCCGGTCTGAAACCCCGAGCTTGTCATAGATCTTGCGCAGATAGTTCTTGATCACCTGCTCCGTCGTTCCCAGTTGGAACGCGATCTCCTTGTTGCGCTTGCCTTGGGTGATGCAGGTAATAATCGACATCTCCTTGGGCGAAAGGCGGGGCTGGCTGCGGGGGCTTACCAGGGCGGCGGCCTGGGCGCGATAGGCATCGATCACCCAGTTCACCGATTGGTTGTCGATCCACGTTTCGCCCGCGGCAATGCGGCGCACGCAACGCACCAGCAGATCCGGAGAGATGGAGCGGGAAACGATACCGCGCACGCCCCTCCGGTAGAGCTCCACAGTGTGATTTTCGTCGGTGGCTACGGCCTGCACGATCAGCTTCATATCCGGAGCCAGGCGCAACAACTCGGGAATGGCATTGGCCGTACCGGCCAGCATGCTTCCTTCCAGGAGAACGATGTCGGTAGGATAGCGTTCAATGGCCGCACGCAGGTTCTCCAGCGAATCGGCCTGCGCCACCACGCGGATATCGTCTTCAAGAGCGAATACCTTGCGTATACCCACGCGGTAAATCGCTTGTGAATCCGCGAGAATCATGCGAATCGTGCCGGGCTTTACTGAAGTATCTGTACTCTCGCCCTCGTTATGATCGTCCAGAATTTCCATAGTTGGCCACTGGCCCGCCAACCGGCTCTCACTGCTCCGCAAATCGATATTCGTCGATAGTGGCCGCGGCGAGATGCTCGTTGTGGCTTGAGGAGCAGCGTACCACACGTCCCGTGCAGTGGACCAGAACGTCATGGGGCGTGCCCAGGATGGCATGCGGCATGCGCATGGAAAATCGGATGTCTTGCCCGGCAGGTAATGCTCTGTCCAGGGAGAAAAGCACGCCACTGGCGGAGATGTTCCGCGTCAGAGCCGGAATGTCGCCATTTCCGGTGGACAACACCACCGGCAGGGCGAGAGGGAACCGCACCGCGCAACGCACCTCTTGCCGGCCACTCGCTGTGGCTTGTGCGCCGAGCGGAAGCCGCGCTTCTGCTTTTTGAATCGTCATAGTCAAAGCCCCATTCTTATGAGCTTAGTTGCCACTGTAGCGGCTTTTGTTGATTTGGCACAGGGCACTAAAGTTTCCAGACTGGTAACCGGCCGGCATCCAGGGTTGATCGACCCATTGTTCGACTGCACATGATCGTGTGCGTTTCGGCCCGGATGGCGGCTTGCGGATACGGGCTGCCATGGTAAACGGCGAAGACGAAATGGAAAACCCGCGCTTGCTCGCCAAAATCTCAGAACCGCCTGGTTTGTAAATCCCACTTTAGCTTCTGAATAACGCTTCCAGCACCTTCCGTTCCGAAATTCGGTCCAATGCTCCTGCGAGAACCCCGTCTCGTCAGGCGAAGAAAGTGCGCAAAGCGGCTTGGTAACCTCATTTGTGATTACTATAGTGGTACGCGAATCATTACTTAGGTGGAAAATAATTCCTAATGCCACTTTTGTTGTAGCTTCCATGACCCGCTTGGGGTACTCTTTTTTTGCAAGGTTCAGGGCGGATTGTCTCCGCCAGGGGAGTTTTTCATGGGTACGAGCAAATTCAATATTGTCAAAGTTGTCATTCTTGGGCTTCTTCTCGTTACGGCTTGCACGGCGAATGCGTTTCCAGCCGGTCCCATGCCGCTGCCACCAATTCACGCTTTTCCGGCGGGGCCGATGCCGCTTCCGCCGATGACAGCTTTCCCGGCGGGGCCCATGCCTCTGCCACCAGTCCACGTATTCCCGGCGGGCCCAATGCCTCTGCCGCCAGCGACGGCTTTCCCGGCTGGCCCGATGCCTTTGCCGCCCGCGACGGCTTTCCCGGCAGGCCCAATGCCTCTGCCGCCAGCGATGGCTTTCCCGGCGGGGCCCATGCCTCTGCCCCCAGCTCACGCATTCCCGGCGGGCCCGATGCCTCTGCCGCCAGCGACAGCTTAACGGTCGGATTACGAATGTTGGTCCTTCAAATACCCTCGCCTTTAGGCGGGGGTATTTAGTTTTGCTGCACCTAGGCGACCGCCGCAGTTGCCGCGGTCTGAAACGCTGGTAGACTCTTTGTATTGCGCGAGCGCGTTCGGGCGGGACGCGATTTGTGAACCTGGACAACATCCTTTGGTTTGCCTATATCGGCGTCGAAGCGGCGGTTGTCGGACTGCTCATCTTCAGGCGTGTCTACCGAACGCTGCCGGTTTTTTGTGCGTATTGTATCTGGGACATCCTCAGTAACCTCGGCGTTTTCGCCATCAGTCATTTCCATTCTGCCAGTTACTTTCGTGCCTACTTCATCCAGACCATCATCGACTCTTCCTTCCAGTTCTGCGTTCTGGTCGAGTTGGCCTGGTCGGTCCTCCGGCCGCTCCGCTCTTCGCTGCCTCGCATCGTCCCCGTCATCCTCGGTGTTCTCATCCTGATCGCGGGCGCGGCTATTTGGCCTTTTGCTTCGCTTCAAACCCTAGCCTCTGTGACATCTCGACAGTGGCTTCTTCTGGCGCAACTGCAGCAAACCGTCTCCATTCTCCGCATCGCTTTCTTCCTGCTCCTCGCAGGAGGCAGCCAGTTACTCTCCATCGGCTGGCGTGATCGTGAGCTCCAGGTCGCGACCGGCCTCGGTTTGGTTTCGCTCATCGGCGCTACTACCACTATTCTGCGCGCACACGAAACTACCGCCGTCGCGGTCACGCAGCTTAATCACTTCGCCGTGGCAAGTTATCTCTGCTGCGTATCCTACTGGGCTTACTGCTTCTTGCAGCAAGAAGCCGAGCGCCGCGAGTTCACCCCGCAAATGCAGAGCTTCCTGTTAAGCGTGGCCGGCGCTGCGCATTCGTCGCGCGTCACGCTCACTGAGTCCCGCTCAGAAAAGGCGCGGAAATCGGGAAAGCCCTGACACTGTTTTCACCCCCTTCTGCATCACTGTGTCCTTCAGCTTTCGCAGCAGGGCATGCTCCCGCTCTGAGAGAAGATTGGTATGAACCGTCGCGATCTTCTCAATCTCTCTCCCTATACCGTTGCGGCGGCGTGGGGTTCTCTCTGGTTCCGCGAGAAGGGCGTTGCCTGAATCGGAATTCGTGTTCCCATTTCCCGGATTTGCTCAGTTGAATCGCCTGCGAAATCGTTCCGTTGACACCCAAACGCATTCGCGTTGTAATAAGGACAGTGGTGAAGGAGTTCACCCAACTGCGCTTTTGCTTTCACACATCTTCTGAAAGCGCTGGTCAACCGCTGTCCGTCAGATAAGCCGGACAGATGATGACTCCTGACAGGGGTTCCTGTCGCGGAGTCATGTCGCGGCCCGGTCCCCGAGTACTCAATTTGGAGCATATGTCCATGGGCAACGCTTGGGCTTTGTCTGCTCTCTGGGTGGGGCTGGCGCTCATCGCAACCTTGCTCGCCATCTGGTTCAAGGTGGCCACAGCACTTTCTGAAATCATCGTCGGCACCGTCGCCCAGCTCGTAATCGGAGCTTTCATTGGATCCGGCGGTCTGCTGGCCAGCACGCAATGGATTACCTACCTCGCCGGAACCGGGGCGATCGTGCTCACCTTCCTCGCCGGCGCTGAACTCGAACCCAAGATCTTCAAAACCAAGTGGCGCGAAGCGGTGCTTGTGGGACTGGCAGGATTTTTCGGTCCCTTCCTCGGTTGCACGCTCGTCGGCCATTACATTCTTGGCTGGACTGTCCGCTCCAGTTGGCTCTGCGGTGTTGCGCTGTCCACGACTTCGGTCGCCGTGGTCTATGCGGTCATGCTGGAACTCGGCCTGAACGTTACCGACTTTGGTAAAGCCATTCTTGCCGCATGTTTCGTCAACGACCTGGGAACAGTAATAGCGCTGGGCCTCATCTTCTCGCCCTTCACCCTGAAGACTCTCATCTTCATCGCTGTCTGCGTGGTGGCCTTTGCAGTTCTGCCCTTCCTCACCAAACACTTCTTTGCAAAATACGGCGGCCGTGTCTCCGAGCTCGAAACCAAGTACATCCTTCTTCTCCTTTTCGGGCTGGGCGGCCTGGCCATGTGGGCCGGAAGCGAAGCAGTGCTGCCCGCATACATGGTCGGCGCCGTCCTCGCGGGAACGGTAGGCAAGGATCACATGCTGGTACGCCGTCTGCGCACCCTTACCTTTGGCTTGCTCACACCCTTCTACTTCATTCGCGCCGGTTCGTTCGTTTCTGTGCCCGCACTGATCGCCGCACCGGCCACACTTGTGGTGCTCTTCCTAGCGAAAATGGCCACAAAGACCGCCTTCGTCTATCCCACGGTGCGCGCGCACAATCACCAGGGAGCGGCCGGAACCTATTACACGCTCATGATGTCCACCGGCCTCACTTTTGGCACCATCTCGGCGCTTTTCGGATTGAATCATCAGATCATCACGCAGTCACAGTACTCATTTCTCGTGGCCGCGATCATTGCGAGCGCGGTGTTGCCCACGCTCATCGCCAACACTTTTTTCCTGCCGAAGCACCTTCTTCCCTCCAAAGCAGCCCATCCAAAGAAGCAAACTTCTGTGCCTGCACGCGCAGCCCTGAAAGAAGAAGGATAGCCTGTATCTCGCGCTCGAATCCGATCAGGGAAAGACGATAAGCTGAATCAAAAGGAGGTCATGGATTGCAAAAATATCTGTTCATCGCCGCGGGCGGTGCGGCCGGCTCCATCCTCCGTTACTGGGTCGGATCCACGATCTCTGGCCGCATGGGAACCAGATTCCCCTATGGCACCCTGGTTATCAATCTCACTGCCTGCGTGATCATCGGATTTACGCTGACCTACTTCGGCAAGCGCGCCGATCTCGATGCAGCGTGGCGGTTTCTGATTGCTATTGGCTTCATCGGCGCCTACAGCACATTCTCTACCTACGAGTGGGAGACGCTTTCCACTATGCGCTCGGGAGCTTTCATGCTTGGGGCACTTTATGCCGCGGGTAGCATGATTCTGGGACTTGCGGCAACTTGGTGCGGCACTGCGCTTGCCGACTTGCTGTGAAAAAAAGCGGCGTTAGCGGAGCTAGCGGGGTTAGCGGAGCTAGACCACACAACATTGCCACTGACTGCTAGCTCCCTTGTTCCCTCGTTCCCTGCTTCTTGCAACTTTCCTGCAAAGGTGTTTCAATCCTTCGGTGTCTGGCGGGCAGGCGAACCGCGACCGCGAACATCTCCGCGTTCCCGCGCAGAAAGGAACCTATGCTGACCACCGGGAAGGCCGTTAAAGTCACGCTCTACCTGAGCGATGGAGCGAAGCATCACGGTGTTCCTGTCTACTCCAGCATTCTCGACTACCTCTTTCACAGCGGCATCGCAGGCGCCACGGTAGTGAAGGGCGTTGCGGGATTCGGCGCCAGGCATCGCCTCCATTCCGCGCACATTCTCGAAATCTCCGATCATCTCCCCATCAAAATCGAGTTCATTGAGTCGCGCGAAAAGGTGGACGAGATCATGCCGGAAATCGAGAAGCGGACCGGTTCCGGCCTCATCGAAATCCAGGAAACCACCATCGTTGTTCCGGCCAGGCCCTGATGCTGGTTGCATGAATCCCTCCAAGCGATTGAGAGACATGAATTCTCGCTGACCGCTTCCCAATACCACCCAGAGTTTCACTTTCACGCGATGCGAACCTTCGCGTAAGTCATTTATTTGTTTTATTTTAGGAGGCTCCACAGTTTCACAGTTTCTGTGGGGTTGCGCTATTTTGTCTCTAACTTGTTGATTCTTAGCAGGTTCCAGGCTTCACAGTTTCACAGCCCGTTTTCGGGGTTGTAGGGGGGTGGGGTACGAGACGCACCGGGGGAGGGGGTACGGCGGTGGGGTACGGACCGGGCGGACCTCCGACAGTTTAAACCGGCGATAACCCTGACACTTGGACGGAGGATGGCTCTGGCTGCACATAACCAGATTGTGGGCCAAAACAACGTAATTATATGCAAAAGGCCGGGAAGGCATTTTCGGAGCGGAGATAGTGGGTAGGTCTCTACAGACTGCGGAAAAGTCCGAATGAGAACCAGAAGCGCTCCTGATTTCAAGCCGGTACAGCCATACGGGCGCAACCTTCTGCCCCAAACTAGTGTCTGAAACAGCAGGAGCGGTCGGCCGCGCGATTTTTGCACCCTACGCGTCCTGGCTCGCCGCGCATCCAATGGAGTGGCAGCCCATGGAATGCAAAGTGGAGTTTTATCGCTCATTTGTCGAAATTTGTGCATACTGATGGGGAGAGTAAAGGCCATCTTGATCTGAGGAGAGACGGATGCTCTCGATGCGCAGTTTTCGCATCATCACTTTTATTTTCATCATCATAGGGGTCGCCTGCTGTTCGCGTGGTCGTGCGGAGGGGGCCTTGCTGATGGAGGAGCCGTACGGCATTTTCGGCGTCCTCAACCCCACCGGCCACAACGCCGTCTATTTCGAGCGCATTTGCGCCGAAACTCCAGTCTCGCTGCGCCGCTGCCAGCCCGGCGAAATGGGCGTCGTGATCGCTCGTTACGCGGGAATCGATGGATACGACTGGGTCGCGATTCCGCTCCTTCCTTACCTCTACGCGGTCGAGAATGCTGCCGACGTGCCGGCGCATGTGGATCGCGACACTGTGGAGCGGCTGCGCAACCACTATCGCGAAACCCACTTTGAGAGCCTGGGCGCTCATTTGCGGCCGGGTAACTTTTGGCACGGCGGCTGGACCCAACTGGTGGGCGCCGCCTACGAGCGGCGCATCTTCGCCTTCCGCTTCCAGACCTCACCAGAACAGGACGATGCCCTCATCCGGCAGTTAAACGGGGGCTCCAATCAGACCCGTTTCAATCTTCTGTTCAACAACTGTGCTGACTTCTCGCGCGAGCTCCTCGACCACTATTTTCCTCGGGTCTTCAAGCGCAGCTTCTTCCCCGATGCCGGGATGACCACGCCCAAGCAGACCACGTACAGGCTGGTACGATACGCGCGCAAGCATCCTGAAACCCAGTTGACGGTCTTCGAGATTCCGCAGATTCCCGGCTATCGGCGCGGGAGCCACTCCGCGAAAGATATCGACGAATCCCTGACCACCACGGTGTATGCCATCCCCATTGCCATCCTCAACCCGTATCTCGCGGGTGGCCTGGTGGCGGATTACCTGGTGCGCGGCCGCTACCATCTCATCCCCAGGCATCCTCAGGTCCTGAGCCCCGACAATCTTTCACTGTTGACAGCCGACCCCTCGCCCGCGCAGAATTCGGCAAGTGCCGGGGCCGAAAGGGACACTCCCTCATCTGCGGAGTCGGGTCCCGGCGGTGATGCCGGCGTACCCACGGCATCGCAGCCAGCCGGAGAATCCAATTCCGGCCTGCAAGGAATCGGAGCAAGGAATGAGTAAGTCTGAACCGCAAAGTCTCAAGAATCATGGACGGCTTGATCCGCCGTACCACTTTGTTCTGCTCTTCGTTCTTCTCGCCAACCTGATCATTTCCATCGTCTACGTGATCAAGCACCCCTGCTTCTACTCTGCGTGGTTTGTGGTGCTGTCGGTGGCCGCGATTCTCGCGCTGCTCAAGATGCGCATGTATCCCATGAAGGTGCAGGACCGGGTGATCCGGCTTGAAGAGCGGTTACGCCTGCAAGCCCTTGCGCCTTCAGAGTGGCACACGCAGATGAACCGCCTCAGCGAAGATCAACTGATCGGCTTGCGTTTCGCCTCGGACGACGAAGTGGTGGAGCTGGCCAAACAGGCTCTCGAACACAACCTGACCCGTAAGCAGATCAAAGAACGCATCAAGGATTGGCGCGCCGATTACTGGCGGGTGTAGAAGCAGCTTTTAGCCATAAGCTTTCGGCGCTCAGATTTTCCGCTTCGCAGCGGGAGATGCCGTTTTGCGGCGCCGCCACAGGGGACGTGTCCAGTCCTGATATAAGACCGTTCGGTGATGCTTCCTGACACACCGCCTAACAGGCCAGGCTGATTCTAAGGCCTTTGTGGGCTCCTCGATAAAGCTCCGATAACGGCGCTAAAGATACTTGCCATTTTGACCGATACGACGCATAGGGGATTCCATGACGTCGTTCGATTTCGATGCACGGGACACAGGGCCGGCTCGCTTTGCCGCGCGTATGCCCATCCTTTCCGCGGGCCAGACGGTGTTCGGTTACAAGTTGATGTTTCGCTCCGACGTCCACAACTATTTCTCCTCGGTTGAAGGCGATGCTGCAAGCCGGGGCGTGATCGATATGTCGAGCCTGATCGGCCTCAATACTCTCTCCAACAATCTACCGGCATTCATCGTTACGACGCGCGACATTCTGGTGCAGCAAATTTTGACGTTGCTTCCCGCCGAAAAAGTGATCGCGGAGATTCCCGATACCGTTTCCGCCGACGCCGAGGTGGTGAGCGCATGCAAGCGGTTGAAAGAGTCCGGCGGCAAGATTGCGCTCAGCAATTTCCGGGCCGACGATCCCCGGAGGGAGCTCGAGGGCATCGCGGATTTCCTCAAAGTCGACATCAAAACGTGTACGCTGAACGACGTGGCAACACTCACCAATTGCTATCGCGGGCGCGGCCCGCGGCTCATCGCAGAAAAAGTTGAGACGAGAGAAGATTTCGAGTTCTGCAAGGCCAGGGGATTCAGCTTCTTTGAGGGATATTTCTTTCGCAAACCGGAGATGATGCGGGCGCGCGGCGCACAATCCAATCGCGCGGTGTACATGCGATTGCTGGCGGCAATCTCCAGGCCGAATCTTGACTGGAGAGAGCTTGAGGAAATCGTCAAGTCCGATCCCATGCTTTACTACCGCCTGCTGCGCTACCTGAACTCGGCCATTTTCGGTTTGCGGGGCGAGGTCAGGACCGTAAGCCAGGCGCTCACCTTCCTAGGCGAAAAGGAAATACGCCGATGGTGCCACCTCAGTGGCATGCTTGAGCTTTCGAGGAACAAGCCGTCCGACCTGGCGCTCGCGGCCCTGGTTCGCGCGCGCTTCGCAGAATTGATCGGCGCCAAAGTAGGCTGCGGAGGTTCGAACCTGTTTCAGGTTGGCCTGCTGTCGTTGATGGACGCGATCCTGGAAATCCCTATGCGGGGGGTGCTGGAGGGACTGCCGATCGATGCCAGCGCCAGGACTGTTCTTTTGGAAGATGCGGGGCCGCTTTCGCCGATATTCGATCTCATGCTAGCCGTTGAAGCCGGCGTGTGGCCCAGGATTGCAGCCTTATCTTCGCAGCTCAGTCTTGACCAGAAGTACATTGCGCAGGCGCACTGGAACGCGATGGAATGGGCCCAGGCAATTGCGGCGGCAGCTTGATTGACCCATGCCGCAATTTGTCCGGTATTAGACATTCCGCCTTCAACGTATGGCATTTGTCTGACCGAATGCATTTCGCATTCGGTCAGAGCGGGCGGAGTCACTCTCTCAGACTCATTTCCGAAGCGATTCAGAATCCGGACCCCGAGAATCCGTGGTCTCCAGCGATTCCGTGTCCAGTTCATGCTCGTGCTTGTAATGCTTCTCCGGCATCTTGCCGTCCCACCAGGCCCAGTTCATGGGATACACGTCGGGATCGAAGAAGACTTGGTAGAAGTGCCAGACGATGATGGCCAGCGTGGCCAGGATGGCTTCGTAGAAGTGCACCGCCGTGGCCACATCGACCCACCAGCGCGCCAGCAGATCGCCGACCCAGACCTTGGCCCAGATCATGATGCCGGTGACGCCCATGAGCGCTGTGCCCCATACCAGCGCCCAGTACTCGGCCTTCTCCGCGTAGTTGAAGCGGCCGTACTTTGGCTTCTCCTTGCTCAGGCCAAGGTAGTAGCGCATGGTGCCCCAGGCGTCGAAGAGATCCTTGGGCCGGGGTGCGATATCGCGCAGCAGCCGCCGCCCTTCGCGCGCTGCGGCGAGATAGAAGACGTGATAAATGCCCGCGGCGATGAGGATGCAGCCGGCGATGCGATGAATGATGCCGCGCAGGTTTTCGCCCATGCCCAGCGTGTGCGCGAACCAGGTGTCGGGGAACTTGAGCGCAAAGCCGGTGATCACAAGCACGATGAAGCTCGAAAGCAGAATCAGGTGCTGCCAGCGCTGGTTCATCGTCATGCGCGTCATGAACGGGTTCATCATGCGCCGCCGCGCCACGGCTTTGCTGCGCCAGATGATGGCGTTGTGCAGGAACATCAACCCGATGACAACCAGGATGAGGGGGATGTAGATCCACCGTACCCAGCGCACGGCCACGGAATCGATGTCGTTGGCGCGAGTGCCCGCTACCAGGTGCACCGGCGTACGCGTGAATTTTTGCGTCACGCCTTGATGGCACTTGCCGCAGGTCGCGTCGAGATTGGCAGGATTGACGGTCGATCGCGGATCGCTGGAGGGCAGAATGTTGTGTACACCGTGGCAACTGGAGCAGTTCGCCGCCACCACGCTGCCGCCTTCGGCCGCCAGGCCATGATAACTGTCAAAGTAAGTGTTCACGCGGTTGCCGGGTACGCCGAACTCCTGCGAAAGCCGCACGCCCTCATGGCAGCGCGCGCAGATGTCGCGCGATACGTTTTGCTCCGCCACCGGCGAATTGGGATCGGTATGCGGCTTGATGGAGTGGATGCCGTGGCAGTCGGTGCAATTGGGAGCCAGCGCATTGCCGCGCCCGAGCGCCTGTCCGTGAATGCTCACGTTGAACGTGTTGGCCACGTCTGTGTGGCAAGTGCCGCAGGTTTGCGCGACAGAAAACTTCGAGATCGGCGACTTAGGATCGTTGGCCGGCAGGATCTCGTGCGTGCCGTGACAATCGGTACACACGGCGGCGTCTTTCGATCCGTTGGCCACGGCGCGCCCGTGAACGCTCGCCTGGTAGGAGATGAAGGCCTGCGCGCTTTCGCCATTCGACTCCATGAGAAACGACTGTCCGTGGCAGCGGCCGCAGGTGGCGGGAATGTTGGCGTGATTCACGGGCGACTTGGGATCGCCTGCGCCTTCGATCTGGTGCGCGTCGCCGTGGCAATCTTCACATGTAGCCGCGGGATTCTTCCCGGTCTTACTGGCTTTGGCATGGGTCGAATGCGAGTAGGCCGTCTGGGCATCGGCGTGGCATTGTGCGCAGCTCAGCTTTTCCGGCGGCTTTTCATGCACCAGGCTCTTTACGTCTGTGTGGCAGTCAACGCACGCGAACATGCGGCCGTGGATTGAGTGTTTGAACTTGCTTTGGTCGACAAAGAGGCTCTCGGTTGTGCCGTTCGCACCCTCGGTGGTTAGAGTCGGGTCGGAGTGGCAGGCGAGGCAGTCCGCGTCTTTGAGCTTTTGCGCGGAAAGTAAGTTGGAGGCCCCGGCAAGAAAGACCAAAACCAGCGTAGAGAACAAGAAAGGCCTTACGGATTTCACACTTTGAGGAGATGCCGAAGTGAGATTTCCTGCCGTGACTGGAGTCACAGAGGCACCCTGTAGCCAGTAGCCTGTAGCTACTGGCTGTTTCCCGCTAGCTGAAATACGCAGTCAACGTGAGCACCAGCAGCGTCAGTCCGATGAATATGGCTGTGAAACCTACTACTTTGGAGAAATTCAGCAGCCAAAGCGGCGGCGCAATGCCCACTTTCTTTTCGAGCGTGCCCTGTGCCTGGTTTCGCTGGTATTCGAGCGTGCGCTTTTCCTCGAACTCGTGATCGCTCTCGACGCCGGTGAAGATCACCATGTCCATGGGAAAACTGTCGGGGCGCAGATGGGTGTTGACGAAGTGAATGGAAAAGATGAAGAGAACCGCGAGCAGGGCCTCTTCACTGTGGATCACCAGCACCGCATTTAGCGCCCACCCAGGGAGGAAATGCGCGAAGAACGGCGCAAACCACATGGCGTAGCCCGAGAAACCGATGACGATCATGCCCCAGAACACCGCCCAGTAGTCGAACTTTTCCCAATAGGCGTAGCGGTCGAACTTCGGCTTGGGCCCCAGCCCCAGGAACCAGCGCATGTGGCCAACGATGTCCTTGACGTCTTTCCAGTTGGCGACCATCGAGGTCGGGCCCCAGAAGATGCCCTTTTCGCGGTTGATGATGGCGCGCTGGAAGATGTCTTTCAAGTGAATGAGGAACGCGATGGTCAGCACCACGGCAAAGAACTTATGCAAAAAAAGGATGGAGCCGAAACCGCCCACGCCGGTGGCGAACTTACGCGCCCAGAAGCTTTCACTGAAGCGCATGGGCAGGCCGGTGGCCGCGAGGCCCAGGAACGTGGTAAACAGCACCGCGTGCATGTAGCGCTGCTCGCGCGTAAAGCGGACGTAGAACTTTTCCTGGGCGCCGGGATTCGGTCCTGAATTTACTGTCTGGGGCTCAGGCATGCTTGCCTCCATTGTCACCCTTGGTTTTTACCTGTTGGTAGCGCGAGCGGATCAGCCACAAGATGGTGTGCAACAAGAAGAATGTGAGCACACTGGCCAGCAGCAGATTCATAAACAGCCGGACAAAATAAAGCCCCGGATTCAGCTTGCGGTCGCGCGCATTGGCGTGCGGCTGATACTTTACGAAGCTGGCATTGGCGCCCGCGTGGCAACGGCCGCAAGTGGCAATCAGGTTGGCCGGGTTGACCGGCGATGCGGGATCGGACGTAGGCCGCACGTCGTGCGCTCCATGGCAATCCCAGCAGCGTGCCGTCTCCACGTAGCCGCCCAACGAACCCAGTTGCGAGTGGAAGGTGTCGCGGTAGGTGGAGAACTTGTCTTTGTGGCAGTTGCCGCAGATCGGCGTGGACTGCATGCGGAAGGCCGATTCCGTCGGTTGCAGAATCGCGTGCGCCGTATGGCAGTCGCTGCAAACTGGCGCTTTGAGATCGCCTTTGGCAATGGCTTGCCCGTGAACGCCGGCCTGATACTCGTCATTGATCTTGGCGTGGCAGTTGCCGCAGGTCTGCGGAATATTCGATTTGTAGGTCGGGCTCGCAGGATCGGTGTGGCTCAGGATGTGATGCGAGCCGTGGCAGCTTTGGCAGTTGGCTGCCACCAGCAATCCCTCCTTGCTCAGCGCAAAGCCGTGGATCGAATCGATGTAGTTCGGGTAAACGCTGGCCAGGCCGTGTTTGCCCGCCATGCCATTGTTGCTGTGGCATTGGCCGCAGGTCTTGGGCACGTTGAGCGGATAAACTGCCGAACGCGCATCGGTCTTGGGAAAGATTTCGTGGGCATTCCCGTGGCAACTCGTGCAGGGATGTTCCTTGCTGTCGGCGTGAACGCTGCCGCCGAGTTGGGTTGCCTGGTCGGCGTGACAAGTTTTGCAATCCACCGGCGCAACCTTGTCGGGATGCGGATAACCCTTGATGTCCGCGTGGCAATTCGCGCATTGCAGGCTGCCGTGAATGCTGTCACCGAAATGCTTCCCGTCGACGAAGATGCTGTGGCCGTTGCTGTCGGTCATGCTCGAGTCGCCGTGGCAGGTGAGGCAGTCCTGTGCGCGTAGGGTCCGCGGCGCAAGCGCCAAAACCGCCAGGCCGGTCGCCAGCGCAAGGCTGCGAATTATCAGAATTGCGTTCTTTCGTACGGCTTCGTTCATTCCGCCGTCTTCCTTCCCTGGGGCGAACGCGGACGCGCCCGCTCACTGGCAGTACCCTGCCGACTCCACCGTTCTCACAACGATTGCGGAGGATCGCACTACAAAGGTCGTTCTTTGCGGAGAGCACTGGCAGTGATAGGTGTCACAGGCGACGCGATACAGATCACAAAAGCAGGAGTCGACAGGGCAATCGCGTGAACGGCGTTGGGGCGATGTGTAGCCTTTTTGCACCGTCCCTACGGGACTCCTCGCTCAATTTCTGCTCCTCCTCCCCACGCTAAAGCGCGAGGCTAACTATCACTGCGCCTACGGCGCGGTTGCTAGCCCTGCATCTGCGTTGTCCGAGTGATACAGGTCACATGCCACGGTGCCCCCGCTCGAAGAAAATAGGGGCGCTAGTCAGGAGACCCTCCATGGGCACAGTTGCGCTTCCGGAAACAAAAACCATGCTCACCCTCCCCGGAGATGCGGTACGGCAGATTCTCTGGCGGTTTGCCGATCGGTTCGACTTACAGATGCTTGTTGCATCGGCGCGTGGAGTGGCTCGCGGGACCGTGGCCCGTATGGTGGCGGCCGGCGAACGCAATACCCACGAGTGGACCGCAGCCAAGGATGAAATGCTGGACGCCTTCGACCGCGCCGGAATCACCGCGGCCTTTATGGAGCCGGAAGAGGGCGGCTTTATCGTCGGACCCAAGAATCTCGCGCTCGGTCTCGCGGCCTTTGAGCTCGCGTGGGTGGATGGTGGCGCGGCTACCGCGAGCCTGGCAGGATTTCTGGCGCTCTCGCCCATTCACGAACGCGGCACGCTGGAGCAGGTGGCGCGCTACAAGAAACTCTCCGCTCCACCGCAAGCCGGTGAAGATCGCAAGCCGTGGCGCGGAGCGTTTGCGTTGACTGAGCCCATCCCCTATGTGGGTGTCGACACCGGCATGATGAGCGGCAAGGTGCGCGTGGCGGATTGGAATGATGGTGCGGAACCGGTGCTCGAGGTGGACAAGCGCGGCCGCTTCATTACCGGGATTGCATTCGCCAACTTCGTCACCGCGGCGGTGAACTCCGACGACGCGCGCATCAAGGGCAGTTGCGTGGTGATTCTGGAAGAGACGGATGCAGGCACGTTCGATCGCGGCACCCCGACCAAAAAACTCGTCCACCAGCTCTCCTCGACCGGCGATCCCGTCTTCAATCTGAAAGTGCCGGCCAACCGCATCGTGGGTGGATACACGCTGAAGGACGGCGTGATCGTGCCCAATTTCAATCACACCGAAATCATCGATGCGGTCTTCCGGCGCACGCGCGTTCCAGTGGGATTGATGACGGCAGCGAAGCTGCTCTCGGCGGTGGAGCCGGTGATCCGCTACCAGCGCCAGCGCTTCCGCGGCGCTGAGGGCGCTAAGCCCGGATCTGTGCGCTATGAGCATGGCATCCAGCAACGCGAAGATGCGCTGCATCGCCTGGTCGACGTGTGGGCCACGGGCGAAGCGGCGACGTCGCTTGGCTTTGCCACGGCTCGGTTGTTCGATGAGTTGGATCCGCTGGAAAAACAGAAGACTTCGATCCTCAAAGAACGCGGTGTCGTGGGTGGCCGTGCAGAAATGAGAGCGCTGAAAGAAAGCGAGCAACGCGCCATCGAGCTTTTGCGCCTGAAGGAAGGCGATCCGCGGCGCGGCGAGCTGGAGGCCGATCCGTTGGTGCAGTATGTGCTGAAGGATGCAGAGGCCAACGTGCTTTGTCCGGCGACCAAGCTCTGGAACACCGGTCACGGCGCCAACATGATGCGCGAGGCTGTAAGTCTGATGGGCGGCTACGGCATCACCGAGGACTGCCCCGGCTTCCTGGCCAATAAGTGGATGGACGCGCAACTGGAGGCGACCTACGAAGGCCCGGAGGCGGTGCAGCGCCGCCAGTTGACCGTGACCATGACCAGCGAAGTTTTCCTTGCGGAGTTTGCCGCATGGACCGCGGCGATGCGCGGGATTGCGTCGACGCGTCCTGGCACCGGCGCATGCACGCTCGCGTCTGCGATGAATTTATGGGCGTGGTCGCTCCACTATCTGCAACACGCCACCGATCCCGCAGGCAACAAGCTCTACCACGGGCAGCGCCAGGGCGTGACCTTCGCGCTGGCCGACGCGCTCAGTTGGCTGGTGGCCTCGCGTTGCCAGATTCAGGATGTGCTCGAGCTCGAAACCCGCGGCGCTGCCGACGCCGTTGCCGCTGAGGGATTGGCCGGGACCGTGCAATTCCTGAGCGACCTTTGCCATACGCAGGCTGCGCAAGCCGCCGGCGAAGTTTCACGCATCTGCGCCGAGCTGGTCTTTGGCTACAACCGCCATCCCGCGTGGGACGAGGAGGAGCATCGCAGTTGTTTCCTTTCGGGCGAGCTTGAAGAGCTGGAAGAAACCATGCCCGGCATCATGGCCATGGCCGTTGATGTTGTTCAGGCCGACGGCAGTCATCCGGCGAAGGCCGGCCCGTGCGCGGGATGCGCGGGATCGAGCGAGTTTCTCCGCCTGCAGAGCAAGTTGACTACATGCCTGACTGGCGCGCGCCTGGCCAAGGATCGCGCCGCCGAAACCGTCAGCAAAGTGATGATCCCCGAGGCATTGGATTATCCGGCATGAGCTTGGTTCCACAGTCCGCGGAGATCGACCGCCAGACGATGGAAGTCGACATCGCCTGCGCCGGATTTGGTCCGGCCACGGGTGGATTTCTGACGACACTCACCCAGGCCTGGAGCCGGAACCCCGCCGACCCTGTGTTTGAAAGCCGCGTGGCTCCCGGCATGCCGCTACAGGTGCTTTGTTACGAGCGCGCGGACGACCTAGCCGCCGGCGTCAGTGGCGTGGTCACACGCGCCGAAGGCATTCGCGCGAGCTTTCCCGCGCTCGATCCCACGCAGATTCCCGTGGCCGCCGCAGTCAAGCAGGAGCGCGTTCTTTACCTGCTCGATCCCATTGGCGCCAGCCGGCGCTCCGCGCTTTTGCGTCTTGGAGATTTTTTTCTTGGTCTTGGAAAAGAGCGTTGGATCAGTGACTTTTCCTTCGAGTTGCCCTGGGCGCCGGCGTTTCTTCACAAGCGCGGCGGCCTGATCCTTTCCATCGGCCAATTCAACCAGTGGGTCGGCACGCAACTGATGGCCAGCGGATTCGTGCAAATCTGGCCGGGCACACCCGTAAGCGCTCCCATCTTCTGTGGCGTCGCGAACGCGCAATATCGCGGCGTCGCCGGCCTCCGTCTCGCCGATCAGGGCGTGGACAAACTCGGCGCGCCTGCCGATGGCTTCATGCCCGGCATGGATGTTCGCGCGCAACTCACCGTGGTGGGCGACGGCCCGGTGGGCGCGGTTGGACAGCGGCTCGACGAGCGCTTTGGTCTGCCCGCGGGCCATGCGCACCGCGAGTGGGCTCTCGGCATGAAGTTCGTCATCGAGCTGCCTGAAAACACCACGCTCGAGCCCGGCACGGTCTGGCACACCTTCGGATTTCCCGAGCCCGAGATCTTTGGCTTTCTCTACGTGCATCCCGACCGCCTCGTCTCCGTCGGCATTTTCGTCCCGTCGTGGCTGGGCGATCCCATGCGCACCGCTTATCGCTATCTTCAGCACTACATCCAGCATCCCGCGCTGTGGCGTCATCTTCAGGGCGGCACACTGCGCTCGTGGGGCGCAAAATCTCTTGAAGAATCCGGCAAGCACGGCGAGCCCTTCCTCACCGGCGACGGTTACGCGCGCATCGGCGAAGGCTCCGGTTCGACCAACATGCTCACCGGCTCGGGCGTCGACGAGGCATGGTCCACCGGCGTCCAGCTCGGCGAGGCTGTACTCGAGATCCTCCGCGCCGGCCTGCCATTCTCTCAGGAAAATTTAGCCAAGACCTATGAAAAACGCCGCCGCGCAAGCTCGGTCGAACGCGGCGCACGCCAGGCTCGCAACGCCCGCAACGGATTTCAGCGCGGCTTCGTTCGCGGCCTCGCCGGCATGGCGCTTGCCGGTCTTACCGGTGGCCGTCTCTCGCTCCGGGCCCGCATTGCGCCCGCGCCGCGCCAGATTCGCTCCGTCCATCCCGATAGCAAAGCCGGCCTCGCGTTGCGTGACGCCGCCGCGCTCGCCCTTGACTCCGGCCGCCCGCTGCACGACGCGCTCATGTCGGCGCGCGGCTGGCCTGAGATCCC
>JARLFZ010000060.1 GCA_031296305.1 Occallatibacter sp. | reverse complement strand
TGGCGGTGGTAAGCGAAGTAATGGAGATTTCTCAGATCGAGCCCATGCTGCCGCTGGTGGATTGCTTCCAGGTGGGCGCGCGCAACATGCAGAACTTCAACCTGCTTCGCGAACTGGGCCAGGTGCGAATGCCCATCCTGCTGAAACGCGGCATAGCGGCCACGGTCGAGGAGCTGCTGCTTTCAAGCGAATACATTCTTTCCGGCGGCAACTACGACGTGATTCTGTGCGAGCGCGGCATCCGCACCTACGAAACCGCCACGCGCAACACCATGGACATCGCAGCCATTCCAGTGCTGAAAAAGCTCTCACACCTGCCGGTGGTGGGCGATCCCTCGCACGGCACGGGGCGGCGCGACATGGTTCCCGCGATGGCCAAGGCTGCGGTGGCCGCGGGCGCGGACGCAGTGCTGCTGGAGATTCACCCCAACGCGGACAAGGCCGTGTCCGACGCGGCGCAGACGCTCTTTCTCGACCAGTTTGAAAAGCTGGTTACGGAGCTGCGGGTGCTGGCCGAGGCCGTCGGCCGCACCCTGTAAGATGGAGCGGGACGAGCGGAGTTAGCGGCGTTAGCCGCGCTTCGCGTGTGTTAGCGGAGTCCGGGTTTTTCCTAACTCCGCTAGCACCGCTAACAACGCTAACTCCGCTTCCGAAAGACGAGCATGATCGATCGCATTTCCATCCTCGGTACGGGCCTGCTGGGCACTTCAGTGGGCCTTGCACTTCGGGCAGCAGGATACAAGGGCAGCATCGAGGGCTGGAACCGCGGTCCCGAACAGGGGAAGGTTGCGCTGAAGATGGGCGCAATCGATTCCATCGCTGCGGATCCGATCGAAGTGGCGCGCGCCAGCCAAGTCACGCTGCTGGCCGTGCCCATCTACGCCACGCTCGATTTCATGGAGAAGTTGGCGCCGGTGCTCGGGCCCGATCATCTCGTCACCGACGTGGGTAGCACCAAGCGGCTGATCACGGAGACCGGCACGCGGCTCTACAACACGCCGCAGCGCGCGGCGTTTCTTCCCGGGCACCCCATGGCAGGCAAGGAGCGCGGCGGCGCGGCTCTCGGCGATGCCAATCTCTTTCGCGGCGCGGTGTGGCTTTTTACGGACGATTCCGCGGCAATGCGTTCGCCGCAAGCAGCCGAACTAGTCAAGGACTGGCGCGAGTGGGTAACGAAGATGGGCGCGAAGACGCTCGATCTCGATGCTGCGCGCCACGATGAGCTGGTGGCGTGGGTGAGCCATCTGCCGCAATTCACAGCCACGGCGTTAAGCGCCCTGCTGGAAGAGCAAGTGGGCGACGCGCCCGAACTCAAGGACGTGGGCGGACGCGCGCTGCGTGAGATGACGCGGCTTGGCGCGAGCCCGTTTTCGATGTGGCGCGACATAGCCCACACTAATACTGAAGCGGTGGAGCGCGCCTTGCTGGCGCTAGAGCAGCGTCTCGCTTACTTGCGCGAGAACCTGCGCACGCCGGTGCTGCGCGATGAATTCGAGCAGGCGAATAAGTTCCGGCGCGAGTAGGTCGGTTGGACCGGCGATAAGACTGTATTATTAGGACTCCAACGCACTTATTGACACGGGACGCCCTGTTGGGGGGCTGGTCTAGCCTCATCGTGTTCCCGCTCAGGTTCGGGCATGGCCATTTCAACTGTTTACGCGTACCGCGACGACGGATTCATGTCACCGCTGACAAAATGGAAGCCGAGACGCGTTGAGTGCACCAGAACGCCAGATCACCAAGGCCGCAGCGGCGAGATGTTTGTCGTGAAATATGCGCGGGGAAACGAGGGATGCGCCTGCGCGATAAGCGAGTTAGTCTGTACTCAGATGCTTTCAAAACTGGGCATCCTAACTCTCAACCCCTTTATCATCAACGTCAGTCCCGGCTTCGCAGCGTCATGCAATTTCAAGTCTGATTTTCCCTATAAAATTTCCCCAGGTGATCACTTTGGAACTTTACTTGAAACCAACGTTGAAAACGGCCCGCCGATTGCATTAATTGACTTAATGAGGCCTTTTGACATCGTATTACTTTGGGTCGCTGACACTTGGATTGGCAACATCGACCGAGAGAGAGAAGGAAATACACTATTAAGGCTGGTAGGCACAGGCAAGTACGACGTAATTGCTTCCGACCAGTCAGACTGCTTTTGTGGAACATCGCGTTTTTGCAGCGGAGATTTCCGTAGCACGTTCTCGAAAAAGGGATCAGCTTCTGCACCGGCCATGCTCCCCGCCGCAATTGCTTCAGCTGGAGGCCGGACTGCACTGACAAACGCAATTTCAAGGGTCCAGCAATTGTTGAATGAGATTCCCGGCATCTTATCCACGGTGCCCGAGCCTTGGTGGCATGAAAGCGCGATTCAACCCGCTGATGTGGCCAGAGCTTTGCGCGCCAGGTCAGACCAACTAGCAGGAATCATACGCCCGGAGATTTGGGAGGTACCCGATGGCTGCCTCATTTAGCTACGCCGTGTTTCGGTATGTGAAAGACGCTCGCAGGGACCTCACGGTTCCGGTGGGTGTTGCGCTATGGAGTGACGATGCACAATTCGTCCGTGTTCGCCTTGTAGAGAATGAAGACAAGACAAGAAACATTAATAAGGCCGATGACATTCCCTATATCAATCTTGTCTGCCGAAAAGTAAGCGGCTGGCTCAAAGAGCGGGAATTACCGTACCAAGATCGCGAAATGTCGCCCTATACCGACGACTGGTGGCGCCATGTGCGCAACCTCTTAATCCACAGGGTTCGAATCTCCGAGCCGCTGTCCATCGATTGTCATGACCCTAGCGCAGAGCTTGAGCCTCTGTTTGCGTCAATTGTGGTCGCAGAAAGCTCAAAGAGGACGACGCATCGGATCGACTCGATTCTCAAGAGCGCCCTGGGCGAACAAGTTGCAGGAAAGTTTCACAGAGGCCCTATCGAAGGGTATGCAGGAAAACCCGTCCAAGTGATGAGGGTGTATCGCGGCGAGGATGCGGACGTAGTACTCGATGCAGTGAACCTCGCGGCCGAGGATGCGCCCCAGCAAGCAGATTGTCTTGTAGGAAAACTGCGCAGGGCTCGGCTGAATGGACACGGACCTGTTCGCAGAGCGCGCCCCCTATTGGCGCTGGTTGGTTATGTTTCGAGCCCGAATGGTCTCAATGGCGAAGCCTACTTGAAACAGTGGATCGAGCAGGACGGCGAAGCTCAGGCCTTTGATCTAAGGCGGGAACAGCAGAAGCTGCGAGACGCAGCCGAAAAGGCGATGGGCGATGCATCCTCCAGTTTGTTTCGAAGCACTCCTCAATAAGCCCGTTCGTTGAGAACATTCACGCAGGGCTAACCCCGCTGCGCGTGTGCGCCGCGCCAGCTGAGTGCGCGGCCGATGAGAATTGAAATTCCCGGTAGCCTGCCCTGCGCAAAACGATGTAGTTGCCAGCGAAGACAATGCACCTTTCCGCCTTCATCGTCGCTTTTGATTCGTGTGCTATTGTGATCGTTGCCGGCCCGGTGCTTGCGAATTGATCTCTCGGCATGAGGCCGACCCAGGAGAAATTAAGATGCGAAACCTACAAATGATCATGCTGTCGATGGCGGTGTTCGTGGCCGGTTCTATGCCAGCTCTGGCCCAGGCCAAATGGGATGTCACAAAGACCGTGCACATCGGTGGCGACGGCGGATGGGACTACCTCACCGCTGATTCGCAGACGCACCGCCTGTTCGTCACCCGCAGCACCCACACCATGGTCATCGACGCCGCCAGCGGCAAAGTTCTGGGCGACATTCCCGGCCAGAAGCGTTCGCATGGGACGGCGCTTGTCCCGGCGCTCGGCCGCGGCTTTATCACCGATGGCGGTGGCGACGGCGCCATCCTGATCTTCGATCTCAAGACGTATGCCGTCCTGGGCAAACTCGCTACCATGCCCGACTCTGACGGCATTATTTATGACGAGGGGCAGAATATGGTCCTGGCCGTATCCGGCGACGGGAACAAGCTGATGACCTTTAAGCCCGATATCGATCCCGTGAATGGCAAGATCGATCCGCCGATTGAACTTGGCGGGGCGCCCGAATTCCTTGCCGCCGACGGCGCCGGAAATGTCTACATCAACCTCGAGGACAAGGACGTCCTGGCCGTGGTCGACCTGAAGACGCGCAAGGTGATCGCGCGCTGGCCCGTCGCGCCGGGCGGCCATCCTGTGGGGCTGGCGCTCGACAAAAAGAACCATCTACTTTTCATCGGCTGCCGGAATCCGCAAAAGCTCATCGTGATGAGCACGGAAGACGGAAAAGTTGTTGCTGACCTGCCTATCGGCGCGGGCGTCGATGCCGTCAAAACGGACGGCGATCAGATCTTCGCGAGCTGCGGCGACGGCTCGTTGATTGTGATCGGTCGAAAAGACGGAAAATTCCAGATCGAAGCGACCGTAAAGACGCCGTTCGGAGCCCGCACCATGGGCGTCGACCACTCCACACATACCATCTATCTGCCCGCGGCGGAACTGCTGCCGCTGGCGCCGGGGCAGCGCCGCCCCACGCCGAAACCGGATACCTTCATGATTGTTGAGGTTGGGCAGCAGTAGGCGCCGCGCTTACGCTACAGGAACACTTGGCTTCAGGCAGGGCGGGGCCTGATGCGTTCGCGTCCTGCTTGAGCCATGGCGCTGCCTTTTTTGTCCTTGCGGCGCGCCAGTAGAGCGCGAGACCGAGTTCATCGCACTCTTTTCGCACGCGGCGCCATCGATAGAAAATCTATTAACTAATTGATAATAAATTACTTATAAGTTCACTTTCAGTCCAAATCTAGTTCATCTCCAGTGCATCGACCTTTCGGGGCCGATCGCGCAAAGTCGATCTCACCGCGCAACCCGCGGAGGAGAAAAACGATGAACCGGACAGCGATGTTTGTGATGCGGATGGCAGGTTTGGCGGTGGTTGCAGCAGCAGTTGCAGGTTCCCCGGCCTGGGCCAAGAACAACCGTGACGCGGAGACCAGCCGCGCCACCATTACGCTGCGCGTCTATGACTACGCGCAGGTGAAACCTGCAACCCTCGCGGCAGCGGAGCGGGAAGCGTCGCGGATTCTGGCGCAGGCCGGCGTCACGACGCAATGGCAGGACTGCCCCACCTCTCACGACGCCAGCAAGGACTTCCGCGGCTGTGCAGCGCCGCAGTCCGATGACTATATTGTGTCCATTCTGCCGAACTCGATGGCGGACAAGCTCGGCAAAGGCGACACGTTCGGAGCGGCCGACAGCGGCGCATCGCACCGCGCAGCCATCTTCTACGAACGCATCAGCGAGCGGGCGGGCGGCGATACTACGGCTATGGACGTGCTGGCCGGCCGTGTGATGGCGCGCGAAATCGGTAGCCTGTTGCTGGGTGCCAATACCAGTTCCCGGACCGGCATCATGAAGGCACAGTGGACGAGCAATGATCTGAATGTGCTGGCCGGCAATGAGATGTACTTCACGGCGCAGCAGGCTCGTCAGATGGACACGCGCCTGGTTCAGGAAGCCCGGATGCGGCAGGCGGAGACCCAGACCAGGGTTGCAACCAATGATCGCTAACGACGGGGCACGGAGCGATCGCACAATTCGAGCTTCAGCACAGTGGAGGGCGGCGTGTTCAAAGCGAACATGCCGCCTTTTCGCTGTTGCGCGCGGCGCGGATTTAGCGGAACAGTGGACGCGCCAGCAACGAAAGCTCCTATTTAACGCGCATGGTCCAGATGTTCCCGGTGATCTCGGAATACTCGTAGACGATCTGATCGCCGCGCGGCGACCAGGCGGGATAGCGCACGTAGCTGTTATCGCGCGTGTAGTGGGTCAGTTGTTTCTCCTGCCGCGTGCTGCGTGAGATCCAAAAGAGGTTTGTCGCGCCATTGCGATTGTTGTCAAAGGCGATCTTATCGCCGTCAGGGGCCCAGTCCCAGAGCATGTCTGGTTCCCGCTGGCCGACCTCAAGTATCGTCACGGGCCCTCCCGCTGCAGGAACGGTAGCGATCCCGTTCTCGGTCTCAAAGGCTATCGTCTTTCCGTCCGGCGACCAGCATGGGTACGACATCAATCCCTTGCCGAAGGTCAACTGCCTTGCCGGACCGCCGGTCGCCTGTCCGAAGCCGGTGGGCGCGACCCACACATTCACTACGCCGCCCTCGCGCTTGCCGAACGCGATCTGCCTGCCGTCGGGCGAAAGGCGAAAGGACGCACCATCCTCGTCAAGCTCTCGCAGCACCGATATGGTGCCGGTACTCAGGTCGATGGCATCGAGCACCTTATGCCCGTTCTGCTGGCCCTGGAAAGTAAGGCCGCCATGCCCGGGAAGCCATCCCATCAGATGGCGGTCGGTAGGCGTCGCTCCTACAGGATGTGCATTCTGACCATCCGCATCGGCAACCCACACCCCGATGCCAGAGTCCTCTCCGTTCTGGATGACCGTATAGGCGATCTGCGCGCCGTCGGGAGAGAAGATAGGATCCAACTTACGCAACATGGTGTCATGGGTGAACGGAATGGGGTCGCCGACGGCCTCTCCGGTCGAAGGCGAAATGCGAATTGATTGCAGGTTGTCGTTGGCCGCAACTGCCGAGAAGACAAGGAACCGTCCATTGGCTGAGAAGCGCAGGGCCCTGTACACCACAGAGCCAGAATCCTTCGCCAGCTCCGGCTCTCCCGCGACGGCGCCCTCGGGCGACAGCGGCACGCGCATGAGCGCAAACGTCAGCGCCACGGGTGATTGCTGCTGGGAGCCCACAAAACTCTTTGAAAAATACAGATAGCGTCCGCCGGGCCCATACACGGGATCGTAGACGCCGCCCGCAACCAGCCGCTGTGGCGTGCCGCCGTTGGCCGGGATCGTCCATATCTCCTGAAGACTCGCACTCACGCTGCTAAAGGCAATCTGTTTGCCGTCGGGTGACCATGTGGGCGCACCGTGGCCGCCATTGGGATTTCCGGGCTGTGTCAGTTGGGTGGGCGCGCCGCCCCGCGCGTCGACAATCCACAGCGTGGACGACGGAAGGGTGATCGCAAGGCCCGTCGGGCTATAGTCTACTATTCCCACTGACTGGAACGCGATCCGCGAGCCGTCAGGGGACCATACGGGCTTACCTCCGAACTCCGTCAGGCGGCGTGCGGTGCCGCCGAGGGCAGGAATCATCCAGATGCCCCTCTTCTTGCGTGAGAAGAATGCAATCTGAGTTCCGTCCGGCGACCAGGCTGGCTGCAGGCTCTCGTTCCCATCGCTGGTGAGTTGGATCTCCCGTCCGCCCGGCGCAAGCGTCTTCACGTAGATCTCGAAGCCGCCGTTCTTGTCGCTGCTGTAGGCAACGGCGCTGCCGTCGGGCGAGAGCGACGGGTATATATCGACGCCGACTGAGGAGGTGACCTGGGTAAGGCTGGTCTCGTCGAGGGTTTCGCCGCGGCCGTGATGCCACCACGAATGGGCGATGAATGCTACGGCGGCGAGAAGAACAGCCGCGGAAAGAAGCACGGGCAGCAGCCATCGCGTTCGGGAGGGTACTGCGGGCGAGGCGGGCGCTGGCTGCGGAACCGGCTCAACGGCAGCGGGCTCGCCGTCAGCTTTTTCCGGGGACAATTCGGCGCTGAGCACCTCGACGTCGGGGACCATGAGGCGGAAGCCGCGGCGAGGCAGAGTCTCAACGTAGCGGGGGCTGCCGGCCTCATCGTCCAGCGCCTGGCGCAGCTTCTTGATGGCGGTGCCGATGCTGTGATCGAATTCGACAACCGTATCGTTGGGCCACAGGCGCTGGCGAATCTCCTCGCGCGTCACGACTCCGTCGGGTTTCTCAAGCAGCATGAGCAAAATTTGAAACGGCTGCTCCTGCAGGCGAATGCGCGCCGTGCCGCGGCGCAGCTCGCCCGCACGCAAGTCCAGCTCAAACTCGCCAAAACGGATTATCTCTGCGCCAGTTCCGCCCAACGTAACTCACCCTCAGATAGGCACAATTTAGCACGTGCCGCTGTTAAATCTGATGATCGCACGATGGATGAAGTCCGAAGCCAGTCATCCTGGCGTGTTCTTGCGCCTCCCCACAGGGTCCGAGGCCAGTGCGCAGCCTCTGCTATCCTCGGGTTGCGGACCTCACGCCGCCCTCGCGGCGATTCGATTTCGCTGCTCCGCCTTGCTTCGAGGAGTCTCACGTTCATGTCCGATCCCGCACCCCGCCCGCTCATTTCCGAAAGCAGCGCTCCGGAATCCGTGGGATTCTTCCATCCATCCGGACGTCCCTATCGCTTCACCATCCTGATGTTCATCAGCCTGCTGGTTTTGGGAAGCTATTTCGCCTACGACAGCATCGGCGCTCTCGCGCCCACACTCATCGCGGATCTCCATCTGGACCGCAGCACCATCGGCAATCTCTACACGGCCTACTCTGTAGCCGCCATTGTCATCGTCTTTTTCGGGGGCATGCTCTACGACAAACTGGGTCCCCGCCGCGCGAGCCTGCTGTTCTGCACGCTGGTCCTGGTGGGCGCCACGATTGTCGCATTTGATTCTCATACAGCTGTGCAGTATATTTGCGCGCTGATTAATAGTGCTTCCAAACATCTTCCGACTTCGATTGGGCAACTCGTAACACGCTGTACTCAGCAGTTCTTAGTCCACGCGGCTACTTGGCAGTTGTTTGCCGGGCGCTTAATCTTCGGCGCCGGCTCGGAATCGCTCATCGTGGTGCAGAGCGCCATCATCAGCCGCTGGTTCAAGGGCAAAGAGATGGCCCTTGCCTTCGGCATCGCTCTCACCATCAGCCGCGTCGGAACTCTCTTCAGCTTCAACACCGAAGAACTCATCGCCCGCTACTTCGGCAGCTACCGCATCGCGCTTTGGGCCGCGGCGGGCTTCTGCCTCTTCTCCGTACTCTGCAACCTGGTCTACAACGCCATGGACCTGCATGGCGAGAAGGTACTCGCGCTGCCGAAGCCGGATGGCGGCGACAAGATCGTCTTCTCCGATATAAAGAAGTTCAATTCTTCTTACTGGTACGTTGTCCTGCTCTGCGTCACCTTTTATAGCGCCATCTTCCCCTTCACGGCGCTCGCGACCGACATGTTCCACGACAAGTGGGGCATCCCGCTGGTCAGCGAGTCCACAGGCGGCCTCCTGTCCCAGGCCTTCGTCAATTTTCAGCACATGTTCTCGACCGCGCCCGGAATGACCAGCATCATCATCTTCGCGTCCATGGTCTTCGCGCCGTTCGCGGGCGATCTGATTGATCGCATCGGCAAGCGGGCCACGCTGATGGTGGTGGGCTCCCTGGTGCTGATTCCCGCCCACCTCATCATGGGCATCACGCACTGGAATCCGGTCCCCAGCATGATCGTGCTCGGGGCAGCCTTCGTGCTGGTTCCCGCGGCCATGTGGCCCTCGGTTCCGCTGGTGGTGGAGGAGAAGCGCGTGGGCACGGCCTTTGGCCTGATGACGGCCATCCAGAACCTGGGGCTGGGGTTATTCCCCCTCTTGAATGGCAAACTCCGCGACGCGACGGGGACCTACACCGCGACCCAGATCATGTTCGCGTGCTTAGGCGTAGCCGGGCTCGTCTTTGCTTTTCTGTTGTTACGGTCGGATCGGCGTCATGGCGGCAAGCTGGAGCAGGGAAAGAGCAAAGAGTCCGAGCTGTCGAGAATCGAAGAGGCCGAGGAGCGACGCTAGGCTTCTGAATCGATTGCGGGATCGACTTCTTTGGCCGCTCCGCTCTCGAGCGCAGTTTCGTGCGCCGTCAGCCTGACGGGATCGACGGCGTCAAGTCCCTCGGCACGAGCGGCTTCGAGCAGCGCAGGGGAAGCGGAGACGAAGGTGATGCGCGTGCCGGGAAACATGTCGCGCGCCGCCAGCGCGGCCCCCAGTTGCAGGGCCTCAGGCCAGCGCAACGTAGTGCGATCGAGAAGCACTCTGGCCGCCTCAATCACACCCGGATTCAGCGGCTGCTGCACCATGCGCGCGGCTTCGACCCGCAGCAGCTCGAACGCGGTAACAGCGGCTTCAGTTGCAACTTGTCCGGCGCGCTCGCGGCGGCGGATGGCCGCGTAAACCTCCAGTGGAGTGGCAGCCGAGATCAGCTTGCGGTTGTCCTCCACGGTCTCCATCAGCCGGATGAGCGCGTCGGTTCCAGGTTCGCGCACAAATAGCTTGGCGAAGGCGGTCGCCTCCAGAAAGAAGAAGCTCACTCGATCCCCCGTTCCTCATCGATCGTGACTGCGACGGGCTCGCCCTGCACGTCGACGGGCTGGAAGCGCTGCGCGTCCTCAGGAATTCCGGCTTCGGCGCGGTTCAGTCGGATGGTGGTGGTGGGATAGGCGGGCGTTTTGGGGTTGGCAATTTTGCTGGTCAGCACCACGCCGCGTTGAATGGCTTCAGCCAGCACCGACTGCCGGGTTTCAGGATGCTGGTTCCAGCGATAGGTCTTGCGCGGCAGAAAAGAATCGCGAAACCACTTGAGCGCGATGAAGGCGTGACCGCCGCGTTCGGCTTCAGCCAGCGCCGTGCACAGTTCCTTCACGCGTGCATCCATGTCGGCAGGAAGCGTGGGCTCAGCTTCATCTTCGTTGGCGCCTTGATGGTCGGCGCGAGAGCCATGGGACGCGCGGCCCGGCCGAGGGGCCGGTTCGTCGCCTTCGATGCGCTCGAAGTAGATGCGCACCTCGTCGTACTCCGGTGACCACGCATCGGCCGATGCGTCCCGGCGTTTGCTGCGGCCGTTTTCGCTGCAAAGCTCCACAATGGCCTGGTAGCCCGGAGGCGCAAGAAAGCGCAGGGCGCGGACCAAGCCCGGATCCTGTGTGAATGCCAGCTCGTTTAATGCTTCCTCGATCATCTCCTCAGCGGCGGGGATGCTGAGATTGCCATCTTCTACGTGAATCTGCGAACCCCTTGTCGTTTTCATATCGTTCTCTCCCAATATTGCCGCCTGTATCCGCTCAGCCAGCACGATCACCGGCCCGCGAATCCTGCTCGGAGCTGCGCTCGAGACATAAGGCAGCAACCTGCGATCTATATTTTTCCCCAACCAGCTCGCTGGAATAAGAAGACGGGCTTGCACTCGTCCATGCAGTCGAATGAACAGAGCGCCAAGAGTATTTCATCGGCTGGTTATCTATACGTGCGCATCTATCCAGCCTGGAACTGAAAGGAAATACACCTGTTTTCGGGCTACCGTTAAAGATTGCTGCTATGCGTCGGCTTCCAGTCTTTCCCGGCGATCTGAGCCAGCTTTCTTATTTGTGACAAATTCTAGCGCAAAAAAAGCAATATAGGCGGGAATTCGCAGGAATCTTCGCGTTGGGGGACCTTCAGAGCCAAGACACCTCGCAGACCCCAGCGTCTGCTGTTCGTAGAATAGAACTATGCGCCGTGGTTTGCAGTACTTGCTGGTGTTTTTCCTGGCATCATCTTCGCTTTACGCCGAAGGCCCGCCCTTCGATCTCGCCGGCCCGAAAGTCGATGTGCACGTGAAACGCGGCGATGTGACGCTGCCCATCTCCGAGACGCCCAATCTGCTTCCCGGCGACCGTTTGTGGATTCATCCCGACTTGCCCGAGAGCCAGGCCACACATTATGTGCTGGTGGTGGCATTCCTGCGGGGATCGACCAATCCGCCCCCGGCGGAGTGGTTTACGCGCGTGGAAACGTGGACGCGCGACGTCCGCGCCGAAGGCGTTTTCGTAAAGGTTCCCCCGGAGGCCCAGCAGGCGCTGCTGTTTCTGGCGCCGGAAACGGGAGGCGACTTCGCTACTCTGCGCAATGCAGTGCGCGGGCGGCCTGGACTCTTTGTGCGCGCCGCCCAGGACCTGCAGGCCGCCAGTTGGGAACGGATGCGGCTGGACACTTACCTGGACGACGTGAAGGTGACCTCGCAGTTCGATCCCGCGGCGCTGAAGACGCGCACCGAGATGGCGGCGCGCAGCCTGGGCATCAAGATTAACGAGAACTGCTTTCTGAAACCCGTCGATCAGCAGCCCTCGTGCCTCTCGCAGAACTCCGAAGGCATGGTGCTCGATGACACCAACGCGCAAACGCTGGTGGACCAGCTCACCAACGGCAACACGCTCAATCTCATGAACCAATTGAGCTACACAACGATGGGCGGAGGCGGGGCCTACAGCGCCTACATCGGCGCCATCGTGGATACGGCGAGGATCCTGAGCTCGCTGCACACCGCGCATTTCCAGTACATTCCGGCGCTGGCGCTTCCCAAGGTCGACAGCCTGAATCTGCGGCTGAACATGCCGCCGTCGTTCATCAACCCCAAGTCCGTGGTGGTGGTAGCGCTGCCACCCATCGGGTCTTCGCGGCCGGAGCCGTTGCATCCCGTGCATCCCAGCGACAATTTTTGCGCCATGCAGCCGGGGCTGGTGCTTCCTTCCGAAGGAGCACCGCTGGTATTTGCCACCGCGATGGCGCATGACCTGTTTCTGCACATCGAAGCCCGCGGAACAAAATCGATGGATGTGCCTGTAACCGCCGACCCGGGCAAGGGCGGGCTGGTTCCCACACAGGCGATTTATGCGCCGCCGGGCGGCGACCTGATTGCCGTGGTCCGCGGCAAGTGGGGATTCGACAACTGGGAAGGCCCGCGCTACCAGCTGGTGGGGGCAGTGCCTGGCAAGTGGATGCTTGCGGCGTCGGATCAATCGGCGCTGGTGGTGGGCCGCGACGACACGCTCCACATCGACGGGCCATCCTCGGTTTGCGTTGAGAAGGTGGAAGCGCAAACCGCGGGGAATCGCACCCTCGTACTCCCGTGGAAGTCCCCCAGACCCGGAGCTCTTGAGGTGACAGTACCGCTGAAGGACGCGTCGCCAGGGCCGGTAAGCGTGGCCGTGTATCAGTTCGGACTGCCCGAGCCGGACCGGCTTGCGATGGAAGCCTACGACGCGGCGGCTTCGCTGGAAGGGCTGACGCTGAGCGCAGGAGACGAGTCCGCCCTCCTCAAAGGCACGCGCCTCGACGAGGTCGCCAAGGCCGAGATCGACCACATCGAACTCACGCCCGGGGTTATGAACCGCGTGGGAGACCTGGATGAATTGCTCATGACCGCGGGAGGATCGACGGCGAGTCTGGTTCCCGGTAAACATTATGTCGCGCACGTGGATTTGAAAGACGGCCGCGTGTTGAAGGCGCAGGTGACCGTGGATCCGCCGCGGCCGCAGGTGATGCTGCTGAGCAAAGGCGTGCAGAACGACGTCTCGGCGCCGCCGCCTGTGCAACTGGGCAGCGCGGACGACATTCCCATTGACGGGAGGCTGGTGTTCTTCCTCAAGTCGGTAGTGCCGCAGTCGTTTCCGCGCGATGAAAAGGTGGAAGTGGCTTCGGCAGACTCAAGCTTCCACACCATGCTGACGCTCAGCGACGGCAGCCTGATGCTGGAAGACGCGCACACCGCGGTAGGCACCCTGGAGCCGCTTGCCCGCTTCGGTGCGTCGGCCTTCGGGCCGGTGCGGGTGCGCGTCCTCTCCGCGGACGGCACCGCCGGCGACTGGCAGCCGCTGGGCACGCTGGTGCGCCTTCCCGGCTTCAATACTTTGCGCTGCCCGCGGTCGCCGGCCAAGCCCTGCGTGCTCAGCGGGACAAATCTCTTTCTGGCGACCTCATTTGCTGCAACGCCGGACTTCGACAATCCAGCCGACGTGACCCCGCAGTTCACCGGGACACAGCTCGCCGTTCCGCATCCGGTGAATGGCATTCTCTACGTGAAGTTGCGCGACGATCCCGCGACGGTACAGGCGCTCACACTGCCCGTGACGCCTATGCAGATGATCAAGTTGCCTGCCGCACCGGGGCCAGCACCGGCGGCGACGCCAGCGGCTCCGCCTGACGGGCAGAAGACCCCGGGCGCACAGACACAGCCGCAGACGCCGAGCCCTCAGTAGAGGGCCGCGAATACCCGTCCGCTATTCGCGCGGCGCGAAAGGTCGATTTAATTGAAGTACGCGCGGTTCTTTTCGGCGAAGTCCGCCTTGTCGGCAGGCAGCTCATCCAACGCGAAGATCGCGTTTTGCGCACAGATTGAAGCGCAATTGCCGCAGTCGATGCACTCATCGGGATTGATATAAACCTGGGACACAGTAGCGGCAGCGGCATCGCTCGCAGCAGGCGCGATCGCGGCAGTGGAACACTCCGCAACACAAACAAAATCCTTGGTACAGGCATCGGTCACGACATAAGCCATGGAAGATTTGCTCCTCAATCAGAGGCGCGTTCTTGAAATCGCGCCCTCAATTTGAGGCTAACCGTGCGGCCTGGGGACTAACCGTGATCCCAGTCACGATGCCCTCGCACAAGAGGGGGAATCTTGCCCATTATGGTACAGAAGACAATCTAAATCCCGTTGTGACCAGGAACGCGAAAAAATGAGGCACGGAAACTGAAGGCTGACAACTGACCACTGACTACCGCCTTTAGAGCATTTTTGGATTTACTGTAAACTTCCGTGCCCCATCCATTCCGCGTTTTTCTGCGGAATGGGTGGGATATCAACAAAAGTCCGGTCTTCACAATTCCCGAAAATGCTTTAGAAGATGCGCACCTTCAGGCCCGCGCCGATATTGAATGGGATCAAGTTGCCGTAATGAGCTTGGGGCCAGTCCTGATATTCGAAGTCGACGACGCGAAAGTAGATGCGGCGCGACGCACGAAACTCCATGCCACCCCCGGCGGTCACGACCAGATCGTTGTCCTGGCCAAGGTTATACGCGTAGTTGAAACGGCCGAAGCCGATCAGTGCCTTGGCGTAGGGCTGCCAGTGATTGGTGAGAACGAAATGATAGCGGCCGCCGACGGAATAAATTTCGGCGTGCACGTTGTCATTCTGGCTGGGAAACTCGATCCAGCGCCCTTCGGCTTCAAGGCCGAAGTGACCTGTGGTTTCTGCGTCGACAAAGGCGCCGACGCCGTACATCTGGCGCGAGCCGTATCGAATGGTATCGAAGGATCCGGTAGCGCCCGCCGACAGATGCAACTCACCCCGGTTGCCCTCGGGAATCGTCTGCGCGCGCGCGATGCCAGCCGATGCGAGGAGAAGCGCCGGCACGAGCAGAGCGAATAATACGCTCGCCTGAAATTTGATTCCGGTTCTTTGGGTTTGCCCGAACCGGAAATTATGCACAAAACTCATCGCTCTCCTCGAACCACGCCTCATCTCGAGCTGCCCTGCCTATTTTGTAATGTCGAGGGTGACGTTCTGATAGTGCGTCACATCGCTTGCGGTGCTGGTCCCTGTGACCTGAATGACGTAACTGCCGGGCGCCGCGGTGGCTTGGCTGAAGCCTCCGCAACCGGTGGCCACAAACGCCGCCGCGGTGAGGACCAGGACCAGAATCATAGTGAAAACCTGGCCGTGACGCCGGCGCCAGCGCCAGAAGATCAATCCAAATCCAAGGCCTAAGGGCAGGAACAACCCGGCCAGCGAGAATCTGCCGTCTCCCGGCCGCCGGTTCATGGCGCTGCTTCCGCCGCCGAGCGGATTGTTGGTGTCGATGGTGAGCTGGGTGCTCACCGAGCCGCCCGCGGGCAGTTTGAGGGTGATGGAGGCGAAGTGGCAGTTGACCGCGACCGGAAGCGTGGAGCAACCCAGGCCGATGGTCCCACTGAAGTTGGCGTTCGACGTGAGGGTCACGGTGACTGTGGCGTTCTGCGAGCTGGCCATGGTGACCGTGGCCGGCGTGACCGTGACGCCGAAGTCCACCGGCGTGCCGGAGACGCTGATCGCCGACGAAGTGGAGGATCCGTGGTCTGTGTCGCCACCATAGACTGCGTCGACGCTGTAATTGGCGCCGAGGGCAAAATTGGGCGTGATCGTAGCGGCGCCGGTCGAGTCAACCGCAGCCGACCCCAGCACCGTATTGCCGTTGTAGAAAGTGACTGTACCGGTAGGCACAGGCCCGGGGCCATTATCGAGCACCGCCGCCACCAGAATCACCTGGGGATTGGCTCCGGTGGTGATACCGCTGGTGATCACGGTGGTGGTGGGAATGGTGTTCACGGTCTCGCTTGTAGCTGCCGAGACACTGGTTGAGTCATTGGTGTCGCCCAGGTACTGCGCAGTGATGGAGTAATTGCCAACAGCTAGCGCTGAATCCGTGTACATAGCCTTGCCGCCGCTCAGAACCGAGGTGCCGACCACTGTCCCATTCACCAGGAAGTTCACGCTGCCCGTGGGCGTGCCACCATTACCGGCGACGAGAGCGGTAAACGTGATGGGAGTGAGAACCTGGTCCGGGCTGGGCGCGACGACGAGCGTAGTTTGCGTGGTAGCCTGGACGACGCTATAGGGGAACGCGACTGAAGTGCTGGCCCCGGCGTTCGCGTTGCTGGGCTGGTAGCTCGCAACGATCTGGTAGGAGCCGATCGCAAGCGTAGGCGTGATGCTGGCAGCTCCCGCAGTAAGCGCGGCGCTACCCAGCACTTGGGCTCCCGAGGTAAACGTGACGGTGCCGGCGAGGGGCGCGCTGCCCGAGGTCAATGTAACGGTCGCCGAGATCGTCTCCGTGGTTCCGGCGATCCCGGGATTGGGGGTGGCCAGGGTGACCGTAGTCGCGGTTTGCCCCTGAACGACCACTTGGCTCACCGGTGCACTGGAAGCGCTCGAGCTGTAGGTATCTCCGGCATAAGTGACCGTGATGGGATGTGTACCGACGGCCAGCGAGGAGATCAGCAGGGTGGTTGAAGCGGGGTTGCCGTTCAGAGTTCCGGTTCCAATGGAAACCCCGTTATCGAGGAAGGTCACCGTCCCGGTAGGGGGGAACGCGGCGCCGGAGGCGATCGTCGCCGTGAAGGTGACCGCCATGCCGTAGGTGGATGGATTCTGACTGGAAATGACGGCAATTGCCGCGGCCGCCTGCACATCCTGGTTCAGGACCGGCGAGATGCTGCTCTGCAACTGCGTGTCTGCGCTGGGCTGGAATTGCGCAGTGATGGGATGCAAACCGTTGCTGAGCGTCGAGGTCGTGTATGTCGCCATGTAGCTGGCATTGATGGCCTGGGAGCCGAGCAGATTGGAGCCGTCGTAGAAGTAGATCGTGCCGGTGGGGTTGACGCCGCCTCCGGAATTGCCGACCGTGGCCGTGAAGGTGATCTTCTGGCCGACGGTGGAGGGATTGGCGCTTGAAGTGAGAGTGACCGAGGTGCCTTCGATGACGCTCTGTGTCTCGGCCGGCGACGTGCTGCCGGTGTGGATATCGCCGGTCCCTGGCGTGTAGGTCGCTGTAATTGAATGCAGCCCCACAGCCAACGTCGAGGTGGAGAAGGTAGCCGTGGCCGACGTATTCCCCGAGGCGGTCATTGGCAGTGCCGTTGCGAGCGTCGTGGTGACGCCGTTAAAGGTGTCGGAAATGCTTGCCGTCCCCGTGAGTGCGCCGCTGCCCGTAGTGACGGTCACAGTGAACGTGACGCTCGAACCGAGTCCGGAGGGGTTCGGGCTGGATGTGACGACGGTGTTGGTGGCGTACAGCGGTTCCGCTGTGCCCACCAGCTCGATCTTGAGAGGCGCATTGGATAGCGCTACGCCGGCCATGGATTGATCCGCCACGTCGATGATCGGCGTCTCCTGGGTGTTGACAGCGAGAAGGGGCGCGGCCGGAGGAGCAAAAACCGCACCCACCACGCAGTCGGCATTCTCGGTCAGGGTCTGGCCGTTGGCGCAGGAGTTAGTGACCGTGGTCGATATCTGTGCTTCTGCGGGGTTAGGAGGGGTCTCGACGGTGATCGACGCGAGATCGAGCGAAGCGTTTCCGTCATTCTCCACGGTCTGCAACTGGGTGGACGAGGTTTGGCCCTGGAACACCGGCGTGGAGAGATTGATGGCAACAAAGTTGCCCTGCACTTCCCGGATCAGCATGTCGAGCGTGTCGGTGATGTAGAGGTCGCCCTTGCCGTCCAGATAAAGCCCCGTAGGCCCGTAGAGCACCTGGGTCAGGAACTGACTATTGAAGTAATAATTGCCGCATTTGTTCTGGACCAGAGTGGAGATGTCGCCGGTGGCCGCGCTCACCTTGCGGACAGCGGCGTTCTGCGTCTCCGCGACGTAGACGTTGCCGGCCGCGTCCACGGCTACGCCGGAAGGCGCCCAGACGATGGCACTGGTGGCTGCGACCGGGGCCGCCGCGCAGTCGGTAGCGCCGGTGTTTCCGTTGCCGGCAACGGTGACGATGTTGCTGGCGGCCGTGATGGCGCCACCCACCGCCTGGACCTCGCGCACGCGCTGGTCATTGGTGTCGGCGATGTAGAGGTTGCCGCTGCCGTCCAGCGTAATGCCCTCGGGCTGGCTGAGCGTGGCTTGAGTGGCCGGGCAACCGTCTCCTACGGAGTCGGTCTTCGCGCCGCAAACCGCGCTGCCGAGGTTGCCTGCCACGGTAGTAATCACGCCGGTGGCCGCGCTGACCATGCGGACAACATTGTCGCCACTATCGGAAACGTAGAGGTTCCCACTGGCATCGAGCGCCACGCTGCGGGGCTGGCTGAGCATGGCCTGGGTGGCCGGGCATCCGTCTCCAATCGAGTTGGTCCTCGCGCCACAGGAGAGGTTGTTAAAGTTGCCGGCCACGGTTGTGATGACACCGGTGGCCGCGCTGATCATGCGGATGACGTTGTTGCCGCTGTCTGCGATGTAGAGATTGCCGGCGCCGTCCAGAGTCACGGATTCGGGACTGCTCACCGTGGCGCTCGACGCCGGTCCGCCGTCGCCGCTGTACGTGGGACTGCCGTTGCCGGCAATGGTGACGATGATGCCCGCGCCCGTGCAGTCGGACCCGGTTCCAAGAATCGTGGCGCTGGTCGGACTGGCACACACCATACGGATGCGGTCGTGGCCGGTGTCGGCGATGTAGAGATTGCCGGCGCCATCGAGCACTGCGCCGCCGGGCAGATTAAGCTCGGCCTGCGTGGCCAGTTGCCCGTCGCCCACGGAAGTAAAAAGTCCCAGCTGCCCGGCCACGGGCAGCACATTGCCGCTAACCAGGACACCTAATCCCCCCTGCCCTGTCCCGGAAAGGTACGCAGTGCCCAGAACGGTATTCACGCCGCCCACCGTGCCCACAAGCACCACCGCTCCCAGGCGCAAGCCAGGCGCAGAGGGCGTGAAGGTGACCGACTCGGTGCACTTGCCGCCAGCCGCCAGGCTCGCCGAGGCGCAGTTGGACGCGCCGGCGCCCACCGCGAAGTCTCCGCTTGACGATCCCAGCGTAACCACTTTCACGCTGCTCACCGTGCCCGCGACCGTCGCCGTCACCGTGATGCCCTGGCTGCCCGAACTGGCGCCCACCTGCTGCGCGCCGAACTGCGCATGGGCGCAGGTTGCCGCCAGCAGCAGCGCCATTCCGCACGCGAGGCCCTGAAGGCCCCAGCTCCGTGCGGTGCGCTCGGTTGAAAGATTCCGGGGGTGTAAATAGGTCTTGCAGTTCTGAAGGCGGAGATTGCGATCAGCCAGAAAATTCATGTACAACTCCGTTCACTTCTTCCTGGGCAAGCTCATCACCCAGGCGCACCCAAGCGGTCGGATCGTAGATGACCGGCAGTGGGGTGCTGCCGTCTCGTGGCGCTCAGAGTGTGCTGAGATAACTGCAGCCCCTGGGCCCCAATCGAGAGTGGTGCCTAATGGTCCCATAATTACCTGTGCGCGGGGATTAAAAACCCACGGTAATAGCTCAAAAGGTGTAAAGGTAATAACGAGTTTAGGGATATATGACTAAAGGATAATGGCCGATAGATTTAGCCCTTGTTTTTCGGGCATGAATGTGGATCACAAAGGCAGATTCTGCGCCCGCAGGATTTCCTGGTCTGGCCTAAACAGCACGTGCCAGAAATGCTGGCCAAGGCGATCCGGAAGAGGGCCCCAGGGCAGCCCATTTAAACTAGACAGGTTATGGCAACCCTGAAAGCCGTGCGTGGGACCCGCGATCTGCTGCCTCCGGAGACGGAGCTGTGGAACCGCGTCGAAGCGACCGCGCGCCAGGTCTTTGCCCGTTACCACTTCGGCGAGATTCGCACCCCCATCTTCGAAGACACCTCGCTTTTTGCCCGCAGCGTGGGCGAAGAAACCGACATTGTCTCGAAAGAGATGTACACGTGGGAAGATCGCGCGCGGGCGCAGTCGGAAAAGGCGCAGTCGCTCACGTTGCGGCCCGAGAACACAGCCGGCGTGGTGCGCGCCTACATCGAGCACAAGCTGGGCGAGAGCGGCCAACTACAGAAGCTCTATTACATCGGGCCGCAATTCCGCCGCGAGCGCCCGCAGAAAGGCCGCTACCGGCAGTTCTGGCAGATCGGCGCGGAAGTGATCGGACCACCCTTCGCGGGTAGCGAATCGCCGTTGCGCGACGCGGAAGTTTTAGAAATGCTGGCCACGCTGCTCGACGAACTCGGCATCACGGGCTGGACCCTCGAGCTCAATTCAGTCGGGTCGTCCGCGGATCGCGCGCGCTATAACGACGTCCTGCGCGCGGCCCTCGTCGAAGTTGCGCCGAAAATGTGTCCCGACTGCCAGCGCCGCGCGGTCACCAATCCGCTGCGCGTGCTGGACTGCAAGGTGCCCGAAGATCAACCCATCATTGATACGCTGCCGAAGATCACCGACTCTCTCGATCAGGAATCGAAAGACCACTTTGCCGCCGTGACCGCAGCTCTCGATGCCGCAGGCGTGCCGTACAAGCTGAATCCCCGCCTCGTGCGCGGCCTCGACTACTACACGCGCACCACCTTCGAATTCACGCATGGCGGACTCGGTGCCCAGAATGCGCTGCTGGGCGGCGGCCGTTATGACGGCTTGAGCGAAGCCATCGGCGGACCCAAGGCGCCGGGCATCGGATTTGCGATGGGCCTCGACCGATTGGTGCTGACGCTGCAGGCCACAGAACTCAACCAAAAGGCTGCCCCACCGCAGGTGGTGCACGCTTACATAGCGCCGCTTGGGGAGAATTTGAACGCCGCAGCACTGGTTCTGGCCCGCGAACTCCGCCGCGCCGGACTCAGCATCGAGCTGGGCGACGGCAGCTTCCGGTTGAAGAAGTCCTTCGAGACCGCCGACAAGGTGGCCCGGCGCATCGTGATCCTGGGCGAAGACGAACTCCAATCCGGTATCCTGACAGTGAAAGACTTTTCGACCGGCACACAAAGCAAAATTCCGCGCGCGGAGCTGGCTTCGTTTCTCGCTCAATGAGCGAGACCTTGCAGCTTCATTCGCCAAGCCAATCGATAATAAGGACATAGTTTAGTGCTCGACTTTTTAGGCAATCTGGAACGGACGCAACTTTGCGGCACGCTGAGCGCCACTGACGCCGGCAAGCAAGTGGTTCTGATGGGTTGGGTCAACCGCCGTCGCGACCACGGCGACCTGATATTTCTGGACTTGCGCGACCGCTCCGGCATCTGCCAGATCGTCTTGGACAAAGAACTAGTGCCTGAAGGCCACGCCAAAGGCGAACACGTGCGGCCGGAGTACGTTGTCGCGGCGGTGGGCAAGGTCAGTCTGCGCGACAAGGATGCCATCAATCCGAAAATGCCCACCGGCGAGATCGAGATTGAGGCCACCGAACTGCTGGTGCTGAACGATGCCAAGCTGACGCCGTTTTCGCCTTCTGAAGAGGCCATCCAGAACGAAGAAGTGCGCCTGAAATACCGCTACGTGGATCTGCGCCGGCCCGAGATGCAGAGCAACTTCCGCCTGCGCCACGAAATTACGCTGGCGGTTCGCGAGAGCCTGAGCCAACAGGGCTTTCTCGAGATCGAAACCCCGATTCTGACCAAATCCACCCCGGAGGGCGCGCGCGATTTTCTCGTTCCCAGCCGCGTGCATCCCGGCGAATTTTACGCGCTGCCGCAAAGCCCGCAGATTTTCAAACAGATTCTGATGATCTCGGGCTTCGACCGCTATTTTCAAATCGCCCGCTGCTTCCGCGACGAGGATCTGCGCGCCGACCGCCAGTTGGAATTCACGCAGGTCGATCTGGAGATGAGTTTTCCGCGCCAGGAGACGGTGTTCGGCGTGGTGGAGCAGTTCATGAAGGCGGCTTTTGCTGCGGCCGGCGTCGCTCTGCCGATCCCCTTCCCGCGCATCAGCTACGACGAGTCCCTGCGGCAATACGGCACCGACAAGCCCGACCTGCGCTTGCCCGGCCTGACCGACGTGCGCTCCGCATTTACTGACGAGGCACTGGCCACGCTGCAGATCGACCCGGCGCTTCCCATTGTCGCGCTGCGCATTCCCAAGGTGGGCGAACTGAGCCGCAAAGAACGCGAGGACAATCATCCGCTCTTCGACCAGAAGAAGGGTGCAAAGTTCATCGACGACTTCAAGCGGCTGGCCAAGAGCTTTCCCGAGTCGGCTGCCAAGGTGCGCGAATTGGCGGGCGCGGCCGACGAGGATTTCGTCATCGTCGTAGCCGGCGATCCCGCGCACCACATCAAGGCCAGCGACACCAAGTTCCCGGGACGCTTGTCGGAGCGCGAGATCAATGTGTACGCGGCGGCCGGCAACTTCCGCGCCGAGCTGGCGAAGAAATACGCCGACAAGCACGGAGCGTTCCGCATCACCGATGAGGTTGTCCAAAAAGCTGCTGCGCGCGGCGCGTCCCAGGAGTTGATCGACGGCAGCGACGCTTTCCATCCCATGTGGCTCACCGATTTCCCGATGTTCGAGTACGATTTGGCCGCAGGCAAGTGGGTTCCCGCGCACCATCCCTTCACTGCGCCATTCGACTCCGATATGAAAAATCTTGAGACCGATCCCGCCAGCGTGCGCGCCAACTGTTACGACCTGGCGATGAACGGCCTCGAGCTGGGTTCGGGCTCTATCCGCATTCACCGCAAAGACGTGCAGCAAGCGATCTTCCGCGCGCTGGGCATCAGCGAAGCCGAAGCGCGTGCCCGCTTCGGGTTCTTCCTCGACGCGCTCGAGTACGGCACGCCGCCGCACGGCGGCATTGCGCTGGGCCTCGACCGCATTGTCATGTTGCTGGCCGGCGCATCCAACCTGCGCGAAGTAATCGCCTTCCCCAAGACGGCAAAGGCCATCGACCTCATGGCCGAAGCGCCGACCACGGTAAGCGAGCAGCAATTGAAAGAGCTGCACATTCGCGTGGCGCTCAAGAG
>JARLFZ010000059.1 GCA_031296305.1 Occallatibacter sp. | reverse complement strand
GATACGCAATTCATGCTGTTTCCGCTGCCAATAGGGATCAAGGCGCGCTACCTGGTCATCATCTACGCGCTCATCTCGATTGCCATGCTCTTCACTGAGCAGAAAATGTACGCATTCGCACAACTGGGCGGGGCGCTGGCAGGTCTGCTGTTTGTGCGCACGGCGCCGCGGCATGGCATCTCGTTCCTGCTCAGCGAACGCTGGTACGGCATGCGCAACCGCTATTACCGCTGGAAGCGCCGCCGTGCCGCCCGCAAATTCGAGGTCTACATGAAGAAGCAGGGCCGCACGGTTAAGTTCGACGGCCAGGGCCACCGCATCGACGACGATGCCAACGACAAGAAGCGCTGGAACTGAAGTTGTAGCGCCGGTCTCCCGACCGGCTGTAGCGCGGGTCTCCTGACCCGCGCCGCTGGTCACACGCACACCTGCCCCGCATCCGCTAAAATCCTCACTGATATGTCCACAAAAATTGCATTTCTCTTTCCGGGGCAAGGTTCGCAGGCGGTTGGTATGGGCCGCGAGCTTGCCGAGCGATTTCCCGTAGCAGCAGAGACCTTTGCCGAGGCCGACGCAGCGCTCAGTTTCCCGCTTTCGAAGCTCTGTTTCGAGGGACCTGAAGAAGATTTGCGCCTCACCGAAAATACGCAGCCGGCCATTATGGCGGTGAGCGTGGCGGCGGCGCGCGTGCTCGCCCAGCACCGCATTGCACCGGCGCTGGCCGCGGGCCACTCGTTGGGCGAATGGTCGGCGCACGTTGTTGCGGGAACGCTCTCCTTTGCCGATGCATTGCGCGCGGTGAAGGCGCGTGGCGCGGCTATGCAAAAGGCAGTTCCGGCCGGCGAGGGCGCTATGGCTGCTGTGCTCGCGCTCGACGCCGCGCAGGTGGTCGAGGCCTGCGAGGAGGCGGCGCGCGAGACCGGACTCGTTGTGCAGGCTGCCAACCTCAACTCACCCAATCAGACGGTCATCTCCGGCGCGGCAGCCGCCGTAGAAAAAGCCGCGGCACTATGCAAGGCCAAAGGCGCGCGCCGCACCGTCATGCTTCCCGTCAGCGCTCCCTTCCATTGCGCGCTCATGCAGCCGGCGCAGGAGGAAGTGGCGCGCGTACTCGTCGGGCTTACGATGCACGATCCGCGCATTCCCGTCGCGGCCAACGTCACCGGCAGCCTCGTCACGACGCCAGACGCCGCGCGCGACGCACTCATCCGCCAGGTCACAGGTGCGGTGCGCTGGGTCGATTGCATGACGGCGCTGAAGGGAGCAGGCGCAAACCTCTTCATCGAAGTTGGTCCCGGTAAAGTGCTCTGCGGCCTGCTCAAGCAGATTGATTCCGAACTGAAATCGCTAAATGTGGAAGATGCGGCCAGTTTGGAGAAGACGCTGGCGGAGCTCCCTTAGGGAGCGATCGAGAATAGCCCAGGATGGAGTCCGCGCCAGCGGACGAAATCCTGGGACCGCCCGCCCCGATGCCTACTTCGGCGGCTCGCCAGTGCGTGGGGTGCCCATCGGCGGCGGGGTTGGAGTCAGGAACCGCACCTCGACTGGAACCCGAGCGCGCACCGGCTTTCCACCCTGCTTCGCCGGATCGAAGCGATACTGCCCCACTGCAGCGGCTGCGCTCGCATCCAGCCCGTACCCCGAAGATTTCCGCAGGCAAAGGTCGTGAGGAACGCCCTTCGTATCCACGATCACACTCACGATTACTTCGAAGTTGCCGATGTGCGTTTTGCCGGCGCCCATCACCGCGTCCTGCGTAATCGGCGCGGGGACCGTGGTCTTCGCTTTGGGCGGCGTCACATCTTTATCCTGCGGTCCGGCGATGCTGTTGGCGCGCAGGCTGTCGTGGAAATGCGCCGGGCAGAGCGGCACTTTCAGGTCGGGCCCCATGGAGTGAAGCGAGCGCACCGTGCCGACTTCTCTGGGTTCGTTGGCCGGCGACGTTGCCGGATTTTGCGCGGCGGCACAACTTGCCGCGATGATCAACAGACTCACCGTACCAAACAGTTTGCACATCGGTCGCTCCTTTCCGCTCCTCCTATTCGGTTGGATACAGTCGAAGTGAATGCGTTACACGGCCCCGAGTTCCCTCAACAGAAACGCGTAATCGAGCGCAATCTCTTTCAGGTAGTCGTAGCGTCCGCTCGCCCCGCCGTGCCCGGCCTGCATATTCGTCACCAGCAGCAGCGGATAGTTATCCGTTTTGAGCGTGCGCAGTTTGGCCACGTACTTAGCCGGCTCCCAGTACATAACCTGGCTATCATGCAGGCTGGTTTTGACTAACATGGCTGGGTAACTTGCCGCGCGTAAGTTATCGTAGGGAGAATAACTCAGCATGTAGCGGAAATACTCCTCCTGGTTGGGGTCGCCCCACTCTTCGTATTCGGGAACCGTGAGGGGCAGGGAAGCGTCGAGCATGGTATTCATCACGTCGACGAACGGCACGTGCGAAAGCACGGCGCGAAAGAGCCGTGGGCTCATATTGCTCACCGCCCCCATCAATAGACCTCCGGCCGATCCGCCTTCAATGGCCACGCGGCTCGGATCGCCGTAGCCGGCTGCGGTCAGGTGCTCGACGCAGGCGATGAAATCGGTAAAGGTGTTGCGCTTGACGAGCATTTTGCCTTCATCGTGCCAGGGCTTGCCCAGGTCGCCGCCGCCGCGGATGTGCGCGTAGGCCATCACCACGCCGCGATCGAGCAGGCTCAGGCGGTTTGAGCTGAAGCCCAGCGGCAACGAATATCCATAAGAGCCGTAGCCGTAGACGTAGAGCGGGTTCGGCGCGGGTCTGGAGACCCCCGCTACAGCCGGTCTGGAGACCGGCGCTACGGCCGAACTGGAGTCCGGCGCTACGGCCGAACTCGAGTTCGGCGTTACGGGTCGCTTGTCTTTGCGATAGACGATGGAGATCGGCACCAGCGCGCCATCGGGGGCGGTGGCATGAATGCGTTCGCTGGCGTAGAGCGTGCGGTCGAATCCACCGGGAATTTCCAATTGTTTGAGCAGCGTCGATGCACCCGATGCCGTGTCGTACTCGTACACCGAGCTTGGCGTGACCAGCGATTGGTAGCCGTAGCGGAATGTCGTCGTATCGAAGATGCGGTTCACATGCGGGTGCGCGCTGTAGGCGGGCTCGGGGAAGGCGATCTCGCCAGAGAGCGCGGCCTCAGACCCAGTGCCCGCAAACTTCCACAGGCGCAGCCGGGGCAATCCATCCTCGCGCTCGCAGGCGATAAAGAATCCTTCGAAGAGATCCACATCCTCGAGCATGATGGCGTCGCGATGCGCAATCAGCTCCTTCCAGTGTTCGCGCTCCGGTGTCTCCACTGGCGCGGTCACGAGGCGAAAATTGCGCCCGCGATCGTTGGTGCGGATATACCAGAGGCCATTGCGAAGGTCGAGCGAGTACTCGTGCTCGTCCACGCGCGGTGCAATGATGCGGAATTCACCGGTGGGATCGTCTGCCTTGAGAACCCGCGCCTCGCTGGTGGTGTGGCTGGCCAACTCGAGCACGATGAATTTGCCGTCGCGGGTGCGGCCGGCGGCGATGTTGAAGCGTTCGTCGTCTTCCTGAAACACCAAGACGGCCTCGGAAAGCTTCCCGGCTGAGCCTCGCCAGAGTTGGAATTGCCGCTTCTGCTGCTCGTCCTCCACGGTGTAGAAGAGGGTCTTGTTGTCCGCGGCCCACACCACGGAACCCACGCGCTCCACCTCGTCCGCAAGGGTCTCGCCGGTTTCGAGATCCTTGATGCGCAGCGTGTACTGGCGAAAGCCCGTGGTGTCGGTGGAGTAGGCCAGCCAGCGCCCGTCGTCGGTAATGTCGGTGTCGCCGATCGCGAAAAACGCGTGGCCCTTCGCCAGTTCATTTCCATCGAGCACGATCTCTTCGGCAGCATCGGCGTTCGGCCCGGCAGGTCCACCCCGCTTGCGGCAGAAGATGCCGTACTGCAGCCCCTCCTCTGTGCGCGAGTAATACCACCAATCGCCATCGCGGTAGGAAACGGAGATGTCGGTCTGCTTCACATGGCTCAGCATTTCCTGGTAAAGCTCGTCGCGCAGGCCGGCCAAAGGCGCCATCACCGCATCGGCATAGGCATTTTCGGCCTCGAGGTACGCCGTCACATCGGGGTTCTCTTTGTCGCGCAGCCAGGCGTAGTCGTCGGTCAGCAGCACTCCGTGCTTCTGGGTTTCGGTGTGGCTTTTACGGGCGGTTGGCGGCGCGGGAATCGTCGATTCAGTCATTGGCTCGGTCATTTCTCCTCCAGTGTACCTTCTTTTGTTGACTGGATTCTTGGCAAACTGTACAGTTGAAAGAATCGGAGTGTAGAGTTTATGACAGCATCGGCAAGCAATGGAAGCGTCATTTCCGCCCTGCGGGCGCGAGCCAATTTCGGAAAGATACTCGACGAAATGGACAGTCAAGGCCATTCTCTGGTGATCGAGAAACGCGGCACACCGAGAGCAGTGCTCATGAGTCTTCGTGAATATGTAAAACTTGCGGCTCCCGAGCCGGAAATTCTGAGGATCATCGGCGAAGATGCGAAACGGAAGGGAACCAACCTTTTGAGTTCGCGACAGATCGATCGCGTGATCAAAGCCGCGCGTGCGCAAAGGAAAAAGCGCTCGTGCTAGCGCTGCGCCTGATTCTGGATACCAATGTGGTGGTTTCAGCGGCACTCCAGGAGGAGGGCTTCCCGCGGATCGCCCTCACGATCGCTCTCAATCGGCCGGCCCGTCTTTACGTTTCGCAGCCCATCCTCGATGAATACACCGAAGTGCTTTCCCGCGCCGAGCTTGACATTCCCAAGGGCCAACGCCTGCGGTTGCTGCAGCTTATCAAGAATCGCAGTTTCCTGATTGCCCCTTATCGTCGGCTGGAAGTGACCATCGACCCCGACGACAACATTTTTATCGAAGGTGCAGATGCCGCTCGGGCGGACTACCTCATCACAGGTAATCGAAGGCATTTTCCCCGGTTCTGGAAAGGAACGAAAGTCATTACCCCACGCGAATTCATTGAGATCGCGGCGCCCCACTTGCTTCGTGGGTGAATACCTATTCGGGAACCTCGGCCGCCCCGCCCACGTACAATAAAAGAGAAATGAAAGGCTCTGGCCGCGCACGATTCGCCCTGATTCTGCCCCTGCTGGCGGCCCTTTTCGCATTTCTTGCGGTTCCCGCGCATGCCGAAAAGGTGGCTGACCTGCCGCAGCCCACCGATTACGTAAGCGATTTCGCCCACGTGCTTTCGCCCGAGGCTGTCGCTCGGCTTGACGCCCTCTGCTCGCAACTGGACAACTCCGCGGCCAGCGCGAAGATTGCCGTGGTCACCGTGCACGATCTCGACGGCGACGACGCGGCCGACTACGCCACGCAGCTTGAAGACCACTGGAAGATGGGGGATAAGGATAAAGCTAGTGGCAAGAATCGGTACGCCATGGTGCTTTTGGCCGTTGGCGATCACAAGTACCGCATTGAAGTGGGCTACGGACTGGAAGGCATTCTGCCCGACGGCAAGACGGGCGACATCGGCCGCGACATGGTTCCCGACCTGAAGGCCGGAGACTACGACGGCGCGGTGACGACGGCGGTGGGCGAGGTGGCGCAGGTCATCGCCGACGACGCCCATATCACGCTGGACAATGGGCCCGCGACCGAACCCGTGCCGCAACATCAATCGTCGGGAAAGGACGCCTTCGGCGGCATCATCGTCACGATCTTTGTGCTCTTTTTCCTGTTCCGCGTTCTGGGTAGTCTTGGCGTCTTCGGACTCTGGGGCCTGAGCCTCTTCTCTGGCGGTGGCCGTGGCCGCAGCGGTGTTGGCGGCGGATTCTTCGGCGGCGGTGGGGGATTTGGCGGTGGCGGCGGCGGCGGAGGCTTCGGTGGCTTTGGTGGCGGTGGTGGAGGCTTTGGCGGCGGCGGCGCCGGAGGAAGCTGGTAGCTTTTTTGAAGCGGAGGAGAAACAAACTGTATGAGCAAAGGACTTGTAATTACCCTGGCCGTCGTGGCCGTTCTGCTGTTGGTGGTGGCGATGGTTTTTGGCAGCTACGTCAGCGCCAAGAATCAGATGGTGGCCCTGGATCAGGTGGTGAAAACCAATTGGTCCGATGTGGACGTGCAACTGGAGCGGCGCGCCGACCTGATTCCCAACCTGGTGTCGACCGTGAAGGGTTTCACCAAAGAGGAAAGCAGCGTGTTCACTGAGATCGCGCAGGCGCGGGACGGACTGATGAATGCCCAGACCCCGACAGACAAGATCGCCGCCAACGGCCAGCTCGATAATGCTCTCGCCAAGGTTCTCGTCCTCACCGAGAATTACCCGCAACTGCGTTCCAGCGATCAGTTCATGCGTTTGCAGGATGAGCTGTCAGGCACCGAGAACCGCATTGCGGTGGCGCGCAATCGTTACAACCAGGCGTTGCAGGATTACAACACGTACATCCAGCAATTCCCGAACAGTATTTGGGCGCGCTACGCCGGCTTCCAGGTGAATAACGCCCGCTTCCAGGCCAGCCAGGCCGCCCAGACTAACCCGACGGTGCAGTTCTAGCGACATGATCGTGGGATTTCTTAGTGGGCCTCGGACAGGTGCGGGTCTGGAGACCCGCACGACAGCCGGTCTGGAGACCGGCGCTACGCCCGCGCCGCTTGCCGCAGGCACAAAGAGGCCATTCCGCCTGCGCGGAATGGCCTCTTGAGCTGAAAAGCTCTGCCTGAGTGGTTTACTTGAAGGATGCGATGGCGCTGGCCTCGTCGTCGTAGATGTCGAAGACGGTGTAGAGCTTGGTCAGCTGCAGCAGGTCGTGGACCTTCTTGGTCAGTTTGAGCAGTTTCAGGGTCGCGCCCTGGTTCCTGGCTGTGGTGTAGGCGCTCACCAATTCACCCAGGCCTGAGCTATCGATATAGTTCACATCGCCCAGATCCAGCAGGATGCGCTTCTGCCCTTTGCTGATCAGGTCGCGAATGGCGTCGCGCAGCTGCACGCTGCCCTCGCCCAGAGTGATCCGCCCGCTGAGACCCAAAACAGTGACGCCATCCACTTCACGCGAAGCTATTGCAAGTGCCACGGAAAATTCCTCCTTGTTGGTAATTCGGTTATAGCATCTTTACGGCCGCCGGTCCCGAGGAAAACTCCTCTCACCGGCCCGGCCGCGGAGAGTGAAAGCTGATCCCGCACGTCGGCCCTACGTCTTTCCGGCCGCGGGCGCCAAATGTTTCACCAGCGTCAACTCAGTGCCGGGGTGCAGTTGTCGAAAGTGTACCTCATCCATAAGCGACCGGATGAGAAAGATGCCGCGGCCAGTGCCGCGGAGAAGGTTTTCCTGCGCCAGCGGATCGGGCACTTTGCCGGGATCGAAGCCCCGGCCCTCGTCTGCGATGGCAATCTTCAGATCATTGCCGGTGTTCTCGATCGTTACCTCAATCTTGCGGGTGGGATCGTACTCATTGCCGTGCAGCACGGCGTTAATGGCGGCTTCGCGCACCGCCATGGCGATGTGAAAGCGCTGGTCCTCGTCCAGACCCGCCTCGATTGCCATCTGATCGGCGGCTGCCTCTACCTCTTCCACGCTTTCCATGGTGGAGCTCAACTTGAAACTCCGCCGTCCTCTGTTAGGTGCGCTCACCGGGCTGTCTTACGCCTCCGCCGGAGCACGTGGAACCATGCCGCCCCAGCTCCCAAGAATCTTCTGGCAGTTTCAAGTCTGGGCGCGATTGTGTCAAGCTGCAGAAGAGCAAGGAAGGCCTAGCTGTTCTATCTGCAATCATTCCCGCCCGATCAAATCCGCTTGATCGCGCGCGCCGTGGAAAACATGCAGGATCTCGACAGAACCTCGTGCTTTGCGGTAATAGATCAGATACTTTCCCGCCGGAAAGCAGCGCACACCGGCTGCGATCTCATCGCATCGCCGGCCAATTCCAGGGGCCTCGCCCAGGAGCGCGAAGTGCTCTTCGAGAGCCTCCACAAGCCGGTCGGCCACTTCGAGACTGGCTCGCCGGGCCCAATAAACAAAGATTTCGTCCAACTCCCGAAGTGCGTTCTTCGAGATGCAAAATCGGATCACTTTCTTTCGGCGTTCTGGAGCAGGCGGCGTCCCCTCGCCTTGACCCCGGCGGTGAGCTCGGCGAGTCCCGCCCTGCCTTCCACTTCGATAAACTCTCCCCGCTCGATCTGGCCGATGCCCTCAAGCACCCGCTTGCGAATAGCTTCGGTCTGGATGGCGGTCAGATTTGTGACCACATCCTCGATGGTGGGCGCGGCGAGCCGTACTGCACGCTCGTCATCCTGCTCCATACGGCGCAGTGCTTCGCGCACCACTTCGCTGGCATTGTTGAAACGGCCGCTTCTGACCCGAGCCTTCACGAACTCTGCTAGCTGATCGGTGATCGACACATTCATTTGGTCCACTGATTGCCTCCGGAAATGACGGGCACGCTCGAGTCTGGGCTGAGAATAACGGTGCCCGAAACGAATGTCAAGCTTTGACATCGATGCTGAGTCGCCACTTTCACCGCCGCCTCCACCACGAGGTAATTCGGGTGAGCCATTTCGTGCCGCCGCTGAAACCTCCCCACTCGTAGTCGATATACCCTGTGGTCTACACTCATCCCATGGGCACGCACACCCCTGACATGCGAGCTATTGACGCGCACAACGGGCCGCGCACCGCAACCCGTGTCAGCCTGACGGCGATCCTGGGCATGCCCGTGACCGATTCCCACGGGCATCTCTGCGGCAAGCTCAGTGACATTGCCATTACCACTGGGCCCGACGGCGGCAAGGTGGCCGGACTGGTGCTCAAGACTCGCACCGGCCTTTCGCTGGTTCCCTCCCAGGACGTGATCGAGACCCCGGCCGGCACGCTCGAAGTGCGCTCCACTGAAGCCATTGGCCCGCTCAGGGAAGAGGGCAACTATCTTTTCCTCCAGCAGGATCTGGTTGACCGTCAGATCATCGACATCAACGGCCGCAAAGTGGTGCGCGTGAACGACGTGGACCTGGAGTGGATGGGCAAGGGCGCGGCCCACCTGCTGCGCGTGGCCGAAGTCGAAGTCGGCTTGAGGGGGGCCTTCCGCCGCGTCTTCAAAGGGGTGTTGCCGCGGGCCCGGCTGGAGGCTATGTCGCGCAAGTTCACGGCGCGCGCCATTCCCTGGCAGTTTGTGGATGTCATTGAGCCCGATCCCGCGCGGCGCGTCCGGCTGCGCATCGAGCACGAGCGCCTGGCCGATATTCATCCCTCCGAACTGGCCGACATTCTGGAAGATCTTGCCCCCGCCGAACGCGAGGCTGTCTTTACCTCTCTGAACGAGGAGGTCGCGGCCGAGACCCTCGAAGAAGTCGAGCCCAAGCTGCAAAAGGCGCTGCTCGAAAAGCTCGACGACGAACGCATCGCCGACATCGTGGAAGAGATGGACCCCGGCGCTGCGGCCGACCTGCTCTCCGAACTGCCCGAATACCAGTCCGACGCCATTCTCGAAGAAATGGAGCCGGAGGAGCGGCAGGAGGTCGAGGAACTGCTGGAGTTCGACGAGGACTCCGCGGCCGGCTTGATGACCACGGAGTTCGTTTACCTGGGGCTGGATGCCACGGTCGCGCACGCCGTAGAGGCGCTGCGCAGCTTCGACGGCGACCCGGAGGGCGTTACCGAGGTCTACCTGCTCGACGAGAAGCGCGTGCTGCGCGGCGCGGTATCGCTGCCGCGTCTGGTGATGGCGCACCCTGAGACCCACTTGAGCGTGCTGGCCGAGCCCCGCGTCCTCTCATGCCCTGCTGACCTGCATCAGAACGAACTGGCCGAAATGTTCGACAAATACAACCTCCATTCCCTACCCGTCGTCGATCCGCAGGGCCGCATGGTCGGCGTGGTGCAGTCGGAGCAGGTGATCAGCTTCCTGCGCGAAAGACTCTAGAACTTTGGTCACGGACTGGGGCGACACGCCTCAATCTCAGGTTTATGAGCAGAATTGCTCATATTCTGGCCCTCCACTTCGGGTATCCTCGGAGAAAATCCCCGGATTTATCGGAATTTGTGAAAGAATCCAATTATGGTCCAATTTCCAAAGATCATTCAGGGCGGAATGGGCGTCGGGGTGTCCAATTGGCGCCTCGCCCAGGCCGTATCAAAACTCGGCCAGTTGGGCGTGGTATCGGGCACTGCCCTGGATTCGGTCTTTGTGCGCCGGCTCGCGGACGGCGACAAGGGCGGCTACATGCGCCGCGGACTGGACGCATTTCCTTTTCAGGAGATGGCGAGGCGCATCTGGCAGGAGTATTTTGTGCCCGGTGGCAAGTCTGCCAGCACGTCCTATAAAGCGCTGCCGATGCACCAGAAAAATGACTCGCGCAAGCTCGTCGAGTTGTGCATGGTCTCGAACTTTGTTGAGGTTCTTTTGGCGCGGGAAGGCCATGACAATCCAGTGGGCATCAACTTCCTGGAAAAAGTTCAGATGCCGCACCTGGCTTCAATTTACGGAGCCATGCTCGCCGGCGTGGGATACGTGCTGATGGGCGCGGGCATACCGCTGCACATTCCTGGTGTTCTGGATGCTCTTGCTGCGCACCAGCAGGCTGAGTACCGCCTGGCTGTGACCGGTGCAGCGCAAGAGCAGTTTGCGAATATGGACACGCTGATGCGGCTCGATCCGGCCGAATATGCCGAGGGCCCGCTGCCTGCGATGCGTCGTCCCAGATTTCTCGCCATTGTTTCGTCGAACACGCTGGCTGCCACCATGCTGCGGCGAGCCAACGGGCGCGTCGATGGATTTATCGTCGAAACCCCCACTGCGGGCGGGCACAATGCGCCGCCGCGCGGCAAGCTGCAACTCAACGCCGCCGGGGAGCCGGTTTATGGCGAACGCGACCGGGTGAACGTCGAGGACATGCGGGCGCTGGGCGTCCCCTTCTGGCTGGCTGGCGGGTATGGCAACGCTGCCAAGCTGCGCGAGGCCCTGGACCAGGGTGCGGCCGGCGTGCAGGTAGGAACCGCGTTTGCGTTCAGCCGGGAGTCGGGCATGAGACCCGACCTGAAAGCGCGGCTGATTCAGCAGGCCATCGCGGGCACAGGCGAGGTATTTACAGATCCGCTGGCATCGCCCACGGGATTTCCGTTTAAAGTTGCGCAGCTCGAGGGCACCACGTCAGCGGCCGATGTTTACGAGGCGCGGACGCGGACCTGCGATCTGGGTTATTTGCGCGAGCCGTATGCGATGGGCGATGGCCAGATCGGCTACCGCTGTTCAGCGGAGCCGGTTGAAACCTACTTGGCCAAGGGCGGCAAGATCGAAGAGACCGTGGGGCGCAAGTGCCTGTGCAACACCCTCATGGCAAATATCGGGCACGAGCAGATCCGCCGCGACGGCTCGGTCGAGCCGGCTTTGATCACGGTGGGCGACGACCTGAATACTGTTGCGCAGTTCATCGCGCCCGGCCGCGTGAGCTACAGCGCGACGGATGTCGTAGAGCGCCTATTGAGCCTGAGCGCGGAGGCAGAATCGTCCCCGGATTTGGAGCAGGCTCGGACGCCGGTCCTTACGGCTAGTGCGTAAATAGAGCTGCGCTTTTGCGGGCCGCGGCGCTTGCGCGTCTCGATGCTCTCCGGGATTTACCGGTGAACCTCAGCGACAGCGAAGATCTTCGCGGGCAGTTTCGAAGGATCGGGGGCATCCCCGCCACGCAGTCGAACGTCCTTTAGGAACTCAACCGCTGGAACTTGATACCCAACACACTCAGCAGGCCCATTCAGATAAGCAATGCCGCCCTCGCTGACCAATTTCATCATCGGCAGTTCCAGCAGGTAAGTGTCTGCATCCGCAGCCACGAGCGTCGGTTGAGACATTGAGTAGTTGCCATTTCCGTGGTCCGCAAGAACTCCGCTGACTTCAAACCTGCAGGTAATTTTGGTGAAGCTGGAGGCAGGCGGGCGCTTGGAGAATACGTCGCCGGATGTGCCATTCTCTTCGAGAATCAGGCGCTGCTCGGCCCAGCGGAGATGGATCGGCGCACCGTTGACGGTGATGGTCACGGTCGTGGGATCAAACGTGTAAGTGCCGGGGACGGGAGTCTCCTTGACGTTCATCACGACGGAGTTGTCCGCGCTGAATTCAATGGACTGCTTGTCGAGAAAGTCGTCCCATGTGCCAACCAGCCGCTCGCTGCTCAGCGACGGGTGCAGAACTACCTTCCAGTAATAGCCAGTTGCGGCTGCAGCGACGATGACGACAAAGATCAGGACGAAAAGCACGCGCTTCATCATGGCAGAGATCCCCCAAACGGTCTCGTTTTGCCTGGGCCTTTATTTTTTTCAAAGCTGATTCGCCTGAATTCTACCGCGCGAAACTCATTTTGCAAGAGCAAACTCTGCTGCGCGGGTCGGAATCCGAGGTGTTCGGTCGCCGTCGCCGCCTCCATCGCGTCGCCCACGCTGAACACCTTCGTAATCCACGCGGATCAACCCAGTTATCCCCCGCACTTTGCCCCCGTGCTACACTTCCCGCAGAATTCCAACGCAGCCAGCATTCCTCACACTCGGCAAACACTGCCATCCGCCCAACAGGAGGCGACAATCGTGGAGCCGGTCTACAAGTGGGAACCGATTACCGATGAGTACAAAACGCAGGCGGCTCAACCTGCCGATATCGCGGCCGAGAGCCAGCAAAAGCTGCGCGAAATCCATGAAGAGGCAAAAAAGAATGTGTGGGTCGAGAAGAAGGCCCCCATCGGCATCCGAGTGTTTACCTGGTATCTTTTTTGCCGCGCCGGCATCTACGCGCTTCTGTTGGCCTTTCTGGCCTCCTTCCCGCAGTCGAGCACATCCACCTGGCTGGTGGGGAGTATGGGCCATTTCCTGCCGGGAACGGCCGCGCGTGAGAGGATCGCCAAACAGCGCGAGCAGATGAAGAAGCAAGCTGAGGCGTACGGGTATACGCTGCCCGACGATGCTGCGGCCGACACGGAAACGCCCGAACAGAAGGCTCAGGATGAGCGCCAGGAGGTCATGGTCTACCTTCTGATCGCCGCGGTAATTACCGCAGTCGTGGGATTCATGTGGTGGAACCATTCCTGGAAGATACGGTGGATCACCATGTTTTACGCCGGCGCTATGGTCGCCAGAGCGGGGGTGTATTTCTTTGCCGGCTGGGCCTCGGGGATCGGCTCCCAGATTCCTCCGGAGGTAATGCCGACGCTCCTGTTCGCGATCGCATTGAACGGCCTGATCTTCTGCTACCTCGCATTCTGGCCCGATGTGAAGGAATGGTTCGAGGAACAGCATTGAGTAGCGCCGGTCTCCAGACCGGCTGTGGTGTGGGTCTCCAGACCCGCACAGATAGTGAATGCGACTAACTTGCCGGCGTCGCCACCCCCTTCGCGCCGCCCACGCTGAACACCTTGGGAACTCGATCGGCCACCGCAGGCAGCGCCGGGAACTGCGCGTGCGGCTCCGTCTGATACCAGTACGCCGTCGAATAGAAATTATCGGAGCGGTCATTCGCCGTGCCGTGTTCGATGGTTACCTTGATGGATTTCTCAAACGCAATCGGGCTCTCGATGTGCCAGCGGTACATGCAATAGCGGCCGCCGATGCGCTCCGGGTCCACGACATACGGCGCGCCCTGGTGCTGGTTGGCGAAGGCCTGGAGGCCAAAGTCCCATGCGCCGTTGTAATAATCCTCCGTGCCTGTGCCGTTGATGGTAGGCAACGCGTCGCCATCGACAAAGATCATGTCGTCGCCTTCGCCAAACCATCCGTTTTGGTTTTGCAGCACAGACTGCGTCACGCCGACAAAATGTCCCTTGCCCGCGGCTTCGAGAAATACATAGTTGTCCTTGCCGCTGAGGTTTTTTCCATCGCTCACGATGCCCTTGCACGGCGCGGCCTGGCGATACTGCGCGTGAAAGCGGCCCAGGCCCTCCGGCAAAGCCGGAAGAGCCACGTAGTCGATGGCAAAGTAAAGGCTTCTCACCGGCGCAGGCCCCTGGTTCTCGAGCGTGATGCGGGCTGCGGTCGCAAACGGCATCTGGAAATACGAATTCAGAGCTTTGACAGGCGCGACGGCCAGCAATTGCGATTGGTAAACGAAATATTCGCCCAGGCCAAGGCCGAAGAGGTCGCCGATAGGAACCTCGATGGACGGCGCGTCCTCGTCATCCCACCACGCGCGCAGTACCAAATTCTTCAGGTGCATAGGATCCTGCGAGTTGATGGTGAACCAGATGTGCGTCACCACGCCAGCGCCCTTCGTGTCGAGCAGCGTGGCCGTCTGTCCCGGCGCCACCACCACCCAATCGGCGTTGCCGCCAGTGCGATCCCAACTTGAGGAGCGCATGTTTTTGTAGCTGCGCAGCCGCGCCAACGCGAAGAGATCGTCAGCTGCTGCTGGGTTTGGTTCCGCGGCTGCCGCGCCAGCTGTCGCTGCATGGCTGGCCGCGCTGCCCAGTCCCAGCAACGCGCCCGCCGAAGCCATGGTTCCCAGCATCCTGCGCCGGCTCGTTCCTAACCCACTTCCGCTATTCAAAGACATGGTTCATCCCTTCAAAACAAAAAGTCGTGACCGCATCCAATATAGTCTCTTCCGATCCGGCTGATTCACGGCGCGTGCTCCACATCTTGCCTTTGAAATGTGGCAGACCACGAACCTTAGCGCGGCACCGCCGGGAAAACCGTCAGCCGCAATTGCGTTGAGCCATGGGGAACCAGCGAAACGCGCTCCACTTCACCGGCAGGCCGATTGAGGCTCAAGTCCGGCAGCGGCGGAGTGAACTTCTGCTCCGGCTTGTCCGGATTCGCTTGCAACGCCCACCCTTCAATCTTTCTCACCGGAACACTCAGAGTCACGGGAGGATCTTCCCACGGATCAACCATCGGTCCGGGGATCGACCCTGTGAGCGGTCCGTGAACAGGCCCAGGAATGTTTTTGACGCGCACCTCGCTCTCCAGTTTTTCCGGATCGACAGCGAGCCCGTAGTTCCACTCGCTGGCCGGCGCAGCTTCCCAACTGGGAAACTCTTCAGTGCTGAATGTCGGCTCCACGCGCGGCGTCCATTGCTCTTTAATCGGCAGCGAGTAGACGATCGGGCCGCGCTCGATTCCCACGCCACTCTGCGGCCAGTGCGTGAGGGCCAGTTTCATCGGCAGGGTCAGCGCGATGCGTTCGCCCGGCGTGAACGTGCGGCGCAGAACGATGAAGCCCTTATCGTCGCGCACTGCAGTGACCGGCTTTCCGTCGATCTCAAGGCGCGGTGCCGAACACCAGCCGGGCACGCGTAGCGCCAGCGGAAATGCGACCGGCCCCTCGGCATCGATGCGGAATTCGATCCTCTCGCGAAATGGATAGTCGGTGGACTGCGTAATGCGTACCGGACTGCCGCCGGTGCCCACGCGAGCGGTGACCGTCGACGGGCCATACAACACGGCCGCCAGTCCGCCATCTACAGTCTTCATCCACATGCGAATCGCGTAGTTGGGAAAGATGCGATGCACGTTGCCGCCGCAACAGGCGGTCTTTTGCCCGGGATTAGGCTGATAAGCCATCTTCCGCCCGCCGTGCTCCATGACATTATGGTCCGAATCGAGCGTGGCCAGGAACTGGTTGGGGCAGGAAAAATATTGCACCGCCTTCCAATCGTTCTTGATGGCTCCGGGCGCGGCATTGAAGCAGGCGCGCTCCACGCGGTCGGCCCACACCGCACGTCCGCCGGCCATCAGCATGTAACCCCATGACCATGTGTGATCGGAAATATCGCAGGTCTCGTGGGAATCGAGCGACGTCACCGTGCGATAGTACTCGGTGGTCGAAGGAATGCCGTCGATCAGCATGTGATGGTCGAAGATGCGCCGTTCCGCTGCCGCGGCAAAGCGCAGATACTCTGGATTCCCCGTGTAGAGATAGAGAATGGCGGGCAGCTTCATGATTTCGGCGTAGGTAACGCCGTGACAATTAATTGGAGTGGCTGAGAATACGCGCAACTCCGACATGTCGGCGTAACCCGGATTTTCATTTTCCAGGAACGCGCCCCAGGCATTCTCGGCCAGTTCCAGCAGGGCCGAGTCGCCGGTGCGCGCGTAGGTCCACAGCATTCCCTCCACATTGGTAATGTTCCTCACCGGCTTTCCATAGTCCGCCTGGTCAGACAGGAAATGCTTGCGCAATGCCGCAGGGATGTCGGCGCTTTCAGGATCACCCGGTACCGTCGTGGCATCGGAGAGAGCCATCAGGCTGCGAAACAGCACGTTCTGCGGCCAGCGATGAAACTCGCCTGCGGGATCTGCAAAAAACTTTGGGCCGAGATACCCGTTGGCCGCAGCGTGCGTGAGCGTGTAGTCGAGCGTGGCGCGCACCTGCGCCATCAATTCTTTATCTTCGAGCACCAGCGCCAGCCGCGTTGCGCCGTCGAGCCAATAGGCCTTCTGTTCCCACGGCCACCAGGACTCGGCCGTCTCCTCGCCAGCCCAATAGGGATCGCTGAACGGCCACGAGACCTGCGGAAGTTTCGCGCCCAGTTGCGCGGCTTGTTTTTCGAGAAAATGTCGCAGCCAACCTTCGGGCCGCACGGCTCCGGGCGCCAGAGGCTGTAGTGCGCCGTGATACGCGACATCGGGATGCGTCGCCTCATCTGCGAACGAGAGTCTTCCCTTCGCCAGCGCAGCCGAAGCCAGCAACCCAAAGCGAAGAAATTCCCGGCGGTTCCATTCCATTGTGCCAAGGCTCGAAGGGTTCTTCATTTTGTTCTTTCCTGGAGTTTCTTTCGCGGACGCTTGCGTGCTCCGCAAATGCGAAAGCGAATTCTAGCACAGGCATTGGCGGCGGAATGTCGCGCCTCGCTGTCCCGCGCCGGTTGAAATTCTCGCGGAAATTCGCCAGCGGCTCGTGCCACCGGCGTCCGGCCTGATATGGTCAGGGAGGAAAAGTTTTCCGCAAATCAAAAATACTGCAATGAACCCACCCTAGGAACTCGCATCGACATGTGGAAGCGCTGGCGAATCCGGATCATTCTTTTTCTGGCCGTTCTCGGTCCCGGGTTTATTACCGCCAATGTCGACAACGATTCCGGCGGCATCTTCACCTACTCTCAGGCTGGCGCACAGTACGGTTACAGCCTGCTGTGGACCATGATTCCCATCACCATCGCGCTCATCGTGGTGCAGGAGATGTGCAGCCGCATGGGCGTGGTCACCGGCAAGGGCCTCAGCGACCTCATCCGCGAAGAGTTCGGCCTGCGCATCACCTTCGTCCTCATGGTGCTGCTGGTCGTGGTCAATTACACCAACGTGGTCACCGAGTTCATCGGCATCGCCGGCTCGCTGCACCTTTTCCACGTCTCCAAATTCATCTCCGTGCCCATCTGCGCTTTCCTGGTGTGGGCGCTGGTGCTGCGCGGCGACTACAAGAGCACCGAGAAGATATTCCTTGTCGCCTCGCTCGTTTATATCGCCTACATCTTTGCCGGGATCTTTGCCCAGCCCGATTGGCACGAGTCACTGCGCGCCACCGTCACGCTGCCCAAACGCTCGGTGTGGAACGAGGGCTACATCTACATGGCGATCGGTGTGGTGGGCACGACCATTGCCCCGTGGATGCAGTTCTACTTGCAGTCGTCGATCGTGGAGAAGGGAATTCGCGTCAAGGACTATGCAGCCTCGCGCCTCGACGTCATCGTGGGTTGCATCTTTACCGACGTGATCGCCTGGTTCATCATCGTGGCCTGCGCTGCCACACTTTTCGTGCACGGCATGGGCGCCATACAGGTCGCCGCCGATGCAGCCGAGGCCATGCGCCCGTTTGCCGGCGACTTCGCCTTCATCCTCTTCGCCTTCGGGCTCTTCAACGCGTCTCTGTTTGCGGCCTCCATCCTTCCGCTTTCGACGGCTTACACGGTGTGCGAAGGCCTGGGCGTGGAGTCGGGCGTGGACAAGAGCTTTCGCGAGGCGCCGTACTTCTACTGGCTCTATTCGCTGCTCATTATCGGCGGAGCGCTCACCGTTCTGCTGCTGCCCGATTCGCAACTCGTCAACGTGGCCATCCTGTCGCAGGTGCTCAACGGCGTTCTGTTGCCGGTGGTGATTATCCTCATGCTGATGCTCATCAACCGCAGCGATCTCATGGGCGAATACAAGAATTCGCGCCTCTGGAACTGGATCGCGTGGGGCACCAGCATCATCGTCATCGGCATGACGTTGGTCATGTTGTGGGGGTTGATGACGGGACACTGATAGACCGCGTGTCCAGCGATAGTACACTCAAGGCACGGGGAATAAATGAAGCTACCAAACGGCGAGGCATCGATTGTCGAGATTGAGAAACTTCGCGACTACTGCCTGAACCCCGCGCATCCTCGCGGTCGGCATAAGGCGCGCGTCTTTAAATCCCGCTTAGGAATGACCGCTGCTCACTCCGAGGAGCTTCGCCGAGCTCTGATCGATGCAGCCTTGAAAGAGAATGCCACGCTCGGAGATTCTGACCAGTATGGGACCCGGTACATAATGGATTTTGAGCTGAGGCATGGCGAAAAAACGGCTCAGCTTCGTAGCTGCTGGATTATTCTGAGTGACGAGATCGCTCCGCGATTCGTGACTTGCTATATCCTTTAGAGAAGAGGAGGTGTGAGCAAGATGGAACTTTTATCCGAAGTCGCCGTGCTCCAGGATATGCCCGAGAAAGGGCTCGTTCGCGGCCAAGTTGGAACTATTGTCCAGCTCCTTGCTCCCTCCGTGGCTGAGGTCGAGTTCAGCGACGATCAAGGGCGTGCCTACGCCATGGCCGCATTGCGCGCCGAGGAGTTGATTCGCCTCCACCACCGGCCGTACGAACGCGTGGCCTAGCTTCGATTCGTTCGGTCCAAAACAGAACCGCAATCGCCAACGCGCCAACTTGCCGTCCCGCCGACTCCCGGAGCGGGCTACAACTTCGCGTGCATCCTGCGGTAGCGCCGCCGCAGCAGGTACACAGGCACGCCAAGAATCGCGAGCCAGATCAGAATCGTGAGCCCGTAAGCCACCAGGAACAGGAAGATCCCGACCACGGTCCCAACCGCGTTGCGATACCCGGCAACAAACGCGTTGCGCACCCGCACCGAAAGCGGCGCAGCGCCCGGTGTCGGGCCGTAATCCACCGTCACTGAAAGATCGACGCTGGCAAAGTCGACGCGGTGCTCGAGGTTCGTTTGCTCGGCCTCCATGCTTTCGATGTCGCCGCGCACGCGGGCAATCTCCTCTTCCACCTGAAGCACGTCGCCCACGCTCCCCGTGCGCTGCTGGAGAATAGTGCGCAAGCGATCTTCCGTATCGCGAGCCGTCTTTAGCCGCTGGTCCAGGTCCGCATGCTGCTGCGTTACGTCCTCGCCCGACTGCGATTCGCTCGCCACGCGTCCCAGCCCGCGCAAATCATTCATCGCCGCAGAAAGATTTGCGACCGGGATGCGTAGCGAGGCCTTCAGGCTGGGCGCATCGTCTGCCGGAGTATTGACGTCCATCTCCGACGCATAGCCGTGGTACTTCGCCAGAATGGCGTCGAGCGTGGGCCGCGCCGCCGCTACGTCCTTGGCTACAACCACTAAGGTGACCGACCGCGCAATCAGTGGAGCGCTCGGCGCCGTAGTCGCATCTGGAGCAGGCAGCGGGGCTCCCCCACCACCGCCGCGCGACGAAGCAGACAGTTGATTGCTCACCATTTCTGGGGTTGCCGATGGGCGTGGGCTTTCCGCATCCGAATTGGTTACGACGAGGGCAGTCTGTCTGCGGTACGATTCCACGGAAATGCCGACCACAGCAACTAGCAACACCGCGGCCACGGCGCTTGCACCGGCAATCGCCCACGGTCTCCAGCGCGGCCGGCTCGTGCGGCCGAAACGGGCTTTCGAGCCTCGACTGCCGCGTCCTTGATCCGCCGCTTGCAACTGCTCTTCAATGGCGTCTTCGATACGCCTCGAAACCGGAGGCGCACTCCACTCGCGGAGCGACTGCGAGGTCTCGCGGAATTGCCGCACTTGGTCAGCGCATTCCCGGCATTCGGCCAGGTGCGCCTCGACGGCATGCGTTTCCTCGGTTGAGAATTCGCCGTCGCAGAAAGCCATCAGCTCTTCAGCGGTGAACGGATGTGTCGTGGCGATACTCATATGTCCTCCTTTGGCGCTTTGATTTAGCGGTTGCGGCTTGGTGATCTTTCCGACAGCAATTCACGCAGCGCCGTGCGCGCGCGAAAAAGCCGAGAGCGGACGGTGTTGACCGGCAGATTCAATAGCTCCGCAATCTCCGCGTAGTTCAGTTGCTCAAATTCGCGCAGCAGCAGAATTTCGCGGTCCATGTCCTCCAGCTTTCTTATCGCCTCGCGCATGAATACCTGCGTAACCAGGCCGGACTCTGCAGCCGGCTCAGCGTGTTCAGATGCCAAGCCCAGGAACGTCGCCCGGAACGCCGCCTTGCGCCGGTATGCCCGCAGAATCTTGAGCGCAATCGCATAAAGATACGTGCGGAACTGCGCGCTCTGTTCATAGCGCGGAGCGGCGCGAATCACGGCGACGAATGCTTCCTGGGCCAGCTCCTCGGCCTGCGCGCGATCGGCCACCCGCCGCCAATAGAAGCCAAAGATCGGCTGCTTGTAGCGCGCGAATAATTCCGTGAAAGCATCGTTTGAGCCGCGCGAGAAGGCAGTCATGAGTTGCTCGTCGCTGCTCTCGGCCCCGGGTTTTGCGGCGCCGAATTCCGTTCTCGATTGGTCCATTGAGTTTGGCCTCGCTGCCCTCGAGTTTAGACTCACGGCCGGCAACACATTGTCCATGATTTCCGCCTGCGCCTTTCATATACGGTCATTGCGCAGAACGGCGTATAGTTCCAGGCTTGCGAAAGTTTTTTTGGATTTTGTATGGATGGATTGGAAACTCTGCGGAGGGCGGGCCTACAGCAGCTTCCCGGCCGCCAGATCCTTGATCAGTCCGCGATCTGCCGCCAGAAACTCGTAGCCGGTCAGATCTTCGAGCTTGACCCAGCGCACCTGCTGGTAGATTTGGTTGCTGATCTCGCCGGTGAATTCGCGGACCGCGAAAAACTGCAGGTCCACGGCGCCCCCGCGGCGGTAGTGGTGGCGGATGCGCGTGACTGCCGGTCCCACCTCGGCGCGAATGCCCAGCTCTTCCGACAATTCGCGCGCCAGAGCTTCCTGCGCGCTCTCGCCGGGCTCGATTTTTCCGCCGGGAAACTCCCACATGGAGCCCATGGGCTGATCTACCCTGCGCTGGCCGATCAGAACCTCTCGGTCGCGCACGATGAGCGCGGCCGCTACAAAGCGGAGAGCGGGTGGCGATGGGCGGTGGCCAGATCCTGTCTCGACTTCATCCACGCATCCAGTGTAAACCCCGAAAATCGTATGCGATTCGGAGAGTGGATGCCGCAGCGCCAGGTTACGCGCTCAACTAGCCCTTGCTGGTCGATTCGCCATCGACCGCAGCATCAATGCCTTCGGCAGCCTTGGGCCTGTAATAGCCCCAGCCGTTCTTCGCCGCCGCTTCCAAGAGCGCCGGAGATGGATTCACTGGGAACGCGCAACGCGCGATTTCCAGCATCGCCAGATCGTGGATGGAGTTGCCGAAAACTGCATCGGGGCGGGGAAGGCCGACGCGCTTGAGAGCCGCGGCCTTGGCCTCGTCGGTTGGCACGTCAACAATTTCGCTCGTAATCATGCCATCCTTGACGCGCACCTCTGCGGCCAGAATGCGCTCCGCCGGAATACCGAAATCGCGCAGACCCTCGGCGATCACCCAGCGGTTAGTTGAGCTGACGGCCCAGAGTTCGATGCCGGCCTCGCGCATCCGAGCTATCAGCGGGAGCATCTCTGCAAAAATATTCTGGCGCACGAACTCGTCTACAAATTTGGCCGCGGCGGCGCGCAACTCCGCCTCGCGCAGGCCGGCGTACATCTGCACCATCTCGCCGCACATCGCGGCTTCGCTCACGTTGCCTGCCTGGTAAGCGCGGTAGCGCGTGTCTAACCAGTCATGAGTGGAGCGCGACACCAAGCCCTTTTCCAGCGTCCAGGCCATGAATCCGTAACCTGCGTCGCCGCCCCAGAGCGTTCCGTCGCAATCGAACACTGCGACCTTTGGCTTGCACTCAAAAACCAGGCGCTCAAACTCCTCAGTTGTCCATTTCTGAATTTCAATATGTGTAGCTGTCAATCGATCCTCAATCTGTCTGAAAAATTCTGTCCAATTCTATTTTCGTCGAAATCGCCGGTATTTGCACGCACGGCGGCAGCCGCCATGTGAATGCTGCATGAACGAAGCCGAATCACGCTGATGGAGAGTTATGCGGGGTGGTTGGGAGCCTCCCAGCGCCGCCGCGCTTCGGCAAAGCACTCGCGCGCCATGCGCACCAGTACGAACGACTGATCCCAGCGGTCCGTTTCTTCGCGCCCGTCAAAAACTCGCGCGTAATGAAACTCCGGCCCCAGCAGTTCCGGCGTAAAACAGAACCGGTCAGAGAGCGGCCTTCTGCGCAGATAGCCAAGAAACGATTCCGTCCACAGCGCGCGAAAATGAGCGACGTACGGACGCCCGTCCGCCGAACCGTCGCCGACGTCTACCTGCATGCAGCCGGGATTGCCAATGCGCCCGTGCAGGAAGCCGACCCTGCCCAGGACCGGCCGGAAGAACTCCATCTTGTTCTCGAATCCGCCGTAGACCATCTCGGTTCCCGTGTACCAGTGGGAAAAATCGCCATTGAATTCGAGCCCCGGAAACCTCTCAAGGAACTTGACCGTGCGCCATGGGTCCTGAAAAATCGTGGCGCGGTGCGTCTCCGGATAAAGCGGAATGGAAAACTGCGCGGAGGCTGCGAGAACAGATTCGATCAGTGCGGCGGCGTAATCATCGTTCTCCGTGCCCCAGCCCACGTGAAGCGTGAGGCATTCGAGGCCCACTTCGTGCGCTTCTTTGGCCAGCGGCGCGGCTTCGGCAGGCGCATTCACGCGTCCGCTTCCGCAAACGCCGAGACCGAGCTGGCGCGCCTCGTCCAATTGCGCGCGGTCGATCTGCCAGCCGAGCTGCACGCCGTCGTAGCCCGCGTCCCGAATGGCCTTGAGCCCGTCGGCGGCCTGCGGCATATCGCCAAAAGCCTGGAGGTTCATAAAAACCCGCAGGCGCGGGTCGCGAAATTCATCGGAAATGTTCGTATCAAGCGACGTCATAGTTAGAACTCATCGTAAGCGATCTGCCGCGCGGGGACTCCAACCGATTCCAGCATCCGCGTGCAGGCCTTGATCATTTGCGGCGGGCCGCACAGGTAGTACTCAGCCGCT
>JARLFZ010000005.1 GCA_031296305.1 Occallatibacter sp. | reverse complement strand
TCTTGAGGAGCCCTCCCAAATGGCCATCGTTGACGACCGCGCCAAAGCCGTAGAACTAGCCCTGGCACAGATTGAAAAGCAGTTCGGAAAAGGGTCGATTGTCCGGCTCGGCTCACGCGAGGCGCTGTTGCCCATTGCCGTGATCTCCACAGGTTCCATCAGTTTTGACGCGGCGCTGGGCGTCGGCGGCGTTCCGAGAGGGCGCGTTTCAGAGATTTTTGGCCCTGAATCCTCGGGCAAAACCACCATTACTTTGCAGATCATCGCCGAAGCACAAAAGGCGGGCGGTCTGGCGGCTTTCGTCGACGCGGAGCACGCACTCGATCCCGGATACGCCAAGAAGCTGGGCGTCGATGTCGACAACCTGCTGGTGTCGCAGCCCGACTCGGGCGAACAGGCTCTCGAAATCACGGAAGCCCTGGTCCGGTCGGGAGCGATTGACGTGCTGGTCGTCGATTCCGTCGCTGCGCTGGTTCCCAAGGCCGAGCTCGATGGCGAGATGGGTGACTCGCACATGGGCCTGCAGGCGCGCCTCATGTCGCAGGCGCTGCGCAAGCTTACCGGCACGGTTTCGAAATCCCGCACGGCCCTCATATTCATTAACCAGATCCGTGAAAAGATCGGCGTGATGTTTGGCAACCCTGAGACCACTACAGGCGGCCGCGCGCTCAAGTTTTATTCCTCGGTGCGCATCGATATCCGCCGCATTGCCGCCGTCAAAGAAGGCGACGTCGTGGTCGGTTCGCACACCAAGGTCAAGATCGTGAAGAACAAGGTGGCCGCGCCGTTCCGCGAGGCCGAGTTCGACATTCTCTACGGCGAAGGCATCAGTAAAGAGGGCGACGTGCTCGACCTGGCCGTGACCCACAATATCGTAGAGAAGTCCGGCGCCTGGTACAGCTATGCCGGAGAGCGCATCGGGCAAGGGCGCGAAAACACACGCACCTTCCTCAAGGAGAACAAGGAAGTCTTCGCCAAGATGGACGCTCAGTTGCGCAAGCAGCTTGGCATTGGCGCTGCCAAGGCCGAAGTGCCCGAGGTTCCCGCGGGCGGCGAAGTCCAGGCCAAGGAAGCCGTGCGAGGCCGCAAGGGATAGACTTCCCGGAGCTTCCGCCGAAAACAGGTGCCAAGGGCGGCGGGCTCCGGTGGCGATCTATAAGACTCTCCCCTCCGCGTTGGTGGGAAAATGGGCCACACTTCGTTCTGCACGACGGCTCGAATGCGTTCGCTGCTCACATTAAGCGCGGTCTTCGCGACTCTGACGCTTACGCATTGCCAAGGCCAATCGCCCACGGCGCCGCCATTTGGCTACAATCTGTCTCCTGCCTGGAAGACAACCTGTGAGCAGGCGCTGAAGACGCCGCTCCCGGCGGAGGCAGACGTCCCGCCGCTCCCCGATGGGACCAGGAAGACTTCGAGCAGTTTCTATTACGGCGTGAGAGGCGAATCGCAAGATTTTGAGGTAGCTCGGCATTTGGCCTGGCAGGAGCGAGCCGCCGTCCCTACGCACCCAGGCGGCTACGGGATTTTCACTGGCACTCTGGTTCTAGCGATGATCTACGCCAACGGTCAGGGCACGCCGCGCAACACCGCATTGGCCTTGCGCATGGGTTGCGAAGCCACTTCCTACCCCAACAATCTTACTTCCGCCGATCTCAACGCCCTGCAGGCCTCCGTTCGTGGTGAGTCGAATTCTCAAGCCCCCTTCGACATTTGCGGGACCGGCTCGCCGAAAGAGATTCACGAGTTTCTTTGTGGGAACATTGCTTACCTGAAAAACCGCAAGCGAATTCTGAATGAGATCGCCACGCTGACCGCCGACTGGGACCCTGCGCAGAAAAGCGCGCTCGCTGCGCTCGAGTCCGCCGAAGAAAAGTTTGGCGCCTCCAGCGTTATTTGGGAGGGGCAGGATTTAACGCCCGGTCGGGTTGGCGAGAGATCGCCGGACTGGTTCAGTAATGGCAAGTACGACGAGGCCCACGCGGAATTCGACAACGCATTTCTCGCATCGATGCGGAATCTTCCTGTCGAGCCGTCAGGTCTGGCCGCTGTGCCACAAGCCGACGCGGAGCTGAACCGAAACTATCGCACCCTCATGGATAAGCTGCGCGTGCCGGACCAGGGCGACATACTCAGTCCATTGCAGGAGCGTGGCATCGAGCGCGAATGGATCACGTATCGCGATGCATGGGTCACGTTGGTGACCGCGCGCTTTGGAGCGGAGAAAGCTGCCCTTTGGCGCGCCAGGATGACGGCTGAACGCGGCCAGAAGCTGGCCAGGATTTCTGATCGATATGAATCGCCCGACCCCGAGGCGCTGCCTTGGCTGTCCATGTGCGAGCATGCGCGCGCGGCGCCGCTTCCTTCCGACATTACTGCTGAACCGAGCGAGCCGCAATTCCCAGTCTGCGCTTCCTTCAAACCGTATTACGGCATCGATGCGCCAGTCGATTTCAGAGCGGCCCGTCAATGCGCCATCGCCGAGCGCAATCTGATTCACTTCCAGAGCAGCCAGAACATCGGGTTCGAAGGCGTCGGCGCACAGATTGGCGAAGAGATCAATGGTTCCGTTATGTTGACGATGCTCTATGCCAATGGCCAGGGCGTCCCGCGGAATATCCTTCTTGCACAGCGCTTTGCGTGCGAGGCCATCGATGACCAGCAGGTCGCATCGAATGACGGCTTCGCCTCGGATGAAAAGCGTGCTGCTGTCCCTCCCGCTCTGTTGGAAGCGATTGCTTCCCCAGTGCCGTCGCATTTGGATATGTGCAACTACGTGGCTCCCCTGGCGCGTGCGCTGGACATGTGCGATTTCATCGCAATGACCGGCGCTAACGAGAAGCGAACAGCGGCGCTTAACGCCATCGCAAGATCGATGACGCCCGTGCAGAAGACTGCTTACGACCGATTGCTGACCGCCCTGCATGCCTATCTTTCTGCACACGATCATAATGAAGTCGCGGTTATGGGACACTACCTCTTCAGCGGAGGCTGGCAAGGAATCTCAACGGAACGGGAACAGGCATTCCTTGAAGACATGCGAAAGTTTGAGCGCAAAGAGTTGCCGCGCAGCACTTCGGCTGAGTTTGCCGCGGACGATAAGGCGCTGAATGCCGCTTACCAGAAGGTCCTCGCTTCCGCCCCGGAGAAGGAGCGCACGACTGCCGGCGAGCACATGACGGGCAACGTGCCGACTAAGGCCAGCATTCGCGCAACCGAAAAGCTCTGGATCGTCTACCGCGACGCCTTCGCCGATTTTGGAACGCTTCGCTATCCCTCGACCACACGCGAGGCATGGAAGGCTTATGTTACGAAGCAGCGCACTCGTGACCTGGGCGACCCCTGTTTTCCGGATGCCGAATGCCAAAGATGAAGAACCGCACGGTTTCCCGCTGCTAGAATCCCCTTGGAGAATCCACGCCCATGAAAGCTCTTTCACGCCGAGAAATGCTTAAAGGAAGTCTGCTGGCGCCGGCCATTGCCGCCGCGGCCAGTGGTATGAGCCCCGTTGCAGCCGCGATGCAAGTTTCCGGAGAGACCTCCGGCCCTCTTCCTGCAAACAAATCGGGCGCTGCGCAAAAACCGGCGCAGCACAACGCGGCGCGCGAGCGCCTGCTGCTCGATTTCGGCTGGCGCTTTCACTTCGGCGACGCGTGCGTCCCGATCAAGGACTTCGGATTCGGCAGCGGCAGAGGCGGCAACTTTCAAAAGACCGGCGGCTTTCTCGCCGCCAGTTCCCTCGCCTTCGACGACAGCGACTGGAAGCCGGTCGATCTCCCGCACGATTGGGCCATCGAACTGCCTTTCACGAACGATCCCGCGCTTCTGAGCAAAGGTTTCTATCCGCTGGGCCGCGACTACCCTACCACCAGCGTCGGCTGGTACCGGCGTGTCTTCGAGATGCCCGACTCGGACAAGGGCAAGCGGATTTCTCTCGAATTTGAAGGCGCCTACCGCGAAACCACGGTGGTCTTCAACGGTTTCTACATTGGCCAGCACAGCGGCGGCTACGATCCCTTCCGTTTCGATGTCACCGACTTCGCCAATCCCGGCGGAAGAAATGTCCTGCTGGTACGCGTGGATGCGACGGAGAGCGACGGATGGTTCTACGAGGGCGCGGGAATCTACCGCCATGTTTGGCTGGTGAAAACAAATCCCGTCCATGTGAAGCAATGGGGAACGTTCGTCCGCTCGGAGATCGAGCCGGGCGCGGCGACACTCACGATCCGCACGGAAGTAAAAAACGACGGGCAGTCCAGCGCCAACGCACGCGTAGTATCCAGTGTCCTCGATCCCAGGAGCAAGGCCGTGGGCAAAATGGTTACGGCCACGGTTGCGATTCCCGCCGGCTCGGAGCAGACCTACGAACAGAAGATGACCGTCACCCTACCAAAGCTCTGGTCGCTCGAGGACCGGAACCTGTACCTGCTGGTGACGGAAGTGCGCGTGGGCGGCGATGTGGTCGATCGGTACGAAACGATTTTTGGCATTCGCTCCATCCGGTTCGATGCGCAAAAAGGGCTTTTTCTCAACGGCAAGCCGGTCAAGGTGAAAGGCACCTGCAATCACCAGGACCATGCGGGCCTGGGCGCGGCGCTGCCCGATGCAGTGCAGTACTACCGCATCCGCAAGCTTCAGGAGATGGGCTCGAACGCCCTGCGCACCTCGCACAATCCGCCTACCCCGGCGCTGCTCGATGCCTGCGACGACCTGGGAATGCTGGTGTTTGACGAGACGCGCATGATGTCGTCGAATCCCGAGGGCCTGAGTCAATTCGAAAATCTGATCCGCCGCGACCGCAACCGTCCCAGCGTCTTCATGTGGTCGATGGGCAACGAGGAGGGCACGGCCAACACCGAACGCGGCGTGCAGATTCTCATGGCCATGAAAGAAGTCGCCACATGGCACGATGGATCGCGCCCTGTCTCCATCGCACCGACGGGCGCCATCGGAACCGGCGGTCTCGCGGTGTGCGACGTGATCGGCTACAACTACGCCGACCCAGGCGCCGAGGCCTATCACGAGGCGCATCCCGGCAAGCCGGTCATCGGCACGGAAACGGTGAGCGCCGTATGTACGCGCGGCATCTATGTAACCGACTACGACAAGGGCTACGTTGGTTCCTACGATCCCTACACCACAACCGGCCGCGCTTCGGCCGAAGGCTGGTGGAGTTTCTGCAACGCGCGCCCCTGGCTGGCCGGCGGCTTTGTGTGGACGGGCTTCGACTATCGCGGCGAGCCCTCGCCCAACGGCTGGCCCAATATCAGTTCGCAGTACGGCATCATCGACACCTGCGGATTTCGCAAAGACACTTTCTACTACTACCAGGCGTGGTGGACCCAACATCCAGTGCTGCATCTCTTCCCGCACTGGAACTGGGAGGGCATGGAGGGCAAGGAGATCGCGGTCTGGGTACACTCGAACCTCGAGAGGGTCGAGCTCTTCTTGAACGACAAGAGCCTGGGAGCGAAAGAGATGCTGAAGGATTCGCACCTGGCATGGAATGTGCCCTACGTGCATGGGGTCATCGAGGCGCGCGGCTTTAAGGATGGCGAAATTGTGATGACGGCCCGGCGTGAAACCACAGGCGCTCCGGCCGCGCTCGTCATGTACGCGGACCGTGCGGAAATCGCCGCCGATGGCGAAGATGTGGCCATGTTCACCGTTGAGGTGCGCGATGCGCGGGGCCGCGTCGTGCCTATTACCGACAATCTGGTCACATTCAAAGTCATGGGAGCGGGAAAACTGATCGGCGTCGGCAACGGCGATCCCACCGATCAGGAATCCGACAAGGCCACGTCGCGCAAGGCGTTCAGTGGCATGTGCATGGCGATTGTCCAGTCCACGAAATTGGCAGATAGCATCGCGGTCGAAGCCACGTCGCCGGGTCTCACTCCGGCGCAGACGACCATTTGGGCTGGCGCGGTCGCGCTGCGTCCGCAGGTGGCCGAATGGGAGCGCGTAGCGCCGAGGGGCTCGGGCATCACCGGCCTGTGGAGACCTGCGCAGGACGGCGGAACGCAGATCTTCGTGTTGCGCCAGGACGGGAGCAAGCTGACAGGAGTGCTGGAGGCCGTCGGCACAGGCTGGGCGGGCGGATATGATACGCCAACCCCGATTACGGACGGCCTGGTGGATGGAACCGTTGTCAGCTTCAAGGCCGGAAACAGCACGTTTTCAGGCCGCATCAACGGCGACATCATCGAACTCGAGCGCGCTCCGAACTTCGGCTCGCGTCCGCCGCAGCCCATGGCACAACCTGACGCCTCGCGCCCGGCTGTCGGCCCACCCCCCGATGGATCGGATCCGTCGCGCAGCCCGTTGTACCGTCCGCCGGGACCCGTTGCGATGGTTTTGCATCGCGCCGAACGTTAAGCGAAGGCCAGAACGGGTCACTGCTAGAATTTGGTTTGAGCCCATGCCCCAGACAGCCATCTATCCCGGCACCTTCGATCCGCCCACCAACGGTCATGTGGACCTGATCCAGCGCGGAGCAAAACTGTTTGACCACCTAACTGTGGCCGTACTCAACAATCCGGGCAAGGACCCGCTGTTCACGGTCGATGAACGCGTGGAAATGTTGCAAGAGGTCACGGCCTCTATCGGCAATGTCTCCGTAGCAACCTTCGATGGCCTCATGGTGGAATTCGCCCGCCAACAGGGCGCCTCGGCGGTGCTGCGCGGCATCCGCGCCATCTCCGATTACGAGCACGAGTTCCAGATGGCTCTGATGAATCGCCGCCTCGCTCCCGAGGTCGAGACCGTGTTTTTGCAGCCGGCTGGCCGCTACTCTTTTGTAAGCTCGCGGATGGTCAAGGAAGTCTTTAGTTTCGGCGGCGACGTGAGCGGCCTGGTGCCTCCCAACGTGCTCAAGCGGCTGCGCGTGCGCATCAAGAACGGCGCGTAAAGCAGGGGCGGCCCTCCTTTTCATCCCGGGGGCTCGGTAATGGTCAAGTCGGCATAGTGGTTTGCGATCCGAAATCCCAGACTCTTCATTAACCTGCGACCTCGGCCGTTGCAACTCTGCTATTGCGCAGCCGCTGCCAGGCTCGCCAGCAATTCCTGGTAAATGGTGAAAAATCGGTTCTGGTCGACTGGTTTGGTATCGTTCCACGTGGCGGTCACGCAGTAGTGCTTACCGTTCTTGCCGGTGAGTGCCGTGGTCAGGTTTAACACTCCGCCTTCGGACCCGCCCTTGAAAGCGATCTGGCTCCAATCGGTGGGTTTGGCTAGCCCAGGATTGATGCGCATGGCTTCGGTCGAAGCAGTCTTTTCGATAAGCCCACAGAGTTCGGCCCCGGTGAAGAACCATTCAACATCAGGGGCCACCGGGGCCTCGCCGAATTGTGCTGCGGAGGGCACGGGCTGCGCGTCAATCTCCCCCAGCATCGCGCGCCTGTGCGCCTCATCGGCCTCCCGATAGCGGTCGAGCAGAGCCTCATTGCCTTGAGCTTTGAGCGCGAAGGTTTCGCGTGTGGAGAGAAAGGGCCGGTTGCGCGGTGCGAACTTTTCTACTTCTTCGCGGCCCACGATTGAGAGCATGGCATCGGCGGCCGTGTTGTCGCTGACGGAAATCATCTCGTTCTCGAGTGTGGCCAGCGTTAGCGGAGTTCCCACGGGCCAGCTTTGCAGTACGCCTGAGGGCAGCGACTTCCAGCTCTGATCGAGCAAATGAACCTCGTCGAGCCGATGTTTGCCGGCAGCGGTCTGCTCCTGGGCCGCAGCCAGGATCGCCAGCTTGAAGGCGGAACCCACCGCCAGTGCGTCGTCAGGATGCAGACTCGCCAAAAGTTTGTCGTCTTCGGTCACAGCTGCAGATACCTTGCCGGACAACGCGGAGAATTCCTTTATGACATCGGTGACATTGGCGGGCTTGGCAGGCTGGGGCAAACCGAACCCGAGGCCGTCGATACGCTGCTGAGCGTCTAGATGAATTTTCACCGGGACCGTACCGTGATCCATTACCAACGTGACCCCGTCAGCCGCCGCGTCAACGCGCACGAAGTTACCCAGTGTCGCCGTGCATTGCTGAACAATGGAGTCAACCTGCTGGAGGGGAATTTGATTCAGAAAGGCAGGAGCAAACCACTCGGACTTGACCGGACCCGGCTGAAAGAGCCGCGCCAGAGCTTGTTGCGGGGTAAGCGGCTGCTGGGAGAAGGCGAGCGCCGTCAAAGCGCAGAGCAAAACGGAGGCAAGACCTTTTGTCGTCCGCATGGATATCCTCTCAGAAACGTGGCGAATAAACGGCGCTAGTCTACCACGGGGATGGCCGCGCCGACCCGCAGATCGGCCGTTCCAGGAATTGTCGGTTTTGGGAATTGTCTGATTTTGCGCTCATCCGAAAATCTGCGAAGATAGAACTGTTATGACCGTTACAGCTCCAGCAAAAGTCTTCGCCGATCGCATTGGCCGCATCGAAGTATCCGCGACCATGGCTGTGGCCGCCGAGGCGGCTAAACTGCGCGCTCAGGGCGCCAACCTGGTGGATTTCGGGGCCGGCGAGCCTCACTTCCCCACTCCGCGGCACATCAAGGACGCCGCGATTGCCGCCATTGAGGCCAACTTCACCCGTTACACCGTGGTTTCGGGCATTCCCGACGTGCGCAAAGCCATTGTCGAGCGCCACGCATGCGACTTCGGCTCGGACTACTCAATTGACGAGGCCATTTTCACGGCCGGCGGCAAGCTGGCGCTTTTCAACACGCTGCAGATCCTTGTCGACCATGGCGACGAGGTCATTCTGCCGGTTCCCTACTGGGTCAGCTTCAAGGACATCATCCAGTACGCGGGCGGCAAAGTGGTCTATCTCGAAACCAGCGAAGCCGAGAGCTTCCGTATCACCGCGGACGCTATCGAGCGCGCCATTACACCGCGCACAAAGGCAATCATCCTGAATTCTCCGTCGAATCCGGCGGGTTCGGTGGTCACGGCCGAGGACCTGGAGCGCATTGTCCATCTCGCCCACGAGCGCGGGATTTTCCTGCTGCTGGACGAGTGCTACGTATACCTGAACTATGCCGGCAAGCCCGTCTCCGGAGGCAGCTTCACCTGGGCCAAGGATCACCTTGTCATTCTTGGCTCGCTCTCGAAAACTTACTCGATGACCGGCTGGCGCGCGGGCTTTGCGCTGGCTTCCAAAGCCGTGACCGCCAACCTGAGCAAGCTGCAGTCGCAATCCACCTCGAACGCCACCAGCATTGTGCAGAAGGCGGCGATCGCGGCGCTGACCAGTTCGCAGGAGTGCGTGGCTGAGTTTCGCGCCGAGTTCATCGATCTGCGCGACTACATGCTGGCCGCACTGGCCAAGATTCCCGGCGTCACCTGCACCAAGCCGGAAGGGGCGTTCTACGTTTACCCGAACATCGGGGCTTACCTGGGCAAGGGCGGCACTAAGACTGCCACCGAACTGGCCACGCGACTGCTTCACGAGGCCCACGTAGTCACCGTGCCCGGCGAGGCCTTCGGGACCGGCGAGCACATCCGCATCTCCTACCCAGTAACCAAGCAGAACATAGACGAAGGCACGCGCCGCATGGGCGAGTTCCTCACTGGCCTGAAATAGCTCCGATTTTGGTCGGCCTCTCGTGTAGCGCCGGTCTCCAGACCGGCTGTCGTGCGGGTCTCCAGACCCGCACTCGCCCGAGGATTGCTTGAAATTACGCGCGCGGTGCAATGTGTGCTGGATCCTGGCCGGGTTGTTCCGGCCAGCGGCTTTCCTCCTTGAAAATAATTCGCTTTGCGCTGTGCAAACGTTGTCTTTGTCGGGTAGGATGTTTCTTCAATGTTGAACGCTATCGATTTCCGTCCCGTGATACTGGCCGGGGGCAGCGGCACACGCTTCTGGCCCCGTTCCCGGCGCGCCCGCGCCAAGCAGGTTCTCGCCCTCGACGGCGAGCGCTCCATGATTCAGCAAACTATGGAACGTCTCAAGCCGCTGACGACGCTGGAAAAAACCTGGATCATCACCAACGAGTATCTGGCTCAGGAGATTGCCGACCAGTTGCCCGGCATGCCCGCCGGGCAGATCGTGCAGGAGCCCGTGGCCCGCAACACCGCACCCGCGTGCGGCCTCGCCGCCTTCCTCATTGAGCGCGATAACCCGGACGCCGTGCTCGGCGTTTTTCCCTCGGACCATGTCATCAGCGACGAGCCGCGTTTCCTCAAGGCCCTGCAAAAAGGCATTGCCGCGGCCGCAGCCGGCGAAAACATCGTGGTGCTCGGCATCGAACCTTCCCGCGCAGAAACCGGCTACGGCTACATCGAAACCGGCGACCTGACCAAGGACGACTCCGCCCTGCACGTGCGCCGATTCATCGAAAAGCCCAATCAGAACCGCGCCGAAGAGTTTGTCGCCGCCGGCAACTATTACTGGAACTCCGGCATTTTCCTGTGGTCGGCACGCACCCTGGCCAACGCCGTCCGTGAGCACCTGCCTGAAACCGCTCCGCTGCTTGAATCCATCGCCGCCGCCTGGGGTACACCGCAGTTCGACGAGATCTTCCATAGCGCGTATCCCAAGTGCGAAAACATCTCCGTCGACTACGCGGTTCTTGAGCCGAGGTCCGCCAAGGGCGAGCACCTGTCGAATTTGTATTGCATTCCCGCCGAGTTCAGTTGGAACGATCTCGGCTCATGGTCCTCCCTCTACGAGTACCAGTTAGAGACGCGCATGCGCGGCGACGCCGAAGGCAATGTGACCGACACCGGAGGTCACATGGCCATCGAGGCCAACGACAACTACATCTTCAGCCCCAGAAAATTTGTGGCTCTGGTCGGAGTGAAGAACCTGGTCGTCGTCGACACCGAAGACGCGTTGCTGATTGCTCACCGCAACCACTCGCAGGATGTAGGCAAGATCGTCAAGGAGCTAGGCGTCACCGGGCATTCCGAGCTGATCTGATTTTTGCAGGCGGAAATTTCGAGACGAAAGCGACGCGCACCCTAAGCTGCCACCACTTCCACGCGCCCCGCAGTCCTTTTGCCCTCCGGCCCGACAACGATTTTCACCCCACGCCCGAGCCGAAGCAGGCATTCCATCATCTTGACCTCACTGATGCCGCGGAATTGCCCGCGCAGCATCCCGGAGAGCTTGGGCTGCGTCAATCCCAGCGCTTTTGCCGCCTGCTGCTGGCTCCATCCCCGCTTTCGTAGAGTCTCCGCAATCTTCACCGCCAATTGCGCCTTCAAGAGCATCTCATCGGCGTCTCGAAAACCCAACTCTTCATATGCGCTCTTTGCTGCCTTCACTTTGCTCATCGCACAACCCCCAATGCTTGCGCCTCGGCCTCTTTTAGCCGTACACGGATCAGATCCATCTCCCGCTTCGGTGTCTCGATTCCGCGTTTCGATTTCTTTTCGAAACAGTGCAGGACATACACCGTCCCAGCGAATCGCACGGTATACACGGCGCGGTAGGCATTGCCGCGCCAATCCTCGACAACCTCCACAACCCCTGCCGAGCCGAACCCCTTCAGCGGTTTTGCCGCCGAGTGCATCTGCCCGATCTGCGCCTGAAAAAGCGCAAACCCGAAGACCTGTTGCACCTCTTCCGGCATGGCCAGCAAATCCTTCTTCGTCGATCCGACCCAGCGCAGCGGCTTTAGAACTTCTGGCACGTTTCCATTATACCCAATTGGGAATAATGCGGAGCACACAGTTCCACCGCTGTACAATTCTTGCGTATCTCAGTGCGCACAAATCGCATGAGTGGAGCAGGAAATGCCCGAAACTATCGATTGGCCTCCGCAGCCAAAGCCGCGGCGCCGCAACTTGGCCGTTTATCTTCCCATTGCTCTCGTCGTCCTTGTCATTATTGGTGGCCGCGCTGCCATTTCCTATTGGGTTGACCTGCTCTGGTTCGACTCGCTCGGGTATGCTCCCGTCTTTTGGAAGACCTTTGGCCTTCAGTGGGGGACGTTCGCGGTCTTTGCCGTGCTTACTTTCCTCGTCCTCTTCGGCGCTTTCGTCGCTTTCCGCCACGGCCACGCCGGCGATTTGCCTGAGACGCATACCATTTTTTTCGCCGGCCGCCCCGTCGAGCTGCCGATAGCAAAGTTTCTGCACTCCATCGGCGTCATCGCAGCGCTGCTCATCTCCGTCGCCACCGGCTTCGCCATGGAATCGCAATGGCCTACGCTGGCTCTTTATTGGTATGCGCCCGCCACGGCCACCAGTCCTGTTGACCCCATCCTCGGTCGTCCGCTGGGCTTCTATCTCTTTACCTTGCCGGCCTGGGAACTTATCGCCGGCTGGTTGCTCACGCTGGCGGTCCTGATCTCGATTCTCGCTGTGCTCTTCCTGATCGCCGCGGGCGGCGGACGTTTGCGCGGCGGCCACTTCGAGGGATCCACTTCGTCCTTCTGGCGTGGTGTTTCCATCGCCGCAGGCTTTCTGCTTTTCACACTGGCTATTCGCGAGTATGTCGGCCGCTTCGATCTCTTCTTCGACCAGCACCCGATCTTTTCCGGAGTCTCCTACACGGATGCGCACGTCACGCTGATCGGCATGCTGTTCATCAGCGTGGCGCTCGCCATCGGCGCGGTGATTGCCTTCGCTTGCGGCCTGCTCAAGCTACGCGTGCGCTGGCTGCTTGCGGCTATTGTTCCCGCAGTGGTTTGTTTTGTAGTGGTCAGTTTGGCTGGATGGTACAACAGCACCTTCATCGTTAATCCCAACCGGCTCGACAAAGAGCGGCCTTTTATCGTGGACAACATCGCCCTCACCCGCCAGGCCTACGGCCTCGACCTCTTTGCCCAGCAAGAATTCCCCGCTGAGACCACGGTTGCCGCAGCCGATCCGGAACACAATCAGGCGACGCTTGAAAACATCCGCCTCTGGGACGTGGGCGCCCTGCAGGCCACATTAACCCAGTTGCAGGAGATTCGCACCTACTATTCATTCCCCGGCATCGATATCGATCGCTACCAGATCAACGGATCGTTACGGCAAGTGATGCTCGCCGTTCGCGAGTTGGACGTGGACAAACTGCCCGACACCAGCCGCAACTGGATCAGCGACAAGCTGATCTACACCCACGGCTACGGCATCACCATGAATCCCGTCAACGGATTTTCAACCGAGGGCCTGCCTACGCTCCTTCTCTCGAACATGCCCGTGCAAAGCACCGTGCCCGACCTCAAAGTGACGCGCCCCGAAATCTACTTCGGCGAAAAGACCGACACCGATGTTTACGTCAAAACCGGCCAGCAGGAATTCAATTACTCTGAGGGCCAGAACGACAGTTATTCCACTTACGAAGGCACAGGCGGCATCGTGATGGGCGGCTTTATGCGCCGCGTGCTGCTGGCCTTCGATCGCGGCGACCTGACCAAGGTTCCCTTCAGCGACGACATCAAGGCCGACAGCCGTCTGCTGATGCGGCGCAATGTGCTGGCGCGCGTGACTGCGCTGGCGCCGTTCCTCACCTTCGATCACGATCCCTACATTGTCGTCGGCGACGATGGACGCCTCTCATGGGTCATTGACGCCTACACTTCCTCATCCACCTATCCTTACTCCGCAGCGGCCGATCTCTATGGACAATCGGTCAATTACGTCCGCAACAGCGTGAAAGCTGTGGTGGACACCTACGATGGCACCGTCACTTTCTACGTGTTCGATGGTTCCGATCCCATCCTCGCGGCATGGCGCGGCATCTATCCGGGGCTGTTCAAGGACGCGTCCACCATGCCCTCGTGGCTGCGTGCTCACGTGCGCTATCCCGAAGCGCTGCTCAGTTTGCAGGCCGACGTATACGGCCTTTATCACATGACCAACCCCGAGGTCTTTTACAATCGCGGAGATCAGTGGACCGTGGCTACCGAAAATGGTTCGACCCAGAGCAGTGATCAGGGCGCGGTGGCCATGCAACCCAACTTCGTGTTGATGACGCTTCCGGGAGAATCGGGCGGCCTCGAGTTCGTCGAGATCCTTCCCTTCACGCCCATCAGCCGCAACAACATGATTGGCTGGATTGCGGCGCGCAGCGACGGCGCGCATTACGGAACCGCCGTGGTGTTCAACTTTCCGAAGACGCGACTGGTCGACGGGCCGCAACAGATTGAAGCGCGCATCGACCAGAATGCGCAGCTCTCAGGACAGCTCACGCTCTGGAATCAGAATGGTTCGAAGGTGATCCGCGGCAGCCTGCTGGTGATTCCCTGCGGGCAGGCGCTGCTCTATGCAGAGCCGATTTACTTGCAGGCCAACCAAAGCCCCATGCCGGAACTGCGTTTGGTGGTTCTGGCTTTGCAGGATCGCCTTGCCTATGGGCCGACCTTCGAGGCCGCGCTGGCTTCGCTCTTCGGATCGCAGGCCCCATCGCTGACCGGCGCCGAATCGCAGCCGGCTGCGTCGTCGAGTGGGCCGGCGGCTACGCCCACAGGCGCGCCCCAACCCGCAGCCAGCGTCAACGCGCTGATTGCGCAGGCAAGTCAAGACTTCGCCGATTATCAGCGCCTGACCTCAGAGGGTAAGCTGGCCGAAGCCGGGCAGAAACTCGACGATCTGAAGCGCGTGCTCGCTCAGCTCAACGCTCATGCGAAATAATTCCGGCGTCTCAACGCAGCCCATAATTTGATTACGGAGCCGATGCCATGCCTCGTTTTGCCGCCAACCTGACCATGATGTACCAGGAACACAAGTTCCTCGACCGCTTTGCCGCGGCTGCGCACGATGGCTTCACGGCTGTCGAGTATCTGTCCCCATACGAGCATCCAGCCGCCACGTTGGCCGCGCTGCTCAAGGAACACGGACTGGGCCAGGTCCTCTTCAACTCGCCTCCCGGCGACTGGAAGGCGGGCGAGCGTGGCATCACGGCGCTGCCCGGCCGCGAAAAAGAATTTCGCGACGGTTTTCTGCAAGCTCTCGAGTACGCGCTTGTCATGCAATGTCCACGCATTCATTCCATGGCCGGAATCCCACCGGCGGGAGCGGATCGCGCACACCTGCTTGGCGTCTATACCGAAAATCTTGCCTGGGCGGCGGATCAGGCGCGGGTGGCAGGGATCCAATTACTCATCGAGCCCATCGCGTTGCGCAACATGCCGGGCTTTTTTCTGAATCGCCAGGAAGAAGCGCACGCGATTGTCGCCGAAATCGGCGCCCCCAATCTCAAAATCCTCATGGACCTCTTCCATTGCCAGGTGGAAGAGGGCGATCTAGCCATCAGGATTCGCAAATATCTTGCGGACCCGAAGCAAACGCGCGTGGGCCACTTCCAAATTGCAGGCGTGCCGGAGCGCCACGAGCCCGACACGGGTGAGATTCGCTACGAGTATCTTTTCGATTTGATCGACGAGCTTGGCTACGAAGGCTGGATCGGCTGCGAATACATCCCGGCCGCGAAGACTTCGGACGGTCTCGGATGGTTCAGCAAATGGAAAACGATGTAGCGCCGGTCTCCAGACCGGCTGTCGCGGGGGTCTCCAGACCCCCGCACGCTTTCAACCCAACGCTATAAAATTCCTGGCGGCGTGGACGCCGCCAGTACAGCCCGTCTGGAGACCTGCGCAACATAACCACTACTATTTCTCAACCCCAAACGTGAACGTCGTCGTCGAGTGCATCGTTTCGCCGGGCTTCAGCTCAGTGGTCGGGAAATCCGGATGGTTCGGCGAATCCGGGAAGTGCTGCGTTTCCAGGCAGAATCCGGCGTGCTTCGCGTATTTCACGCCGTGCCGGCCGGTAAAACTGCCATCCAGGAAATTTCCCGAATAGAACTGCACGCCTGGCTCGGTGGTCTCCACCGTGAGCTTGCGCCCGCTCACCGGATCGGTAACGATCGCCGCCAGATGCAGCGTTCCCGGCTTGCCGTTCAGCACCCAGTTGAAATCGTAGCCGCCCGCACGCTTCAGTTGCTCGTTGTCGGCATCGATGCGCGCGCCAATGACTTCCGGCTTGCGGAAATCCATCGGCGTGCCGGCAACCGGCGCCAACTCACCGGTCGGAATCAGCCCCGCGTCAACAGGCGTGTAGCGGTCGGCGTCGATTTGAATTTTCTGGTCGAGATTATTGCCCTGGTCGTCGCCGTGCAGGTTGAAATACGAGTGGTTGGTCAGGTTCAACACCGTGTCTTTGTCGGTTTTGGCCGAGTAGTCGATGCGCAGCGTATTCCCCTTGAGCGTGTAGCGCACCGTCGCGGTCAGCGTCCCCGGAAATCCCATGTCGCCATCGGGGCTCACATGCGTGAACTCGACTCCGTCCGGCACTTCCTTCGCCTGCCACACGTATTGGTCGAATCCCTTCGGACCGCCATGCAGCGCGTTGGCGCCGTTGTTGACGGGAATCTGGTAGGTTTTTCCGTCCAGCGTAAATTTGCCCAGCGCAATGCGATTGCCATAGCGCCCCACCACGGCGCCGATGTACGGACTGGGCTTGATCAGATACGTATCGAGCGTGTCATAGCCCAGTGCGACATCCGCCATTTTACCTGCGCGATCCGGAGCCTTCACGCTCACCAGGTGCGCTCCGTACGCTGTCACTCTCACTTCAACCTGTCCGCCGGTCAACGTATAAATCGGCACGGCGGTTCCATCCGCGGTATGACCCCATATCGACATCTTCGTCTCTCCCTGTGCAATGGGCGCAAGCGCCATTGCCATTCCCATTAAAGTTGCAACCACAGCTGCTCGTTTCACGATTTACCTCTCTGCCTTCCGGCCTGCGCCGTTCTCACCGCGCGCCGGTCTCGGCCCGTTTCACCGCTTCCTGTTACAGAAGCCTCAACGAGCGCGATGATGTTCCTTGGCAACTATAGCTGATAAGGCAGACAATTCCATCATGTGTCCTGACTTTTCGGGCAGTGCTTCCACCGGCCGGAGGAATATGCTGGCTTTGAGAAAACGCGTCCTGGCGGCAGTTGAAGCCATCACTCTCGTCCTGGTGCTGCTCTTTTTGTCTCCCTGTGGACTGCCTTGCGGCGCCTTGGCGCAGCAAGCGCCTCCGGTCGCGGATTCTTCGGGCTCCGATTTCGTCCTCCAGGGCGTGGTGCGCGGCTCCCAGAACCAGAGCTATGTGCAGGTTCCCTTTGCGGTGCCCGTGGGCACGGAGCGCGTGACCATCACCTTCAGCTACACCGAAAAGGAACAGCACACCGCCCTCGATCTCGGACTGCTCGATCCCGCTGGGCTGCGCTGCTGGAGCGGCGGAAACAAATCCACGCTCACTGTCGGCCTCTCCGACGCCACGCCATCCTGTTTACCGGGAGCCATCCCATCAGGTACCTGGAATGTCCTGATCGGTGTGCCCAACATTCGCGCCGGCGTCGAGTCGCATTACACCATTCACGTATATCTCACGCGCACCGGCGCAGTGGCTGCGTTGCCGCCGGTCCTCCGCGAGCCGCTACGCGCCGGACCCGCCTGGTTTCGGGGCGATCCGCACATGCATACCGCGCACAGTGACGGCCAATGCCCCAGCCAGACCGGGAAAATGGTTCCCTGCCCGCTCTTCTTCACCGTGGATGCCGCCGCTCGCCGCGGACTCGACTTCATCGCCATTACCGATCACAATGCCAGCTCGCAATATGACGAAATGCGCGAGCTGCAACCTTACTTCGACAAGCTGCTTCTGATTCCCGGCCGCGAAATCACGACATTTCAGGGGCACATCAATTTCCTCGGCAGCACCGATTTTGTGGACTTCCGCCTCGATGGCAAAACCGTCCCCGATGTGAATGCGTTGCTCGAGAGCGCTGCGCAGGTTGGTGCGATCACTTCGATCAATCACCCGCTTTCTCCGAGCGGCGAAATCTGCCTCGGCTGCGGGTGGAAGCCGAAGACGCCGTTAGACATGCGTCTGCTGACGGGCGTGGAAGTGGTCAACGGAGGCAGCGAGCAGCAAGGTCTCTCCGACCTTCCCTTCTGGAATCGGGAACTCAATCGCGGCTGCCGCCTCACGGGAATCGGCGGGAGCGACAATCACCGCCCCATGCAACTGCTCGATCAAATCGGTTCCATCGGCAGCCCCACGACCGTTGTGTTTGCAGCGGAGCTCTCCACGTCCGCGATCCTCGACGGCATTCGCGCCGGCCATGTCTTTATAGATGTGGTCGGAACCCGCGACCGGCTTCTCGTGGTGACGGCGCATGGCCACAGCCAGTCGGTTAACGCGGGAGACAAGTTGAACTCGGCGTCGGCTGATCATGTTGAGTTTTCCGCGCATGTGACCGCCGCGGCAGGCGGAACACTGCACTGGGTTGAGGATGGCCAAGATGCCACGCCCGCCGCCGGCACCGCCATCTCCACCGCGGACGCCACGGAAACTCTGCCCTGGACGAGCGATGGTCGCCGCCACTGGTTTCGCGCGCAAGTCGCCGGGCCCGGCGGAAAATTGTGGCTCATCGGCAACCCCATTTACGTCAATTGGGGCGTTGCGAATGACTGTAACGGCAACCAGCCAGTCCACGTGGAGGGAACCAAGACAGCGCGATGACACCTCTGCACTTTCACCTGGCTTGGGTCGAGTTTCTGGCCGACCACAGAAACATCTACCTCACTTATTTTCTTCACTCCATAAGTTTTTCGGGGACTGCTTACTTCTATTTCTTCTTCACCATGATGGTTTACGTGGCGTGGGACAAGCGTCTAGCCGTGCGCCTTACCGTGCTGCTTCTGCTCACCATGACTTTCAACGATTTGCTGAAGATTCTCCTCAGGAATCCCCGGCCTTTCATAGCCGACGGAACTTATAAGGAAAAATGGGCCGTCCCTTCGTCCGAAGCCAAGTCGTTGGCTCTTGAATACTCCACGCCGTCGGGCCACGCCATGGGCTCCTCCGCTTTCTACTCCTACCTGTTCGCTTTCACCAGGAGCCGTTTCATCCGCTCGGGGCTAGTGGTTCTCGTCATTGTCATCGGTTTCTCGCGGCCTTATCTTGGCGTGCACTACGTTGAAGATGTTTTGCTTGGCTGGGCCCTCGGCCTTCTTTTCGGCCTCGTTGCAATCCGCTACACCGAACGCTTGGCGAACCACTGGCGCAAAGTGCCGTATGGCTTTCAAATCGCCATCACTTTCGCCGGGAGCGCAGTGGTGTGGCTGCTCGCAGTCGCTTTCAACGGCAGGCATATCGACAGCCAGGTGCGGGAAATGACGATTTATTGCGGCTGGCTCACTGGCCTCGTCATCGCTTGCCCGCTCGAGTTGCGCATCGTGAACTTCGACCCGCGCAGCGGAAGACTCGCCACCAAGTTTCTACGCTACTTCTTATCGATCGGCATCATGATCGCCGTCTCGCTAGGCCTCAATGCGGCCTTCGCGCCGATTGCCGCCAACGCGTCCTTCATTGGTTCGGCGCTCGACTATCTTCGCATTGCAACGGCCAGTTTCGCAGGCATGTTTTTCGCGCCCTTCGTCTTCTGCAAACTCAAGCTGGCAACCGCGATGCCTGCGGCCTGATCGCGGACCGGCATGATCTCGAACACTAGCGGATTTTCAACTTCGGTGTACAATCCCCGTAGCATTCACCATCAGCTTGTCGCACTTGAGCGGCTGCACGGAGGAGAAAGTTGACCGCCGCGGTTTATCTCGCGATTTATTTCGGCCTGTTCATTTTTCTGGCTGGCTGTCTAAGGCGCATTCTCGTTTATGCCCGGACGCCACTGCACCTGCGCTGGGAAATCTATCCACTGCCCCATGAGCATCCCTATCGCGCGGCGTATGGCGGATCGTATTTCGAAACTCAGGAATGGTGGCGTCAGCCGCAAGTGACCAACCGGCGCGGCGAATGGCGCGTAATGATCGAGGAGATTCTCTTCCTCAAGAGCCTGCGCGAATACAACCGCCGCTTGTGGCTTCCATCTTTTCTCTTTCATTTCGGACTTTATATCGCCATCGCCGCGGTTGCCTGCGCTGCGCTGGCGCTGGCGTGCGGCCAGTTGTCCGCCACGTCGCAAATCACTGGACTCGTTCACGTGCTGGCTCCGATCGCCATGTTCTCCGCAGCTATCGCAGCCACTCTCATTGTCGCCGGTGCCTTCTGGCTCCTGATGCGCCGCACCGCCGATCCGGCCCTGAAGAATTCCACGCACGCCGGAGATATCTTTAACCTGCTGTTCTTCATTGTGGCATTCACGCTTCTAATCGGCGGATACATGTTGCGCGCGCCCGGCACGGCGACACTCGGTGAATTCGCGCGCGGCGCCGTTCACTTCGATCGCAGCATTACCATGGGGTCCGCATTCGGCGCAGGCCTGATTCTGGCCTCCACACTCCTGGCATATATTCCGTTCACCCACATGGCGCATTTCATTGCCAAATACTTTACCTGGCATGCGGTGCGGTGGGACGACCGGCGCAACGAGCGCGGAAGCGTTCTCGAAGACAAAGTGGCCGCATCGCTGGGCTACAAACCCACATGGTCTGCGCCGCACGTGGGCGCTGACGGCCAGCGCACCTGGGCTGAGATTGCCACCACCAACCCCACAAGGGAGGCGCAGACCACCCGGGAGGCGCAAAAATGAGCGGCAAAATCGACCTCCGCGATATTTCGCGGCCCGGCAGCGAGGCCCTGATCCACCTCGAGAACAAAGAACTGATGCCGTTGCCCGCGCCGCTCGAAAGCGAGGAAAAGGACCACGCTTGGGCTGCGCTATCAGAGCAATGCCAGAGCCGCTATGAATGCGGCCTCGACGATACCTGCGCCGTCAACATTCCCAAACCGAAGTCATCGGATGAAGAGGAGCAACTTGTCGCCCGCTTTCTTTCCGGCCTCGACAAACTCTTCGACAAGGAAAACAACTGGACCTTCTTCGAGCCGCTGCTGCTCACCATGGAGCACTGCACCGGCTGTCAGACCTGCGCGGAATCCTGTCACATCTTCGAGGCCAGCGGCCGCAACGAACTCTACCGCCCGACCTTCCGCGCCGAAATTCTGCGCCGCCTCTACTTCAAGTACGTAAAACGCGGCGGCCTTCTCTCAGCCTGGCAGCATGGAGACATCCATCTGAACTGGCCCCTCGTTGCACGGCTGATCGAACTCTCTTACCGCTGCAATCTTTGCCGGCGCTGCGCGCAATCCTGCCCGATCGGCTGCGATAACGGCCTGGTGGCGCGCGAATTGCGCAAGCTGTTCAGCCAGGAGATGGGCATTGTGCCGCGCGAGATCCACGAGAATGGCTCCATGCTGCAGCTCGAAGCCGGCTCGTCGACGGGCATGACCGCCGAGATCGTGAAAGACAATGTCGCTTTCGTCGACGAAGACATAAGCGAACGCACCGGCATCGAAGTCCACACCCCGTGGGACATCGAGGGCGCAGACGTTCTTCTCATCCACAATGCCGGCGAGATCATGGCCTGGCCTGAGAACCCCGGCGCATTTGCGCTCATTCTCACCATGGCAGGCGTCAACTGGACGATGTCCTCCGAGTTGGCGGCCTACGACGCCATTAACTACGGCCTGTGGTACGACGACGCCCAATTCGCTCGCGTGGCGCTGAAGCACATGGAGGCCGCGAAAAAGCTGGGTGTAAAGCGCATCGTGATTGGCGAATGCGGACACGCGCACAAAGCACTGTGCGTGATTGCCGACCGAATTCTAACCGGTGACCTCAACATTCCGCGGGAAAGCTATTTGCCATTGCTGCGCGACATCGTTCTCAGCGGCAAAATCAAATTCGATCCCACGCGCAACGATTTTCCGGTCACTCTCCACGATCCCTGCAATATGGTGCGCTTGATGGGCGTGGTCGAGCCGCAACGGGAGATCCTTCGCGCTCTTTGCCCGCAATTTCGCGAGATGGAGCCGCATGGCGTGAACAACTATTGCTGCGGCGGCGGCAGCGGCTTCGCCATCATGAGCGGCAACAACTTTCCCGACTGGCGATTCCACGTCTCCGGACGCAAAAAGCTCGAGCAGATTCTGAACGCATTCGCCGAATGCCCCGGCCCGGAGTCGCCAAAATATCTGTGCGCCCCATGCAGCAACTGCAAAGGGCAGTTCCGCGACATGATCACGTACTACGATCTTTGGCAGAAGAATCGCATTTTCTATGGCGGGCTTGTCGAGCTGGTTGTGAACGCGATGACCGACGTCAAGCCGGGGTTCATCGATTGGGAATGGCGCTGAGCAACAACTTCAACCGCGATTCTTCCGTGCCGGCGTCTGGCCTCCATCGCGCAGAAAATCACGAAACGCTTTCGGCGTTGCCATTTGTTGCAGGCGGCGCCGGCGGCTCTTCTCGGGCATCTTTCCCTTGAGCAACTCATCGCGGTGCCTGCCGAGATGCTCTACCCACGCCCCCCATTCCGGACCAAACTGCCGCTCCAGCTCCCGCCGCAGCCTGGCAGCAAGCGCGGGACTGCGGCCGCCGGTTGAAATCGCAATCTGCAACGGCCCCCGCCGCGCCACCGCGGGATAAATAAAGTCGCAATGCTCCGGATCGTCCACGGAGTTGCACAAAACGCCCCGCGCCGCGCAGGCGCGAAACACCGCCTCATTCACCTTGCCCGAGCTCGTGGCGGCGATGGCCAAAAACTTCCCCTGCACATCTCTTCGCGAGAACGCCCTTCGCCGCCAGGCCAGCCTCCCAGCCCGCGCTAGACGTTGGATCGCCTGCACCGCATGCGGGCTGACGACCACCACATCGGCGTCGCAGAGCAACAGACCCTCAATCTTGGCGGCGGCAACCGTTCCGGCTCCCACAACGACGCACTTCCGCCCGGCCAGGTTCACCAGTATCGGGAAAAATGCGGCCTTGCAGCTTGTGGATGCCAATTTCACCGCCAATCCAATGCAACTTGATACAAATTCCCACACCTGATCGCCGCTGGTTGTGACACTCATCACGGCGAAAGCTCCTATGCGACGCGTTCAATCTATGATGATTGATTTTCTTCATGGTCGGGGAACTGTGCGGTTTGACCGATGCGCAAACGGGCCGCTTCGCCGCTCTCCGGCCCCGCTTTTCTGACCGAGCAGTTCCTCGTGTTCGATGGATCGCCGGCTGAAGAAACCGGCGTTTTGTGGCGAAAGGAGCAAGGCCATGGCAGATGCAGACGAGGGCGTAAAACCCGCCAACGGCAAACCCGAAACCAAGCTGCTCGACGAACTGGAAAAAGGCCCGTGGCCCAGCTTCGTCACAGAGATCAAGTCGGCCCAGGGAGTTACCGGGGGCGCAGAGGATCTGCTCGGCCAGCTCGAGCTTTCCTACGAAGACAAGGTGAGCCATTGGAAACACGGCGGCCTCGTGGGCGTGCTGGGTTATGGTGGCGGAGTCATCGGCCGTTACAGCGATGTGGGCGAGCAGTTTCCCAAGGTTGCGCACTTTCACACTCTGCGGGTGAATCAGCCGGCCGGATGGTTCTACACAAGTGAGGCTCTGCGCACCATCAGCGACATCTGGGAGCGTCACGGCTCGGGCCTGACCAACATGCACGGCTCAACTGGGGACATGATCCTGCTCGGCACAACGACCGATCATCTCGAAGCGACCTTCCAGGAACTGACCCACGCCGGATTCGATCTTGGGGGCTCGGGCTCGGCGGTGCGCACGCCTTCCTGCTGCGTGGGCATGGCCCGTTGCGAATGGGCCTGCTTCGACGCCATGAAGCTTTGCTACGACCTGACCATGGCCTATCAGGACGAGCTGCATCGGCCTGCGCTGCCTTACAAATTCAAGATCAAATGCTCGGCCTGTCCCAACGATTGCGTCGCCGCCATTGCCCGGGCCGATCTTTCCGTCATCGGCACGTGGAAGGACGATATTCGCATCGACCAGGCAGAAGTTGCGAACTACGCCACCGCCGGAGTCGACATTCAAAAAGACATCTGCGCCAATTGCCCCACCAGGTGCATGGATTGGAATGGCAAAGAGCTCAACATCAAAAACCGCGACTGTGTGCGCTGCATGCACTGCATCAACGCCATGCCCAAGGCTCTGCGGCCCGGCGTGGAAAAAGGCGCAGTGATCCTGATCGGCGCCAAAGCGCCCATTCTGCAGGGCGCACTGCTCTCCTCCGTCTTGATTCCCTTTGTCGCAGCGGATGAATTGCTCGACACACTTAAGGAGCTCATACAGCGCATCTGGGATTTCTGGGATGAGTACGGTACCAATCGCGAGCGCATCGGCGAATTGATTCAGCGCGTCGGGCTTGCCGCATTTCTCGATGGCATCGGGCTCGATCCCGCGCCGGAGATGGTTTCCGCGCCGCGCGACAACCCTTACATCTACTACCAACCCGCGAAGGAGGATGAGGCATGACGACCACACCGCTGCAACCACGGCTTACCGACGTCGGGCCTCCACGCTACGACAAATATCTGCCGCCCATCGTGCTCAAAAACTACGGCACGTGGAAATATCACGAGACCCTGGCGCCCGGCGTTCTGTGCCATGTTGCCGAATCGGGCGACCGCCTCTACACCGTGCGTGGGGGCACGCCGCGCTTGCTCAGCATTCAAACCCTGCGCAAGTATGCCGATCTCGCCGACAAATATTGCGGCGGCTATCTGCGCTTTACCAGCCGCAACAATGTTGAGTTTCTCCTCACCGATCCGGCGCAGATCGAACCGCTGAAGCAGGAGCTCGCATTGCTGGGCATTCCCGTTGGCGGCACCAACAACGCCATCAGCAACATTGTGCACACGCAGGGCTGGGTGCATTGCCACGCCGCGGCTACTGACGCTTCGGGGCTGGTCAAGAGCATGATGGATGCGCTCATCGATCACTTCACGCACGAAGATCTGCCCGCCAAGCTGCGCATCGCCGTGGCCTGCTGCCTGAACATGTGCGGCGCAGTGCACTGTTCCGACATTGCCATCCTCGGCGTGCATCGCCGCCCGCCCAAGGTCCAAAACGATTTGCTCACGAAGGCCTGCGAGGTGCCCACGCTGGTTGCCTCGTGCCCCACAGGCGCAATTCGTCCGGTACCCGGTGTGGGAGGCAAGCAATCCGTCGAAGTCCTGGAAGAAGACTGCATGTACTGCGGCAACTGCTTCAGCGTTTGTCCGGCCATGCGCATGGCTGATGCGGAAAACGACGGGCTCTCCATCTGGGTCGGCGGCAAGGTCAGCAATGCGCGCAGCGCTCCACGCTTCTCACGTCTTTCGATCCCGTTCCTGCCCAACAATCCGCCGCGCTGGCCTGAAGTTATCGAAGCAGTAACGAAGATTGTCGATGTCTATCGCGGCGAAGCCCGTAAGTACGAGCGCGTGGGCGAATGGATCGATCGCATTGGCTGGCCGCGGTTCTTCGAGCTCACCGGCTTCGAGTTCACGCGCTATCACATCGATGATTTCAAGAACGCCGGCATGACATTCGCGCGCTCGACACACATTCGCTATTAATGCGGGCATTGCAGACGACGAGTAGAGGTTGCTGATGGGGCTATTCAAAGAAGTGAAGAAGCCGGTGATCAAGCATAGCGCCGCTGACGCTGGCGTCAGCACCCATCGCCCCGCCTACATCGCGAAAACGGCTCCCTGCATCCATAGCTGCCCCAGTGGAACCGATGTGCGCGGGTGGCTCGTGGCGCTGGCCCAGCATAAAGCCTATGGCCGCACGCCTGAGCAAGCTATTGAGCTCGCCTGGCGCAAGATTCTGGAGCACAATCCCTTCCCTGCTATCTGCGGCCGCGTCTGCCAGCATCCTTGCGAGCTGAATTGCAATCGCAAAGCCAAAGACGGCCCGCTTGCCGTGAACAAACTGGAGCAGTTCGTCGGTGATTTTGCCATCGCACAAGGATTGCGCGCCGAGACAATCACTCCACCCCGCGCCGATGCGCCGCGCATCGCCGTAGTCGGCGCAGGTCCTGCCGGGCTCTCTGCCGCCTGGCATCTTGCCCGCAAGGGCTACACGGTCACCGTCATCGACGCCGCACCCCGGCCCGGCGGCATGATGCGTTCTCGCATCCCTCGCTCGCTTATTCCCGCCGATATCCTCGATGCTGAAATTACAAACATCCTTGGTCTCGGCATCGAGTTGCGCACCGGCTGCGTTGTCGGCCAGGATCTTTCGCTAGAAGAGTTGCAACGAAACTACCAGGTCGTATTCTTCGCCATGGGGCTGCAAAAGGCTGCGCAATTGGAGTTGCGCGCCGGCAGCAATGGCGTCGCAGCGCTTATCGGCGAGTTGCCCGCGGAGCCACCGGACATTCCGGCCGAAGAAGCTACCGAAGCTGTCCCGCGTGTGCTCAACACCGTGAGCGTCGCAATTGCCCAGGGACGCGCAGTCGCCGAAGCCATCTCTGCGCACCTTGAAGGCCGCAGTGCAGCGCAGACTGCCGCACCTGCCGTCATTCGTTCTGAAAGTTTGAAGCTCGATTGGCATCCGGCAGCCGCACAGCGCGTCGATGGCGGCGCTGCGATGACCGAGGCCGAGGCGCTTGCCGAGGCCGCGCGCTGCATGTCATGCGGCATGTGCATGGACTGCGAGACCTGCTGGATGTACTGCAGCAAAAACTGCTTCGTCAAGCTGCCCAAAGGCGAGCACTACAAAATCAAGCTCGATCTCTGTAACGGTTGCGGAAAATGTGCGGAGTCGTGTCCGTGCGGATACATAGCAATGAACTAATTGTGAGGTGAATTGTGCCGACGTTTGAAGTGGAAGGCAAGAAATACGATGTCGACGAGGATGGCTTCCTCCAGGAGCCCGATCTCTGGACCGAAGACGTGGCAAAGGACTTTGCCAAATCCGAGTCGATCGATGCGTTGACTGATGGCCATTGGAAGGTGATCAACTACATTCGCAACTACTACCTTCAGTTTGGTATCGCGCCCATGGTCCGCAAGGTCTGCAAAGAGACCGGATACAAGCTGAGTGAGATTTACCAGCTCTTTCCATCCGGCCCCGCCAAGGGCGCCTGCAAGCTCGCCGGACTTCCCAAGCCCACAGGCTGCGTGTAGGTTGCCATGAGCGTGAGCGGAGCCATCGCAGAAATTGTCGCGGAGCGTTGGATCGAGCGCACTCTCGCTTCCTATCCAGCGGAGGCGCATGCGCTCCTGTGCGGCGAGACGGATCCCTTCCGCAATCCCGCGGGCCATGCCATCAAGCAGAGCTTGACCACGCTGGCCCACGAGTTGCTCGGCGAAATGGAAGAAAGCGCTATTGCGACCGCACTCGATGCTTTAGTCCGCCTTCGCGCCGTGCAGGATTTTCGTCCCTCCGACGCGCTGCGCTTTATCTTCGACCTTCGCGACGTGGTGGTTGAAGTCATAGGCGCTCCTCCGCAGGCTCTTGAAATTCGGATCGACGAAATGGCTTTGATGGCCTTCGACCAGTACATGGCCTGCCGCGATCAGATTGCAGGGTTGCGCGAAAAAGAGTTGCGCTTGCGCATGCAGTGCGCGGCAAAGTGACGGGACCAATCATGAATGCGCTCTATTCACTGCTCGCGGTGCTGGCCCTGGTTTTGGCCGGCTTTGCGTGCGGGCAAGGCGCACCGGCACGCATGGTTCTTGCCACGTTCGTTCCCTACGCAGCTTTCGCTGCGCTTCTCATTGGCTTCTGCTGGCGCGTCGCCCGCTGGGCATTCGTGCCAGTTCCCTTCCATATTCCCGTCACCTGCGGTCAGCAGAAATCGCTTGTCTGGATCCGTTTCGCGAAAATCGACAATCCTTCTACGCGATGGGGTGTCGTGTCTCGTATGGCCGCCGAAATTCTGCTCTTCCGCTCGCTCTTTCGCAACAATCGCGCGCGCCTTTCGGGCGGACGCCTGATTCTGGGTGAGAGTGCGAGCCTCTGGCTTTGTTCTTTGGCCTTTCATTGGACGTTGCTGTTGATCATGCTCCGCCATCTGCGACTGTTCCTCGAGCCCGTTCCGGCATTCGTCAACGCTCTCGAGCGTCTCGACGGCTACTTCCAGATTGGCGTGCCGCCGCTTTATTTTTCTGACGTGATTCTGGTCAGCGCGATGACATTTCTGTTGTTCCGGCGTTTTCGCGATCCCGCCCTGCGCTACCTCTCGCTTTTCTCTGACTACTTCGCGCTGTTCCTGCTGCTGGCCATCGCCGTCACTGGCATTCTCATGCGCTACTTCACACGTGTCGACATACTCAGCGTGAAGCAATTTGCACTTGGCCTGGCCGCGTTCCGGCCGGGCGCTTCGCAGGCGCTAAGCGCGCTGTTTCTTTGCCATTTGCTCTTGGTCTGCGCGCTCGCTGCATATCTCCCGTTCAGCAAATTGATGCACATGAGCGGCGTGTTCCTGAGCCCGACCCGCAACCTCGCCAACAACAGTCGTAGCCAGCGGCATATCAATCCTTGGAACGCTCCCGTAAAAACCCACGCTTATGTGGAATGGGAAGAAGAATTCCGCGACAAGATGCAGGCTGCGGGAATTCCGCTTGAAATCGAGAATGAGACCGAAGATGCCGGAAACGCTCGTACAAATTGAGCTAAAGCCGCCGCATGGCGACTGGCGCGACTCGCATGTCGAGTTTCGCAAGGGCTCGATCTGCTACAGTGCCGCGCCTAAAAATCTCACTGCTCTCGGCCTTCCCAATCCGCGCGCCTGGCAGCCGCTCGATAAAGACTGGAAGCTTCCGCCGGATTGGAAACGCATTATCCTCGACGGCATGAAAGAGCGCCTCGATAAATACCGCTCCTTCCGCCTCTTCATGGACATTTGCGTACGCTGCGGCGCCTGCGCCGACAAATGCCACTTCTATCTCGGCTCCTCCGACCCCAAGAACATGCCCGTGGCACGCGCGGAGCTGATGCGTTCTATCTACCGCCGCTACTTCACGTTGACCGGGCGCATTTTTGGCAAGCTGGCCGGTGGCCGCGAGCTCACTGAAGACGTGATCAAGGAGTGGTTCTACTACTTCTACCAGTGCACCGAGTGCCGCCGCTGCTCTGTCTTCTGCCCCTATGGCATCGACACCGCGGAGATCACCATGATGGGCCGCGAGTTGCTCAATCTCATCGGCTGCAACACCAACTGGGTGCTTGAGCCCGCCGCCAATTGCTTTCGCGTCGGCAATCATCTCGGCATCCAGCCGCATGGATTCAAAGACAGCCTCGACTTTGCGGCCGACGAGGCCGCGGAGATCACCGGGCTCGACTTCCACGTTCCCATCAACCGCAAAGGCGCCGAAGTGCTCTTCGTCATGCCCTCGGCCGACTACTTCGGCACGCCGCACTACTACACGCTGCTCGGCTACCTGATGCTCTTTCGCGAAATCGGCCTCGACTACACCGTCAGCGCCTACGCCTCGGAAGGCGGAAACTTCGGGCTCTTCTCCTCGCACGAAATGATGAAGCGCCTGAACGCCAAGATTTACGAGGAAGCCAAACGTCTCGGCGTCAAATGGATTCTCGGCGGCGAGTGCGGTCACATGTGGCGCGTGCTGCACCAATATATGGATACGATGAACGGCCCGGCCGATTTTCTCGGCGTGCCCGTCTCGCCCCTCACCGGCACAGTCTTCGAGAATGCCCGCTCCACAAAAATGGTGCACATCTGCGAGTTCACCGCCGACCTGATCCATCACGGAAAACTCAAGCTCGATCCGCGGCGCAACGATCGCTGGATCGCAACCTATCACGACTCCTGCAATCCGGCGCGGGCCATGGGCCTGCTGGAAGAGCCGCGATCCATTCTCAGGGCTGTTTGCCGTAATTTCCATGAGATGCCAGAAAACACCATCCGCGAGCAGACCTTCTGCTGCGGCTCGGGCGCTGGCCTCGGCACCGACGAAAACCTCGAAATGCGCCTGCGCGGCGGCTTTCCGCGCGCCAACGCCGTGAAATACGTGAAGCAAAAGCACGGCGTCAATCTGCTCACTTGCATCTGCGCCATCGACAAGGCCACGCTGCCCACGCTGCTTGAGTATTGGGTGCCGGGCGTCGAAGTCGCCGGCGTGCACGAACTCGTAGGCAACGCGCTGGTGATGACCGGAGAAAAGGAACGCGTCGCCGATCTGCGCGGCGAACCGTTCCCAGCCGAGGCATACGCGGCCACCACTGCGAACGAGGCCGGCCATGCGTGATCGTGTGTGGATCTTTGCCGGTTTGGCCTTCTTCGTTGCGGCGCTCACCTGTCCCGCCTGGTATGCAGTCGCGAATGGGAAGGCATCGAACAAGAGCAAACCTCCCAACCTCGAGCTACCTGCGAATCAGAAGGAATGCGTAGCGCCCGCTGGCACCATGCGCGCCGCGCACATGCAGATGCTGATCCAATGGCGAGAAGATGTAGTGCGCCATGGCGACCGTCGCTTTGTTGCCTTCAATGGCAAGGTCTACGAGAAAAGCCTCACGCGCACCTGCCTCGGTTGCCACAACAAGGAACAATTCTGCGACCGCTGCCACGCCTATTCCGGTGTCTCCGATCCGTACTGCTGGAACTGCCACAACGATCCGCAAACTGTCGCCGGCTCCAGAACTCGGAGCACGCCATGAAGATTACGCGCAAAGATTTTCTGCGCATCTCCGGCCTTTCGCTGCTTGCTGCCGGATGCAAGCGAGCGGCGGAATCCGTCAGCCAGCCTGCATCGAGCGTACGCGCCGCGTCGACGCAACCTGTGCGCTGGGGAATGGTGATCGATCTCAGCAAGTGCCGCGAAAAGGATGGCTGCAACGCCTGCATCCATGCCTGCAACGCCGCGCACAACATTCCGCAGATTGCCAACCATGCGCACGAAGTGAAATGGATCTGGACCGAGCCGGATGCCACGGTCTTTCCTTCCGCGCAAACTGACTTCGCCCCGCAAACCGTCACAGAGACGAAAGTCCCGCTGCTTTGCAATCACTGCGCCAACCCGCCATGCACGCGCGTCTGTCCCACGCAAGCCACATGGAAACGCGACGACGGCATCGTAATGATGGATTGGCATCGCTGCATCGGCTGTCGCTATTGTGTCGCCGCCTGCCCCTATGGCTCGCGCAGCTTCAACTTTGAAGATCCGCGGCCCAGCATCGAGAGCATCAACCCCGATTTCCCCACGCGCACCAAAGGCGTGGTAGAAAAGTGCAACTTCTGCGAAGAGCGGCTCGCGCGCGGCCTCAAGCCGGCCTGCGTCGATGCCTGTCCCCAGCGTGTCTTCACCTTCGGCAATCTTGCGGACCCGGAGTCGGAGCCGCGTCAACTACTGCGCGAGCGTTTTGCCGTGCAGCGCGAACCCGAACTCGGAACTGGTCCGTCGGTTTTTTACCTGGTCTGATGCCATGTTGATGCTCGACAAAGCGCTCAAAGGAAGCCGCCGCTACTGGATGTGGCTGCTCTGTTTGCTATGCGTCATCGTTGCCGGCCTCTGTTTTTATTTGCGACAACTGAACCAGGGCCTGGGCATCACGGGCCTAAGCCGTGACGTGAGCTGGGGACTCTACATCGCGCAATTCACTTTCTTTGTCGGCGTCGCCGCATCGGCCGTCATGGTTGTGCTGCCTTATTATCTGCATCGCGAAAAGCAATTCGCGCGCGTCACGATTCTTGGCGAGTTTCTCGCCATCGTCTCGGTGATCATGTGCATCCTTTTTATCTTTGTCGATCTCGGCCAGCCCTCGCGCGTGCTCAATATCATTCTTTACCCCTCGCCGCGCTCGCTCATGTTCTGGGACATGGTCTCTTTGAGCGGCTACCTGCTGCTGAACGCCATCGTTGCCTTCGTTACGCTGCGCGCGGAACGCGAAGAGACGCCAGCGCCGCGATGGATCAAGCCACTGGCAATTCTCTCCATCCCCTGGGCCATAAGCATCCATACCGTCACCGCATTTCTCTACAGCGGCCTTGCCGGCCGGTCGTTCTGGCTTACAGCGATTCTTGCGCCGCGCTTTCTCGCCTCGGCATTCTCTTCTGGTCCGGCATTGCTCATCCTGCTTTGTCTTGCGCTGCGCAAGCTCACCGCATACGACGTAGGCAAAGACGCCATTCGCAAGCTCGCCGTCATCATGACCTACGCGATGACGATCAATGTCTTTTTCGTGTTAGTCGAGGTATTCACGGTGTTTTACGCGGCTATTCCGGAACACACCGTGCATTTTGAATATCTCTATCTGCTTGGTGGTGGGCACAATCTCGCTCCCTGGATGTGGGTTTCCGCAATATTCGCGATTGCTGCGCTGGTTATTCTATTCACGCCTGCCTGGCGCCGCACACAACTGCCCATCGCGTGCATCCTTGTGTTCACCTCGCTCTGGCTTGAGAAGGGGCTGGGCTTGATCGTGGGCGGCTTTGTGCCGTCGCCGCTGGGTGCGATCGCGCATTATGCGCCTTCGCTGCCGGAGTGGACCATTGTTGCAGGAATCTGGTCCGTCGGTGCGTTTCTCATCACGGTGTTTTACAAGATCGTGCTCTCGGTACGCGAGGAAGTTGAAAGCTAGTCGAATTTAGGGCTGAGTGGAGAAAGTTGCATGGCGTTCGCAGACCCATCGTCGGGAACCAAACCGGAATCTCCTCCTGTAACCGCGCGCGAAGAGCAGCCTGGGAAAGTGATTTTGGTCGGCGCGGGTCCGGGCGATCCCGGCCTCCTCACTCTGCGCGCCGTCGAGCGCATTCGTGCCGCCGACGTCCTCGTCTACGACCGCCTCATCCATGATGGCGTCCTCGCTCTGGCCAGACCCTCCGCGGAAAAGATCTACATGGGCAAGGAACCCGGCCACCACGCGCGCCAGGACGAGATTCACGCACTTCTTGTCGAAAAGGCGCGCCTGGGCAAGATGGTGGTTCGTCTCAAAGGCGGCGACCCGTTTCTCTTTGGGCGCGGTGGAGAAGAGGTGGAGTACTTAGCCGAGCACGGAATCCCCTTCGAAGTCATTCCCGGCGTCTCATCCTGCCTCTCGGCTCCGCTCAGCGCCGGCATCGCCGTCACCCATCGTGAGTCGTCCTCCTCGGTCGTCATTGTGACGGGGCACAGTGCAGACGGCAGCGAGGATCGCGTAGACTGGGAGGCCGTGGCGCGAATCGGCACGGCGGTCTTTCTCATGGGCGTACACAATATTGAGGCGATTGTTCGCAATTTGCTGGTCGCGGGGCGCTCACCCTCCACGCCGGCGGCAATGATTCAGATGGCCTATTGCGAAAGTGAGCGCGTTGTCGCGGACACTCTTGAAAACATCGCCGCGGAGGTGCGACGCGCCAATATTGAGCCGCCGGCAACGCTCGTAGTCGGCGAGGTGGTTCGCCTTCGCGAACGCCTGCAACAACTGGTGGCTTTGCATGCACCTCAAAAAGAAGGAGAAGTATGACAGATATGGCCGCGGTTCCCATTGAAACCTTGGCGGATGAGATGTACCAGCTGTTGGCCGAATGTGCCGGAAAGAAAAATTTGAAAGCGGGCGATCTCATCAAGGAGATGATCGCGCGCCACGGCGAGGCTACTTGCAGCAAGGACGATTGCAAGAAAGCAATTCGCATTCTCATTGACACTGGACGCTGCATTTACAGCTATCTCGGAGGCTCATACATCCAGCTTCCTCCCAAGGAAGGCACGGAATAGGCCTGCTGCGGCCGCATTCGATTGTGAACGCCAAACCTTCCATGCCGCGCCTGCTCGTTGCTGGGCTCTCCGGTGGCTCCGGCAAGACCATCGTCACTCTGGGCATTTTGCTGCTGCTGCGCCGCGCGGGGCTCGACGTTCGCGCCTTCAAAAAAGGGCCGGACTATATTGACCCTGCTTGGCTTGCGTGGGCCTCCGCCCATCCGGCTCGCAATCTCGATGCATTCCTGATGGGCGCTGAGGCGGCACGCGCCTCGTTTGTGCGTCACGGTACCTGCGACGGCGTCAACGTGATCGAGGGCAACCGCGGACTCTTTGATGGATTCGACGCCGCAGGAACCTACTCGAGCGCAAACCTCGCTGAAACCCTTGACGCGCCCATCGTGCTGGTGCTCGACGCCGCCAAAATGACACGCACGGCTGCTGCGCTAGTCCTGGGTTGCCAGAAACTCGATGCTCGCGCTTCGATTCAAGGCGTTGTGCTGAATAAAGTCAACGGCCAGCGGCATGAGCAAGTACTCCGTGATGCGATCGAATCGGTTTGCTCCATCCCGGTGATCGGCTCGCTGCCCCGGCTTGAGGCGAATCCACTTCCCGAACGACATCTCGGATTGGTTCCTCCTGACGAACACCAAACCATGGACAGTGTGGAGCGCAATCTTCTCGCCTGGATGGAGAATCGCGTGGATCTCGATGCGCTGCTGACCATCGCTCGCAGTGCCCCTGCACTAGCGACGTGCACGGAAGCGCTCCCGCCTATACCAGATGCGCACGGTCTCAGAATTGGATATCTTCGGGATTCGGCATTCACTTTCTACTACCCGGAGAATCTTGAGGAACTGGAGCGTGCGGGCGCCGAGTTGGTGCCCATCTCAGCACTCGATGCGACTTCCCTCCCCACCGGCCTGCACGCTCTCTATATTGGAGGGGGATTCCCGGAGACGCATGCTCGTGCGCTCTCCGCCAATACCAGTTTTCTTGAGTCGCTTCGCCATGCATGCGCCGCCGGCCATCCCGTGTACGCCGAGTGTGGCGGCCTTATGCTTCTGGCGCGCAGTCTTACCTGGCAAGGCACCCGCTATCCCATGGCCAACGTGTTTCCCATTGACGTCGAAGCCTTTGCCACGCCGCAAGGTCACGGCTACAGTGAATTGCGTGTCGATGCATTGAATCCATTTTTCCCGCAGGGCGCCGTTCTGCGCGGTCACGAGTTCCATTATTCGCGCATCGTCAGCGGTTCCGAATTCGTAACCTCCGCCTGCGCCGTCCTCCGCGGCAATGGATGCGGTGCGGGCCGCGACGGCCTCGTTACGCAGAATGTCTTCGCGGCATACACGCATCTTCACGCCACGGCCACGCCGCAATGGGCTTCGGGCATTCTCGCTGCTGCCCGTGAATTTGCTCTCCGTGCTGAATCCCACGACGCGCTGCATTCTGCTCACTCGTGAGCAAATCGCGAAGGCAGCAGAGCCAGATCTCATTCGTGAATGTTCTAATGGATCAATGGCAAGTCTCGAGAACTTCCGCCTGGTTGTCTTTCGGACGGTCGCGGAACAGCAAAGTTTCCGCAAAGCCGCTGAGGAACTTTACCTGACGCAGCCCGCGGTAAGCCTGCAGATTAAGGCTCTTGAAGAAGATCTCGGCGTTCAGCTCTTCGATCGCTCGGGACCGCATGCCGGATTGACCGCTGCGGGAACGGTGCTGCTCAAGCACACGCGGCGCGTGCAACAGATTGTGACAAAGGCCGAGCAGGAAATCGCTGCTCTCACCGGAGATCATGTCGGCCAGCTCACCCTCGGAGCCTCCACAACCATTGCGCAGTACGTTTTGCCGCGCCTGCTCGGTGAGTTTCGCGCGGAGAATCCTCGTGTTTTGCCCACGCTGTTGAGCGGCAATACCGAACATATTGTGAGCGCTGTAAGGGAAAAGAAAATAGCGCTCGGATTTATTGAAGGGCCGCCGCGTACCCGCGACGTGCGTACCGAACCCTTTCTGCGCGACGAGATTTTGCTTATAGCGCCCGCCGCGCACGAGTGGACGGAGAGAGCTTCAATAACATGCGCCGATCTTGTTTCGGCTCCGCTACTGATGCGCGAACGCGGATCGGGCACACGCAGAATTACGGAGATGGCGCTGGAGCGGCAGGGGATCAAGCGCCGCGCGCTTCAGATCGTGATGGAACTCGACTCCACAGAAGCGATCAAATCGGCCGTAGAAGCGGGCCTTGGCGTGGGGTTCGTTTCTCGCTGGGCAATTGCCAAGGACCTGCGCCTGGGGCACAGCTTCAAGATTGTCGAAATCAAAGGCCTCCGCATCCACCGCGATTTTCTGCTCGTTACCGCGAAGGGTCCCGAGCCGCATGGCCTGGCCCAGGAGTTCCGCAGGTTCCTTGCCGCGCGCGCCGGGGCAAGGCGCGCCGCAGTCAAGGTCTGAGAAACTAACTCACATACAACAGGCGCCCACAGCCGATAAGCGCGGCTAATGCCCCATCATTCGTTCTGCTTGGACGCGCAGGCAGTTCCAACCGCACACTGAATGTGTGTCGAAAACCCTCTTTTTCGCCGGCCTGATCCTCGCTGCCACGGGTCTTGTTTCCCCGCCAGTCGCGCTGGCCGGCGGCCTTGTCTTCGGATTCTCATTCGTCCATCCGTTCAACACAGAATCCAAGCGGCTCTCCAAATTTCTTTTGCAGGCCTCCGTCATCGGCCTTGGCTTCGGCATGGACCTTCACGAAGTGATCAGCGTCGGTCGCTCCGGATTTGTCTACACGGCAATCAGCATTGCCTTTGCCCTGTCGTTGGGGTGGGCTCTCGGCAAGTTTCTGAAAGTGAGTCGCGGAACTTCTTTCCTGATCTGTGCCGGCACCGCCATCTGCGGCGGCAGCGCTATCGCCGCCATCGCGCCCATTACCGATGCCAGCGAAGAAGAGATTGCCGTCTCGCTGGGCACGGTTTTCGTTCTCAACTCGGTTGCCCTGCTGAGCTTTCCTCTCATTGGGACTTTGTTGCACATGACGCAAACTCAGTTCGGCTTGTGGTCGGCGCTCGCCATTCACGATACTAGCTCGGTGGTCGGCGCGACTGCCAAATTTGGCGCCCTGGCTCTGGCTGTGGGCACCACGGTCAAATTGGCGCGCGCACTCTGGATTGTGCCCATCTCCATGGGAACCGCCGTGGCCAGGAAGAGCAGCGCGCGCGTGCAATGGCCGTGGTTCATTCTCTTCTTCTGCTTTGCCGCCGTCAGCAATACTTATATCCACACCTTTCAGCCGACTTACCCGGTGCTCAAGCATCTCGGCGTGATTGGCCTTACGGTGACGCTCTATCTGATTGGCACAGGGCTTTCCATGAAGACCATTCGCCAAGTCGGCGTGCGGCCGCTTCTGCAAGGCGTCGTGCTGTGGATCATTGTGGCCGTGACGTCGCTATCGCTGATCCGCGGCGGCTGGATTCATCTGTAAATATCGATCGACAAAAAATTGCCGGAGTCCTGCTGCGAGCCCGCGGATTGCGATCTCACTGTGAGTTCGCAATCCGTTCTCGGGTTTGCAGCCAGCGGCTCCGGCACATTTCATTTAGAAGATAATCTTGGCCACAAACTGCCACACACGCTGCGCGCCAACTGTAGAAGGTGAGTTGACAGTTCCAGTGCTGCTGCTTGTTGCAGTAATTTGACCGAAGGTTCCCGACGAAGCACTCGTTGTGGGGTTGGCAAGGTTAGTGTGATTCCAGGCGTTAAAGGCTTCTGCCTGGAACTGGCCGTGAACGCGATGCTCGCCCATGATGTCCTTGAAGAGCGAAATGTCCGTGTCCTCGTAGGCCGGTCCGCGCAGAGAGTTGCGCGGCACGTTGCCGAAGGACTGAACGTTGCCATTTGCCGAGGGGATTGGGTTCTTTGCAAACGCCGCGGGATTGAACCACTGTGTAATTTTCGAAGCGCCTGCAGGCCGGGCAGGGCTCACGCCCGGCACGTACACCGCGTAGTCGTTGCCTACGCCGGAGAGCGAGTTGTCCACGCCGCTGGTAATGGTGAGAGGCAAGCCGCTTTGCGAAATAACGATGGCGTTGACCTGCCAGCCATTGGCCAGAGCACTCGCCGGGCCGGTCACGTGGAAGCGCGGCAGCGGGTAGTTGACTGATGTAGTGAAGCGCACTGCCTGGTCGAAGTCGGCCACGCCGCGCGCGCTATTCAGGTTGAATGGATTCGGTGGTCCCGCCTGGCCCTCAGTTCCCGACGATCCATTGTCAATGGTCTTCATCCAAACTACGTTGGAAAGCAGTGTGAGCCCATGAGCGGAGCGGCGCGTCACGTTGAATTCCAGCGCATTGGTCTTTTCCCAGTTCCAGGCGTCGGCCAGTTCCACCGCACCCAGCCCCGAGAACAGCCGGCGTGTGTTTTCGTTGCCCACCGTGTCGGCAGGACTATCGCTCGCGTTATAGATGGCCGGGTTGAACTGCCGCGAAGCCATCACGTGTTCTGCGTGGTTACCCACGTAGCCCACGTTGAAGGCGAAACCGTGCGACAAATCCTGCTCGATGATCAAGTTATAGGCCTGCGTATACTCCACGTGCGAGGCAGGATTCAGTACGCCACCTGCGAGAGGCTTCAGGAAGGTGTAGCTCGCGAATGACGAAGGCGTAACGTGGCCACGCGGGAAGGGATCGCCGCCCGCGTATCCGGTATAGACGTTGTCCCACTGTGGCGGATTGGGAATGTTGAGATAAAGGTCCACGGGCTGCATGGCATCGGTTCTTTGATAGAGCAGGCCTTCCGGGAATCCGTAGAAGATACCGTACGCTCCACGCGCCACCGTCTTGCCGTTGCCGAACACGTTGTAAGCAAAGCCGGCGCGCGGCGACATGTCCTTCATGTTGTTTTTGAAGACTGAGTTCGTCAGTCCGGAATCGCCGACGAACCACATGCCCTTCGGCGCGCCGGGAGCGATCGACGACTGGAAGCTGGGATTGGCCAGGTTGAAGCCCACCAGCGTACCGTTCTTGTCGATGGGCGGCATCCACGGATCCCAGCGCAGTCCAAGATTCAGGGTCAACCGCGGCGTTACCTTCCAGTCATCCTGCACGTAAAGTGACGGACGGAGCTCGCGCAAATACGCCTTGCGCCCGTTGTCCTGGTAGAAGCTGGACTCGTAGCCCGTGTAGAAATCAGCAAATGCGTTGCCGCTCTTCGTGAATCCAGATGGCAACGTCGTGCCTGCAGGCGCCTGCGTGCGCGCACCGTTGAAGGTATTGTCGCCCGGCGTGTAGGAGTAGTCGTCCATGTCGATGCGCGACCTTTCCATGTCCCCGCCCATGGTCAGCGTGTGCTTGTGCACCAGCTTGACGATCTGGGCGTGTATATCGAAGGTAGTCGCATCCTGCGTGAGGGCGCCTCCAGAGAAGATGTTGATATTTGTCAGGTTGTCACGAACACCTGGGAACGGGATCAGGTTCTCTGTCGGGCTGCCATAGGGAACGCCAGTCTGCCCGAGCTGGAAGTCGGTCTTCAGACCCGGCGCTTCGGGAATCTGCGTGCGCGCCCCGCGGTAGAAGCCAAAATACACCGCGCCCGTGAGCGTGGGCGAAAAGACGTGCGCCTCGCTGAGCGTCAGCGACTGGTTGCGGAAAAGGTTCGCCGCAAAAAAGCCCAGAGGAGCCGTGAACGGACGCTGGAAGTTGTCCTGGTTGTAGAAGTACCGGCCGCTGACATGGTCGTTCTGGCCGATAGCGTAATCGAGGCGCGTGAGGTATTGCGTGTTGTCGATGTTGTTGTTCGTGCTCGTGGTCAGGGTGTTATAAAGTCCCGCGTTGGCGCCGGTCGCAGCCACTGACAACGGCTCCTGTGCAGCCAGATACTGCTTGTTCACTGCTGAAGACAGCGTATCCATGGCCGAGGGGATGATGTCGGTGATGGTGCCGCTGCAATTGGGCGCGGTTCCTGTTTGCCCATAGCCGCAACCGGTTACCGGGCTGTAAAGCGCGATGCCCTGCGCTGCCAGTGCCGAGAAGTTACCCGTCAGTTCCGCCGCCGTCGGCAATTGGATGGTGATGGGCGTGGGCGCCGAGCGCTGCTGCAGATCTTCCGACGAGAAGAAGAAGAATGCTTTCTTGCTCTTGAAGACCGGGCCGCCGACAGTGCCGCCGAACTGGTTCATCTTGAAGGGCGGATTTGGCTTTGTCGCCGACCAGAAATAGTTGCGCGCATTCACCTTCGTGTTGCGGAAGTACTCCCACGCCTCGCCGTGCAGTGCGCTGGTTCCAGAGCGCGTGGAGAGTTGGACCAGGGCGCCCGCGCCGGCATGGTCGGCGCTGTAGTTCGAGGCCTGGATGGTGAACTCCTGCAAGGCGTCTGGGTTCGGCATGGTCGGCACGGAGTCGAAGAAACGGTTGACGTAAATCGTGCCGTCAAGCGAATAGGTGTTTTCCGTGGCTCGCAGGCCGTTTACCGATAGGCCGGTGTTGTCTTCCTGGCCGCTCTCGGTGCCGGTCGTGGTCAGAACCGTTCCGGCCGTCAATGTGGTCAGTTGCAGCGGATTGCGGCCGTTCAGCGGCAGGTCGCGCATCTGTTGCTGCGTCACCGATTGTTCCAGGGCCGAAATACTGGTCTCGATCTGCTGGGTTTCTGAAGTGACGGTGATCTGCTGGGTCTGCTGGCCTACAGCCATCGCGATCGGCAAATCAATCACCTGGCCTGTGAGCAACGTCAGGCCGGGACGATTCATGGTCTCGAATCCTGCCGCGGAGATCTTCAGCGTGTACGATCCGATGGGCAGATTGGGGTACACAAAGATGCCGATGTCGTTGGTCACGGTGTCGCGGCTGAGGCCGGTGTTCGTGTCCGTGAGCGTCACTGCGGCATTTGCAATGGCAGCGCCGCTCGGATCGTTCACCGTGCCGCGGATGCTGCCTGTGGATTGCGCGAAGGCGCGGGATGCAGCGCCCAGCGTGAGGAGCACTGCGAAGCTGGCGAAGAGTAGTTTGCGAAGTGTGTTATTCATCCTGTCCTTTCATGAGAGAAAGTGTCCTGATTCAACGGTTGTCATTTCCGCATGCCTTGAACCCCATGCGGGACCTCTACGAAAGTTCTGCTGCCGTACAAAGCTTGCGCGACCAATATGACTGGAGCGCCATCATGACAGGCACACTGGCGGCCAGTCCGGCTGCGAGCGGTGCGTTCACCTTGCTGCCATTCACAATGGCATCGATGAAGTTTCCGGTGTGTGCGCGCTCCAGATCCTGTGTTGAGTCAAACTGGGTTGTCGCGCCGTTGTTGGGAGTAAGCGTGTATCCTTCACGGCTCAGGTCGAGCGTCCCTTCAGTACCTTCAAAGAAGACCGAAGGCCGTGGATTGCGGATGGAGAGAACGGACGACTCAAAGTTGAGATTCCAGTTTTTGTAGCGGATCACTGCGCTGACCGTGTCGGGATTGGTGAGATCGCCCGTGAGCTGGAAGTCGCCGCCCAGCGCGGCCGCAGTCTCGGGCTTGTCGTCGCCGAGCATCCACTGCGCGACATCTGCCCAATGGGTAAGGATGTCCGCGAGCAGTCCATTGCCGTAGTCGTGATAGGACCGCCACGAACTGTACCGCGATAGTTCAAAAGGAACTTTCGGCGCCGGCCCCAGGAACAGGTCCCAGCGCAGCCCTGCCGGTTGGGGCACATTGGGAATCACGCGACGCTGCCAGGGAAAATTGCTCCAAACTGCGCGCACAAAAATCACGTTACCCAGCTTGCCCGTGTCGAAGATCTCCTGCTTCACGCGCTGGTAATGCGCGCCGCTGCGCTGCTGCGTGCCGCATTGCAGAATGGCTTTACTCGCCTCCGCGGCTTTCGTCAGCGTCTCGCGCTCGCTCCAGCGATGCACGGTCGGTTTTTCCAGATAGGTGTGCTTGTTGGCTCCCAGCGTGTCCTTGGCGATCTGCGTATGCAAGTGGTCCGGGGTGGCAACCAGCACCGCATCCACATCTTTGCGATCGAGCATCTTCTGGTACTCGACTGAAACTTGGGCCTGTGCGACATGCTCTTTGAACCGGGCCTGAAAGTCCGCTGCCTGCTTGTCGTAAATGTCTGCCAGCGCCCGGATCTCGACCCTGGGATCCTGAACAAATCCGCCGCTGACAATGGTTCCGCGACGACCGAGACCGATCACTCCCAGGCCCACACGATCGTTGGCGCCGGGAATGGCAGCGTAGGCGCGCGCATCCATGCTGCGCGCGGCGGCTGTGGCGGCTACTGCTCCGGTATAAAGAAATTCACGGCGGTTCACGATGTAAATGCCTCCCTCATGGCCTTGAAAGCTGGAGCAATCACTTTCTCGCCGCCCTGCGAATGGTCGGCGCGTTCCTCTTCGTTCTCCACCCAACCCTTCCAGCCGATCTGCTCGATGGTGGCGGCGACCTGATGGAGCGGGAAATCGCCTGTGCCGAGCTCCACATAATCGTTGTTCTTGAAATCGCGCAGATGGAATCCGATGATGCGCTTGGCGTGTGCGCGAATGAATGCCGGAACGTCGGCGCCGCCATGAAATGCATGTCCCGCGTCGAGAACAAAATGCACGAGCTCGGGATCGGTCTGCGAATAGAGCGCTTCGATTTCTCCAACTTTCGACTCGAACTCCCACCAGTGATTGTGATAGGCAGCCGCAATACCGGCGGTGCGCGCAAATCGCCCTGCGGTATTCAAGGCTTCAATCTTGGCCTTCAATTGATCGGCATTTTGGGCCGGCGCGCCACTCAGGATCAGATGCTTCGCGCCCAGCGCCGCACCACCGCGCGCCACGGGCTCGTATACGGAGGGAGCCGCAATGCGCGTCGTCTGGTCGTAGAGATTGTCGGGGAAAAATATATGAATGCCGAAAAACGTCAGGCCGGTCTGCTCGATGCTGCGGCGCGCCTTTTCCGGCGCCGCGAACTGTTCGCTCAGAAAGCGGAAGCCCGCCTCAAATCCCTGATACCCGATCTGCTTCACCAGCTCGAGCGTGGCTTCAAAGGTCTCGAATCGTTTCGGGTCGATAGGAAATGCATTCAACTGCACTCCGAACCGGATCCCCGCCGGCACGTGGCCGGATTGCGCAAAAGCGCCGCGTGAGGCCAGCGGAAATAGCGCCCCATAAGCGCCAAGAGACCCAATCGCCTGAAGAATCTGTCTTCGTGACTTGCCTTCCATGAATCTCCTTGATACCTACTCAACGCGTCGTGGTTCCGATCCTCGAATTCTTCCCTGGCGCGCAGCAGAAACTCTCAATTACTGGAGCCCCGGGCCGGAATCGAACTCGCGAACATGGTTTTTTTTGCGACCCGGCGCGTTGGCCACTTCGCCATCGGTGCTCGGGAAAAAACGGACTCGTTCAGGGAATCCCCCCAAAAAACAAAAACCCACCGCGCCTCGTGGCGGGTGGGTTGCAGGAATACAGAATTCGCTTCTGAGTTTATCCCGTGGAACACGCCCGCACGACGCTGCAAAGACAGCGACACATACACATCGCGGGAGTGAATCCAGAAATCATCACTTGGTAGACCTGGGACATTTTCCCGTGCGCTGGCAAATCCATCTTGCCCCCGTCCGGGTATGGCTAATCTAAGGTCTGCATTCAGCCCTGTCAAGCGCCGCCGGTTTTTCTGCTCAGATTGCTTCATAGCAATGACACGGAACCCCGCAAAATTCGCGTTTGCAAATTTGGATCGAAAAACACCGGCATCAATCCGGCGAAGTGACAACCCGTTGCAAATTCAAAGGTTTTTGCAGTCTGATTTTTGGGCAAAAAAACAACGGTCTCTGATTCGGGCCGAAGTATAGGCAGAGACCATAACCTCTGTCAATCAATTTCAATAGATTTTTTGTAAGAGCTTTTAATACAATGATTTATGAAATTTAACCCAGCCAGAATGTTAAGCAAATTCATGGGTCTTGGTTCTATTCGGCGCTCGACGTCGAGTTCAAACGTTCCGAGCAATGCTGCCTTGTCCTACGACAACCGCAGTCGCCTAAAATCATTGATTATCAGTTATCATCGATTGACACTCCCAAATCCAGTTCGATATAGTTCTTGCGACTCGTTGGATCAGACCCGATCTCTGCATTCTTTGCGCGTTGCCGCTGCGTCAGTCTCGGGCGCATCATGGGTGCTGGGAATCTCCAAGTAGGGGAAGAACATGCCAATCAAATTGACGCCGGGTAAGATTGCCGGCTTGAACGCCGTCTCCGATAGCCGGGGTGTGATCGCCGCATTGGCCATGGATCAACGTGGGCTGCTCCGGAACATGTTGGCAAGGGAACTGGGAGGCAGTGAGCCGCCATCCGAGATGGTGTCGGAGTTCAAAACCCTGGTTGCGCAGACCTTGACCAAAGAGGCCTCGTCCATTCTGCTCGATATCGAGTATGGCCTTGAGGCCACTAAGCACATCCATGGCAAAGGCCTGCTGCTCGCCTACGAACACGCGGGATACAGTCCCGACAAGCCGGAGCGGCTGCCTTCGCTGTTTGAGGGCTGGTCGGCGCTGCGCATCAAGGAAGCGGGCGCCAACGCCGTCAAAATCCTCGTCTATTACAATCCCTTTGAAAAAGATTGGGTCAACGATCGCAAGCGGGCGTGGGTCGAGCGCATCGGCGCCGAGTGCAAGGCTGTCGACATTCCATTTTTTCTCGAGTTCCTTCCCTATGACGTGCATGGCGAAGGCGAGAAGAGCATCGAATACGCGCGCCGCAAGCCGGAGATTATCCTCAAATCCATGGAAGAGTTCAGCAGGGAGCGCTACGGCGCAGACGTGCTGAAGATCGAAGTCCCCATGCAAATAGCCCATGTCGAAGGGACCAGGGCTTTCAATGGCCAGAAGCTCCACACGCGCGCTGATGCAATGGAGTTCATTCGCGCCGAGGCGGCGTTCACCGGCAAACCAATCATTTTCCTTTCCGCTGGCGTCAGCAGTCAGGTTTTTCTTGAGACGCTGGAGTTGGCAGTTGAAAGCGGCGCGCAGTTTCACGGTGTGCTAGCCGGCCGGGCCACCTGGCAAGACGGTGTTCCCGTCTTCGTCAAAGGCGGCGCCTCCGCGCTTGAAGAGTGGTTGAACACCACGGGCCTGCACAATGTCAAAGAAATCAACAAAGTGCTCGAGTCCGCGTATCCTTGGCATGAGGCGCGCGGCCTGCAAGGCTGAGGACGCACGTCGTCTCGCATAGCAGTTAGGGCCCGGAGGCAGTTTGCCGCACGCTGAAGAGATCATCCAGACCGAGAGCGGACAAGCACTCGAGCGTTCCAGAAGGGCGCGTGCCTGGCTCATTCTCTGCCTGCTTTTCTTTCTCACCGTCATCATGTTCATCGCCCGCCTGGCGCTTTCGGTCATGGCACCTGTGCTGCGCACGGTTTTCCATCTCACCAACGCCGCCTACGGAAGAATCGTCTCCGCGCTCGGCTTCGGCATGATGACCGGCGAATTCCCCATGGGCTATCTCATGGATCGCCTGGGCGCTCGCCTCGGGCTCACGGCTGCCATCGCATGGTGGTCGACCGCGACCGCCTCGTTTGCGCTCGCGGGCTCGGGACTGTCGCTCGGCCTCTCGCAATACTGGAAAGGCACTGGCGAGTGCGGCACCTACACGGGTGGGGTCAAGACCATCACGCGGCTATTTGAGAAGAAAGACCGCACTCTCGCCATCGGCATCTTCAACGGCGGCAGCGTCATTGGCGCAACTCTCGCCGTACCGGTCATGGTGTACCTCCTCCAGCATTATGGTTTCCGCGTTGCGTTCATCGTGCCCGCGATTGCCGGGTTCCTTTGGATTCCCACCTGGTATTTCATGTACGGCAAGGAGCCGAAATCGACGGCGCCGGCCGGGCAGCCTTCGATCTCCGCACGCGAGCTCCTCAGCAACTCTTCCACATGGGCTGTCATCCTTTGCCGCTTCTTTGTTGGACCTGTCATGCAGTTCTACTGGTACTGGACGCCCATCTATCTTTTCAGCGCGCGCCACATGACCATGGTGCAGATTGGAATCGTCGCATGGATTCCGTTTCTGATGGGCGACGTCGGCGGCATCGCGGGAGGGTGGGCAGCGGGTGCGATGATTCGTCGCGGATTCTCGGTGCGCAATACGCGGCGGATCCTGATGTATGGCAGCGCGCTCGTCTGCTTGCTCAGCCTGGGCGTGCCTTTTCTTCGCGGCATCGGTCTGGTCATGACCCTGCTCTCCGTGACCATTGCAGCTGACAATTTTCTCTCCGCGCATATGTTCGCGGCCGTCACCGATCTGTTTCCCGAGCACCAGGTGGGCCGCGCCGCAGGGCTGATGGGTATTGCCGGAGACTTGAGCGGCGCATTGTTTCCGTTGCTCACGGGCATTCTCATCGACCGCTTCTCCTACACGCCGGTCTTTCTGCTGGTCGGGCTCATGCCTCTTGCAGGCACGTTTGCCCTCTTCGCCGTCGGCCGCAAATATCGCACACTCGATCAGCCCGCCACCGCCGCGGCATAGTCTTGGCACGAAAGGAGTCCATGCCCACTATCTCGCGACGCGATGCATTGGCGCTACTTCTCGCTGCCCCGGCAGCGATCCGTTCCCTTCCCGCCGAATCGACGGACTGGATCTCGCTCTTCGACGGTACCTCTCTGCACGGCTGGCGGGCCCACGAGCGCGCGGATGCGTTCAGCGCAACCAACGGTCAAATATCCGTCCGCGGCGCGAATGCGCGCCTCCTCTATACCGGTTCTTCCGGCCAAGCGAATTTCACGAACTTCGAATTCGGCGCGGAAGTGATGTTGCAGCCGGGCGCGGAGTCCGCCATCTGCTTTCACACCAAAGCCCGTCCGTCGACCTCACCCTCTCCGGGATTTCAGGTGCTGTTGGCCAATGACGCACGCGGTCCGAACGGCTTCATCCAACGCAGAAAAACCGGCTCGCTCATGGGCGTGCGGCATGTCTGGAAACAATTCATCCTCGACAACGAATGGTTCACTCTGAGTATTCTCGTCCGTCAAAAGCAGGTACAGGTCCGCATCAACAACATGCTTGTCGTCGATTACATCGAGCCGAACGAGCCATTTTCAGCGAACCCAGATTTCAACTGCCGCATCAGCCATGGCACATTCGCCCTCGAAGCGCGCAGCCCGCAGAGCGCAACATTCTTCCGCAACCTTCGCGTCCGCCCGCTGCCCGATGCCGTCCCGCAGCTCTCCGACGAGCGCCCAATAGTCGACGACGTCTATCGCGACATCATCCGTCTCGGCGCGGCCAACATTCCCGTGGTCGATTACCACACCCACCTCAAGGGTGGGCTCACGCTCGATCAGGCCCTCTCCAACTCGCGGCGAGTCGGCATCGGCTACGGCATTGCTATCAATTGCGGCCTCAGCTTCCCCGTGCACGACGACGCCAGCATTCGCGACTATCTCGAAAGCATGAAGGGCCAACCCTGCTTCGTGGCCATGCAGGCAGAAGGCCGCGAGTGGCGCACTCTCGTCTCGCCCGAATCCGTCGCCCGCTTCGATTACGTCTTCACCGACGCGATGACGTTTAGCGATGACAATGGCAAGCGCATGAGGATCTGGATTCCCGAGGAGATCGGCGTGATCACCGACAAGCAGGCGTTCATGGAGATGTTAGTGAAGCGCATTGAGGGCATCATGCGCGAGCCTGTCGACATCTACGCCAACGCGACCTATATCCCCGACCAGATTGCCGCGGATTACGACGCGCTGTGGACGCCGCCGCGAATGCAATGCGTGATCGACGCGGCCCTGCGCAACGATGTAGCCATCGAAATCAACAACCGCCGAAAGATTCCGAGCCCGGCATTTCTTAAATTGGCCAAGGCTGCCGGCTGCAAATTCTCTTTCGGCACCAATAACGCCGAAGCCGAGCTCGGCCGCCTCGAGTATCCGATGCAGATGGTCAAGGAGTGCGGCCTGATCTGGCAGGATATCTTCGTGCCCAAACCCGACGGGCAAAAGCCGATCCAGATCAGGAAGTAACGCGCGGCATTGGCATTGCCCGCTTCACCGCATTCAGCGCCGGCTTTCCGTCCAGCACTCTCGCCACATCCTCGCAGATTGCCGCCGTCACGCGATCCTGCGCCTCGTTGGTGAACGCCGCGATGTGCGGCAAAAGAATCACGTTCGGCATGGCCTCGAGCTCGCCCACCTGCGGAGGCTCTTTGCTCCGCACATCCAGCGCCGCTCCTCCCACAATCCCGGCCTTCAGCGCCTCCACCAAATCCTGTTCCACTACCACTTTGCCGCGCGAAGTGTTGATGAAAAACGCGCCCGGCTTCATGCTCATGAAGCGCTCGCGGTTCAGCAGCCCCACGGTCTGCGTCGTAGCCGGCAAATGGCACGAAACCACGTCCGCCCGCGCCAGCAACTCATCCAGCTCCACCAACTCGGCCTGCACTTCGCTCAGCAGAATATTGTCCCGGCTCAGAAAAGGATCGTAGGCCAGAACCTTCATGCCGAACGCCATCGCACGCCGCGCAGTCAGGTATCCGATCTTGCCCGCGCCCACGATGCCCAGCGTTTTGCCGTAGAGCTCCGTGCCCACGAAGCGCTGCCGGTTCCAGTTGCCCTTCTTCGTATCCGCGTCGGCGGCGGGAATAAATCGCGCCAGCGACAGCATCATGCCGATGGCAATCTCGGCCACGCTGATGGCATTCTGGTCCGGCGTAAACGAAACCACAATGCCAGCTTTCTCGGCGTGTTTGTAGTCGACATTGTCGAGCCCCACCCCGGCCCTGCCAATCACCAGCAGCTCTTGCGCCGCGTCGATAAGCGACGCTGTCACCGGCGTCTGGTTGCGCACGATCAGCGCCCTGCATTGCTTCACCTTTTCGGCAAGCAGTGCCGGATCCTTCCACAAATCCGGCTGGAAGGCGACACGAAACCTAGCGCCCAACGCATCGACACCGGCGCCTTGAATGTTTTCCGAAATCAAAATATCGGTCAAAATATCCTTCATGGCTGGCCTACCACCTCATGACAATTGAATGCGACGTGCAAGCGGGAGCACCACTGCTCGATCTCCGCGATCGTCTCGGGTGAAACGGGGACACCCTCGGCATTGTTGATGGCGGCTTTCCGCGCGGAACGCTCGCCGGGAACCAGAATCTCTTCTACGCCAGGGCGCTTTTTCGAACTCTTGATGCGATCGATGGTTTCGTCGATGCGCTTGAGGTACTCGTCGTAATCGAGGAAAGCCTTCACGTCGAACAGGCAGAAGAAATGGCCCACATCCTGCTTGCGATCGAGGTTCTTGTACATCGAGCCCACGTCCGGGCCGATCGCCGAGCCCGAAAGCACGCCGCTGAAAAGCTCCACCATCATCGCCAGCGCATAGCCCTTGTGCCCTGCCATGGTGAGCACCGTGCCCAGCAGCGCCTGCGATGCATCGGTGGTTGGATTCCCTTGCGCGTCGAGGGCCCAGCCCGGCGGAATGGGCTGGCCTTTCTTTTGTGCGGCGATGATGTTGCCGCGCGCAACGCCTGAAGTCGCGAGATCGATCTTCACCGGAAATCCTTTGCCGGTGGGGAATGAAGCGGCGATGGGGTTGGTGCCAAAAAATGCTTCGTATCCGCCTTCAGGCGACATGGCCGGCTCGCAGTTGGTCATGGCCAGCAAAACCATGCCCTGGCTGGCCGCGAAGTTTGCGTACCATGACAGCGCGCCAAAGTGCTGTGAGTTGCGAATGGTCGCGGTCGCCACGCCATTCTGGCGCGCCATCGGCATCAGCAGGTCGAGAGCCTTGCGCGCCTGTATCTGTCCGAGCCCGTTCCCGGCATCGAGAACCAGCACGCTCCCCGCTTGCCGGTCAATGTTCAGCTTCGCTCTGGGATCGATGAGTCCCAAATCGATGCGCTTCAGGTAAATATTCAGCCGCGAGACCCCGTGGGTGGAGACGCCGCTCACGTCGGCATCCACCAGCACCTCGGCAAAAAGCGCCGCATCGGCAACAGGCACGCCCATTCCGGCTGCCAGTTGCGTCACGACGCTAACAAGCGTTTCTTTGGAATAACGATTCATAAAAGCCTCAATAAAAAGCGATTGGCGCTTTGAAAGGGCATGGCTTTAGCCGTGCCGTTCGCCGTTCGAAAAAGTCTGTGGGCTTTAGCCCCTGAGGGATGTCTTTGAACAACATCCCCTCAGCGGCTAAAGCCGAGTGCTTACTTACTGCTCACCTGGCACGATTAAAATCGTACCTTTTCAAAATCCTCATCGAATCTGCGACCTTGTCAACAGACTCTTGAGGAAGTTACGCGCTGCGATAGAGCTTTGTCATCACAAACTCGCGATGACCCAGCGCTTCCGCCGCAGTATTCCGTCCGTTCGCTGTGCGCACGATCATCTCGATCAACGCATCGCCAGCCTGGTCGAGCGTCATCTCGCCCTGCAGAACCGGCGACACGTCCACGTCGATATGATCGGCCATCAACTTTACGGTCTTGGGATTTCCCGAGAGCTTGATCACCGGCTCAATGGGATTGCCGATCACGTTGCCTTGTCCCGTCGGGAACAAGTGCACCACCGCACCCGAAGCCGCCCATAGTGTCACGGCTTCTGCAGCGGCACTCGACGTATCCATGAACCACAGGCCCTTGTCCGTGGGCATCTCTGCCGGTTTCAGGCAACCGACGAACTTCGTGTGCTTGCCCAGCTTCTCCACGTTGCCCAGCGCCTTCTCTTCGATAGTCGTCAATCCGCCGGCAATGTTGCCCTTCGTCGGCTGCGATTCGGAGAGATCGTCGGTCTTCTGGCCGAATACCAGCTTCTGGTAGTCATCAAACATGGCCTGGAACTGCGCACGCACCGCTTCATTCACGGCCTTGGCGGCCACAATATGCTCGGCGCCGGTCAGCTCCGTGGTTTCGCCGAAGGAGGCCATGCCGCCGTTGGCGCAGTGCTTGTCAATCACGTTGCCGACCGCGGGACAGCTTGCAAGCCCGGTGGTGGTGTCACTCTCGCCGCACTTCACGCTAATGTAGAGCTCGCTGAACTTGCACTCTGTGCGCTGCAGCTCCGTCGCCCACTGCACAAACTCCTTCGCCTTCCTTGAAGCCTGCGCGATGCACGCGATGTCGCCCTGGCCTTCGATGGAAAATCCGGCCACCGGCTTGCCGGTCTTCGCGATGCCGTCCACAATCTTCTGCGTCCAGCCCGGCTCAATGCCGATCACAATCGCCGCGGCCACGTTGGGATTCGAGCCGGTGCCGATCATGGTGCGGAAGAAAAGCTCGAGGTCCTCGCCGAACTGCAGGCGTCCGTACGAGTGGGGTAGGCCCAGCGTTCCCTTAATGTTGTTAGCCACAGCCTCGGTCGCGGCATTCGAAATATCGTCCACGGCCAGGATAATCACGTGATTACGAACGCCGACGCGCCCATTTTCACGCCGATACGCATGAATTGTCTGGTCCTTCATTATGCCCACCTCTTCGTCTTCAAATTCTGCACGTGCACGTGTTGCCCGGCCTTGACCGGCTGCACGATCTTTCCGATTTCGCAGCCATACTTGATCACCGTGTCGCCCACGGCCAAATCCTTGAGCGCCAGTTTGTGGCCCAGCGGAATATCCTGCGCCGCCTTCGCCGTCAGTGGCTTATTGGTTGAGAGATCCCGGCCGGTCAACTCTGTTCCGGCCGCAATATCCACGACGGCCACGCCAACCGTGTCCGCTGTATCGTGAACGAGAAACTGAATCATCGCATTTGCTCCTTCATTGTTCCTTCCGTGAAAATGTCACATTCCGCCAAAAGAGACATGCTTCGTCTCCATAAATGCTTCCAACCCTTCGCTGCCCAATTCGCGGCCCCATCCGCTTTGCTTCACGCCGCCGAAGGGGGCATTGCTCGTTGTCGGCGCGCCGTCATTGATGCCTAGGGTTCCTGCCTCGATGCGTTCCGCCAACCGGAAGATGCGCGCAATGTCGCGCGTCATCGCGTAGGCGCTCAGTCCGAACTCGCTGCCATTCGCCAACTCGATCGCCTCATCTTCGGTTTCAAACGTCGTAATGGGGGCCACCGGCGCAAACGTCTCCTCGCGCATGCACAGTGATGCTGCGCTCACTCCGTCGATCACCGTCGGCTCCAGGAAGTAGCCCGTCGATCCTTTGCGCTTGCCGCCGCAAAGAACTTTGCCGCCGCGGCCCACTGCTTCTTCAATCTGCGCCAATGCCGCGTCCAGCCCTTGCTGGTTGATGAGCGGTCCGATGTCGACACTCGGCTCCAATCCGGGACCGGTCTTCAGCTTCTGCACTCCGGCGACGAACCGCTTCACGAACTCGTCGTGAATGGAACGCTGCACGTAGATGCGATTCGCCGCGATACACGATTGCCCGGTGTTGCGGAACTTCGCGATGAGCGTCTCCTGCACTGCCTGGTCAAGATTGCAATCGTCGAACACCAGCAGCGGTGCCAGCCCGCCCAGCTCGAGCGAGAGCGGCTTGATCGCTTGCGCCGCTCCCTTGATCAGTTCCCTTCCCACTTCAGTCGAGCCCGTGAACGTGATCTTGCGGCAGATGGGATTGGTAAGAAACTCCTCGGCAATCATCCGCGCGCTGCCGATCACAAGCTGGAAAACGCCGCCGGGAATTCCGGCCGCCTCAACGCACTCGGCGAAAGCAATCGAACTGAGCGGCGTCTGCGAAGAAGGCTTGAGCACCACGGGGCAACCCGCGGCCAGCGCCGGAGCGGCCTTGCGAATGCCCAACACCAGCGGAAAGTTCCACGGAGCAATCGCGCCCACCACGCCGATAGGCGTCTTGACCACCATGTTGCGCTTGCCCGGCGCCTGGTGCGGAATTACCCGTCCATAAGCGCGCCGGCCTTCCTCGGCAAACCAGCGTAGATGGTCCTCGGTCATCGCCATCTCGCCTTTGCTCTGCGCCAGCGGCTTGCCGTTTTCGAGCGTGATCAGGTGCGCAATCTCATCCGCGCGCTTGTGCACTTCGTCGGCCACGCGAAACAAAAATGCGCCGCGTTCCTTGGCTGTGAGCGCGCGCCACGCGGGGAATGCCGCCTGCGCCGCGTCGAATGCCGAATGCACCTGATCCCGATTGAGCGCGGAAACGCTGGCAAACTTTTCGCCCGTCGCCGGATCCGTGATCTGGATCTTCTCGCCGGTCTCAATCCACTTCCCGCCGAAATACACCTTGTACGATTTTTGCTCGTCGTTGCTCATCCGCTTCGCCTCGCATGTGCGCTACCTCTGGCTTGTAGCGCCGTTCTTTTATGTAGCGCCGGTCTCCAGACCGGCTGTAGTGCGGGCGTCCCCGCCCGCGCTCGCCTACTCCCGCGACTACACTTTCCGCTCCCTACTCGCTCCATTCCACGTTCAGTGCTCTAGCCAATCTCCGGAACGTCTCTTGCTGCTTGCCAAACGACAGCAGCACGTGGTGCGGCATGCCCGCGTGCACCAGGCGGTCAAAACGCGCTGGCACATCGCCGCTGCCTGCGGTCTCATTCACTTCCACCAGCACCATATTTCCGGTCACCTTGCGCCTCGGCGCCACACTGCGCCCTTCAAACGCCGTCATGTGATAGCGGCCGTCGCACCGCCATAGCCGCGTTATGGTCACGTCCTCGTTGCTGCGAAGACTTCCGTCCACCACCATCGGCTTCACAATGTTGAAGTGCTTGGCCAGCGTTGGCCCGCCTTCCGAACCCACCGGATTGCACATATCCATCGGCGCCATGCCCGGATGCCAAAAGAAAATCGTGTTGCGATCGTGCTCCAGCCAGTCGCTCAGGTACCCGGTCCCCGCTCCCAACTCGCGGCTCATCAGGCTGCCTATGGAACCATCCACATCGCCTTCAATCGCAACCGCAACGCTCTCGGTGCCCAGCCGCGAAACCGCGAGATACGGCCACTGCCCAATCATGTTAGGCAACTCGGGCCAGCATTGAATCGTGATCGCGTCCAGGCTTTCCTCTGCCATCAGTTCCCGCATTGCCAAATAGCAACGCGAGCTCATCGGCAAATCGTCTTTCGTCACGTCGCGCATCGGCAGCTTCAGATCGAGAACGCGCTCCACATCCTTGCGCACACTCTCTTCAGCAATCGCATGCACGCGCTCCACAAACTGTGGCAGGCTCAACGGGTGCAACTGCGTGCCCATGGTCCTTTGCAGAAGAAACGGATCGGCGGCGAGGTCGATAAATCCGGGTGCGTGCGTTCCGATCACACCTGCTTTCGCACTGCGCAGCACCGCCACTGTGCGCGCAATGGCGATCGCCCGCACCATCTCCGCGCGTAAAGTCTTATCGTCCGGATCGCCATACACAAGCTCAAACGCATGCCCCGCTTGCCGCAGCGTCGACCCCCACAGATGTTGCCCCACCAGCGAGCACGAGCTCACCTTGCCATCGCCCGGCCGCTCCGGCGTGGCCCACAGCACCACCGGATCGGGCCACTGCTGCGCTACCGTCAACGCCAGTTGCCCATTTCCCATCGAGGGATGCAACATCACCAGCGCCTGGCATCCAGCCGCGCGAATCTTGTCGAGCGCCACTGCGATGGTGGCATCGTCGATGACCGGCGTCTCGGCTCCGACTGTCGCGTAGCCCATATCCTTCAGCGCAGCCAGGGCGCGCCCACAAATAATCTGGTTCCATTCCTGGTCGAATCCGGGGCGCTTGCGTCCCAGTATCAGCACGCCAATCGGCTTTTGCGCGGCAGTTGTCTCAGACTTCTGCATGTTCATCCTTTCCATCCAGTGCATCAATTCGTATAGCGGACGAAATACGGCGCCAGCTCGCCCACCAATGGTTTCACGTAGTTGAAGAATTTGTCGCCCACAGGAATCGCCGCGTCGAGAATCCACTCCGCCGGCAGCGGCCGTTCCGCGTCGGCAACTTCGCTCAACGGAACCAGCTCGTTTTCGCTCTGAGCGCCAAGTGGCAGCAGTGACACCATCTTCTCCGTTTCGCCGGCAGCCAGCGCCCGCACTCCGGCGCGGGCTACAAGTTCGGCGTCCTTACGGTCCTGCGCGGAAACCTGCGTCATCGCGGCGCGCGCAATCAATCCCGGCTTTTCCGTGCGGCAGCGAATCTTCAACTTCTCGCCCACCAGGTTCGCCATGAACTGTCCTACCCCGCCTGTCATCGGCCGCGCCAGCGGATCGAGATGCGTGGCATCTTTCAGCTCGTAGACCAGGCTGCCATCGGGATTGCGAATTCCTTCCGTCGCCACCACAATGGCCCAGCCGTACTTGGTCACAATCTGATCCAGGTCCGCCAGAAACTTCTCCGCATAGAACGGTCTCTCAGGGAGATAAATCAAATGCGGCGCGTCGGCTTCTCTGTCCTTTGCCAGTGCTGTTGCCGCCGCCAGCCATCCAATGCTGCGCCCAATCACTTCGAGAATCGTCACCGGCTGCGGCAACGAGCGAATATCCATGCCCAGGTCGCGCGTGGTCTGCGCCATGTACCGGGCCGCGCTGGCATATCCCGGGCATCGGTCGGTCACGGCGATATCGTTGTCCACCGTTTTGGGCACGCCGATGACTTGCATCGAAAATCCTGCAGCGCGGCAGCGCTTGCTCACCAGCGCCGCGCCCTTCATGGTGCCGTTGCCGCCCATGAAAATCATCGATCGAACATCGAGCCGGCGCAGGTTCTCGACCATGCGGTCGTAGTCGTCTTCTGAAGGTTTGTAGCGAGAGGAACCCAGCGCCGCGCCCGGGCTGTTGCGCAGAAACTCGAGATCATTGGCCGTCATCTTGCCAAGCTCGACAATGTCATCCTCGACCAGCCCTCGCATGCCGTAGCGCGCGCCAAACACGCGGCCCGCTCCGGCCTGGCTGACTGACTCTGAGATCGCGCTGGACAAACTGATGTTGAAGACGGCCGTGGGACCGCCGCCCTGCACGATCATCAGATTTCCCACGCCCATTCGCGTCCTTCTCTTCTCGCCTTCGAGCCCTGCTAAATTTCAGCGCTGCGCTTTGCCCTGCGCGCGCCGTGATTACGCGGTTGCCGTGGCGCGCGATTCCAGTTCGGCAAGGCGCTTCGCCAGCAGCGTCTCCAATTCGACGAGCGCGGCGGAAAAACCTTCGATGCCTTCCTTCAGCTTGTCAGTGGCCATGCGGTTGGCGGCAAGCAGGCGCTCGAAGGTTTCCTTGCTGTCCACGACAATTTTCTCAATGGGCATCGCCTTCGCCGCTTCAACGCTGAGCTTCGGCGTCAGTTCGTCGTCAACGGCTTCCAGTTCGGCCAGCACCTTCGGCGCAATCGTCAGCAGATCGCTGCCCGCCAGCTCGCGCACTTGGCCAACATTCCAAAAGCTCGCGCCCATCACCTCAGTCTTGTAACCAAAATTCTTGAAGTAGTTGTAAACCGCGGTCACGTGAATCACTCCGGGATCGTCAGCGCCGAAATATTCTTTTCCGGTTTCCTTCTTGTACCAATCGAGAACTCGGCCGCAAAACGGCGAAACCAGAGTCGCCCCGGCCTCAGCCGCCGCAACAGCCTGGAACGTTCCAAAAATCAGCGTTAGGTTGCAGTGGATGCCTTCCTTCTCAAGCACCTCTGCGGCCCGGGTGCCTTCCCACGTCGCCGCAATCTTCACCAGGATCCGCTCGCGCGAAATTCCTTCCGCCTCATATTGCGCAATAATGCTCCGCGCCTGCGCAATGCTGGCTTCGGTGTCGTACGACAAGCGCGCGTCGACCTCGGTCGACACGCGGCCCGGAACCACGGCGAGAATATTTTTGCCCCACGCAATGCCCAGCCGACGAAAAGCCAGGTTGGCAACCGCCTGATCGCTCGCGTCCGCGCCCAATTCCTTGCGCGCGCTCAGCAACTCCCCATCCAGAATGGGCTGATACTTCGGCATCTTGGCCGCGTTGGTAATGTGCGAGGGGTTAGTGGTGGCGTCCCGCGGCTTGAAGCGCTCCATGGCCTCGATGTCGCCGGTGTCAACGACAATCACGCTGTGCTTACGTAGCTGTTCCAGTAGATTTTGCGGCATGATTCCTCCCGCGAATACTCAATTTCCGTTTGCACGCGTCTGGCGCTGGCAGTGCGATGTTTTCCGGCCGATCGATAAAGCAAAACTCATCAGTTCCAACAGCCAGACAAGGAGTTTTCTACTCTCCGGAATGAAGAAGAATAGTATTATCGATTGCAAACGATTGTCAATCCAAATTATCGCACAATCGGCGCTTGCCCAGACGCCCTTGGCGTTTATTCCTTGCCTGCCTATTCCAGGATAATTGCCCGGCTGGACAGGCCATAATGCACGCTTCCGCGTTATTCCATAGCTTGGCTCAATCTGGTTTCACCGGCGCCGGGATCCGCCGTGGTTCTTGACACTTGCAATCAATCGTAATAGATTTCTTCTGCCCCTGAACGTGCAGTTTCCGGGCCGCCGAGTCAGTGGTTCGATTCGCAAGGGTCATTTCGTCCAATGTGTGCGCTTACCCTGCCGATTCATCTGTATCTGTTACAAGATTGGTTTTAAGGAGAAATCACCATGCCTACCAGACGTGAATTTGTTGCCGGAGCGGCGGCCGGTGTGGCCGCGTGCGCCTTGGCGCCGCGCGCAATCGGCAAGAAGATGGATCGCCCTGTCGGGGTGCAGCTTTATACGGTGCGCAGCCTGGTCGACAAGGACTTCCCCGGCACGCTGGCCGCTATTCGCAAAATCGGCTATCGCACCGTGGAAACCTACGTCGCCGAGTACAAAATGGCCGCGAAAGACCTGCGTCAGGCCATTCTCGATGCCGGCCTCATTGTTCCCAGCGCGCACTTCGGTTACAACGACTTCGGCGCGCGCCTCGATTACGCCAAAGAACTGGGCGCGGAATGCGCGGTGTGCTCTTCGGTTCCGGAATCGGTAGGCAACTCTGCCGACGGCTTCAAGCGCGCCGCCGATCAATACAATGCCTGGGGCGAGCAAGCCCAAAAAATGGGCCTCAAGTTCGGCTTCCACGACCACGACACAGAGTTCAAGCAATTCGATGGCGTCACCGGTTTTGACATTCTGATGCAATCAACCGACCCCCAGTTGGTGCAGTGGCAGATGGACTGTTACTGGGTGACGCAGGCCGGGCGCGATCCCGTGGAGCTGTTCAAAAAATATGGTGCGCGCATGCAATCGCTCCACCTCAAAGACCGCAAGCCCAATGCGCCGACCTCGACAGATACCGGGCCGGGCTCCCAGCACTTTGCCGAGGTGGGCATGGGAACGCTCGACTGGCCTAGCATTCTGCGGCTCGCGGAGCAGTTCCGAGTTCCCAACATGTATGTGGAGCAGGATGTGACGGAGCGCCCCCCGCTTGAGAGCCTGCAGATCAGCTACACCAACATCGAGAAATTCCTGAAAGCGTAAAAGCGGCGAGCAAAATCGTACCGCCGGTCTCCTGACCGGCTGTAGCGGGGGTCTCCCGACCCCCGCTCTCGCAGAGCGGCGACTACCCCCGTTTATTCATGATCTCGATATTCTGCAGAGGCACAGCGTTTTCTCGCGCCCTGCCGGAGTCCCCGGCGGGCGATTTGTGCCCACTGGCGTGGCTTGCTCCCTCGCTCCCTGTATTTCAAGTAGAATTGAGCAAATCCGCGGAACCCTCGCAGTTTTTGTAACACCTCGCCGATGAACACTGTTTCGAGTGATCCCCTTGTGTTGAACCCTGCCAACTCTCCCGCCGCCGCTGCGCCGCGCAGCCGCCGCGGCTTCTGGTCTTTGATCGCGACGCAGTTTCAGGGTGCCTTCAGCGACAACATCCTGCGCAATCTCCTGCTCTCGATCGTTATCGGGATGAACATGGCGCAGACCCAGCGCGAGACGTTCGTCTCCGTCGTCACCTTCCTGTTCTCGGTGCCGTTTCTCATCTTCAGCATGCCCGGCGGCTGGCTGGCGGATCGCTTCAGCAAGCGCCAGGTCACGATCTGGACCAAGGTCATGGAGTTCGGATCGATGCTGCTGGCGACAGCCGGCCTCGCCACGCACACGCTCACGCTTTCGCTGGTCGCGCTCACGCTGGTGGCCAGTCAGGCCGCGCTGTTCGGGCCATCGAAATATGGTTTGCTCCCCGAGTTGTTGCCTGAGAAGAGCCTGTCGTGGGGCAACGGCGTCATCGAGCTATGGACGTTTCTCGCCATCATTATTGGTACGGTGGTCGGCGCGTGGATGGGCCAGCAATTCTCCGGGCATGAAGTGAACGCAGGCTACGTGCTGCTTGGTCTCTCCGCGATCGGTTTCATCACCAGCCTCGGCGTCGACAATGTGCCGGCTGCCGCGCCGGAGAAGCCTTTCCGCATCAATATTGTCGGCGATCTCTTAGTGCAAATCGGCAAAATGCGCAAAGACACGGCGCTGTTTCTGGCCGTGCTGGGCAACGCCTACTTCTGGTTTCTCGGCTCCCTGCTCTTCTCCACCATCGTCATTTACGGGCCCGATGTACTGCACGTCAGCCAGACCAAAACCGGCTACTTGAACGCCATGCTCGCCGTGGGCATCGGCATCGGCAGCATGACCGCCGGTTGGGTGAGCGATAACAAGATCGAGTACGGACTGATTCCGCTCGGCTCGATCGGCATGACCGTCACCGGTTTCATCCTCGGAGTCATGCCCCACGGCATGACAGGATCGGCTGTGCTGTTGGGCCTGCTGGGATTCTGGGCGGGATTCTTCGCCGTGCCGGTGAACGCGCTCATTCAGCACAAACCGCGCGAAGAGGATAAGGGCGGCATCATCGCCGCGGCCAACCTGCTCTCCTTCGTCGGCATCGCGCTTTCATCTGTCGTCTACTTCGTCTTCACCCAGTACGTCCACCTCAATCCCCAAGGCGTCATCATCGCCGGCTCCGTCATTACAGCGGCCGCCACGGCTTACGTTCTCTATCTGCTCCCCGAGTGGTTCGGGCGCCTGATTCTTTTCTTCGCCACGCGCACCATCTATCGCGTGCGCGTGATCGGCCGCGACAATTTTCCTGAGAAAACCGGCGCATTGCTGGTCTGCAACCACATGTCGTTTGTCGATGTCGCGCTTCTGATCGCGGCCACCGATCGCCCCATCCGCTTCCTGGTGTTCAAAGGCATCTACGACCACCCCTACGTCAAACCCCTCGCGCAAATGATCAACCCCATCCCGATTTCGAGCGAACTGCATCCGCGCGAAATGCTGCAATCGCTGCACACAGCCAGCGACGCGCTGCGCAACGACGAGATCGTCTGCATCTTCGCCGAGGGCCAGATCACGCGCACCGGACAGATGCTTCCCTTCCGCCGCGGCCTGGAGCGCATCATGAAGGACGTCGCGGTGCCCATCGTTCCCATGAACCTTGACGGCGTGTGGGGCAGCATCTTCAGCTTCGAGCGCGGGCGTTTTCTGTGGAAGATGCCGCACCACATTCCCTACCACGTCACAGTGAGCTTCGGAAAACCCATGCCGCCCACTTCAACAGCGATTGAAGTCCGTGCGGCAGTGCAGGAACTGCAGGCCGTAGCCTTTGAAGCGCGCAAGCCACGCATGAGAACGCTCGACCGTGCCTTTGTGCACACGGCTCGCTTGCATCCGTTGCAGTTTTTTATGGCCGATGGCAAAACGCCGCGCCTCTCCTTCGCATCGGCGCTCGTGAAAATTGTTTTCATCGCGCGCCGCTTGCGGCGAGAAGTCGGCGAGCAACCGATGATCGGCTTGCTGGTTCCTCCCAGCGCCGGCGGCGCTCTCGCCAACTACGCGCTCATGCTCGCGGGCCGCGTGCCGGTCAACCTGAATTACACTGCGTCCAACGAAGTGATTGCCGGCAGCGCGCAACAGTGCGGCATTGACGTCGTGATTACGTCGCGCGCATTTCTTGAGCGCTTCCCCAACATGATCATCCCCGGCCGAACGCTGCTGCTCGAAGAAGCACTCGCCGCCCCGCGTCTCACTGAGAAGCTGGCCGCGCTGGCGCTGGCCTGGCTGATGCCGGCCGGTCTGCTCAAGCGCGCACTTGGTGCCAATCGCGTTAAGCTCCAGACAGAATTCGCCACCGGCAAAGGTCGGGCAGCCCAAATGGATCAACTCGCCACCGTCATCTTTTCGAGCGGCAGCACCGGCGATCCCAAGGGCGTGATGCTCACGCACTTCAACATCGCGTCGAACATCAGCCAGATCATGCAGGTATTCATGCTGGATGGCCGCGACAAAATTCTCGGCATCCTGCCCTTCTTTCACTCCTTCGGTTTCATGGCCGGGCTGTGGTTACCCGCGGTACACGGCGTGGGCGTGGTCTTCCACGTCAATCCGCTCGACGCGCAGACTGTCGGCGCACTGATCGAGAAGTACAACGTCACACTCCTCGTCGCCACGCCCACGTTTTTGCAGGCCTACATGCGCCGCTGCACGCCTGAGAGCTTCGGCTCGCTACAGTACGTGCTCGTCGGCGCGGAAAAATTGCAGGAGCGCGTCGCACTCGCCTTCGAAGACCAGTTCGGCATTCGACCTCTCGAGGGCTACGGCTGCACGGAGTGCTCGCCGATCGTCGCGGTGAATGGCAAGGATTTTCGCGCTCCGGGAGTGCGCCAGGTCGCATCCCGCCGCGGCAAAATCGGCCACCCGCTCCCCGGCGTCAGCGTCAGAATCGTCGACATCGACAATGGCCAGCCCGTACCCCCGGGAACCGCGGGAATGCTGCTCGTGAAAGGCCCCAATGTGATGCGCGGCTACCTGGGCAAGCCGGAGAAGACCGCCGAAGTTCTGCACGATGGCTGGTACACCACGGGCGACATCGCCATGATGGAGGAAGACGGCTTCCTCACCATCACCGATCGGCTTTCGCGCTTCAGCAAGATTGGCGGCGAGATGGTGCCGCACATTCTCATTGAAGAAAAACTGAACGAGTTTGCCGAGTCCGCCGAGCAAGTCTTCGCGGTTACCGCGGTACCCGACGAAAAAAAGAGCGAACGCATCGTCGTCATCCACACGCTTCCCGAGTCCAAACTTGCTCCTGTGCTGGAAAAGTTCGCGCAGTGCGACCTGCCCGCCTTATGGAAGCCGAAATCGGGCCAATTCATCCACGTCGATGCCATCCCGGTGCTCGGCACAGGCAAAATGGATCTGCGCGGTATCAAAGCTCTCGCAATGGCACTGTCCATCCCGGTTGAAGCCACCAGCGAGCCTGATCGCCAGGTTTAACCTCAACCAATGCTCTCGGCCAATTACTCGTAACGCAGAGCCTCGATGGGGTCGAGATTCGCGGCGCGGATGGCGGGAATCATGCCGCTCACAAGGCCGGTAACCACGAGAATCACCGTGGCAATGGCGACCGAGCCCGGGGTGATGATGAGCCGAATGTCGGCGTTCGATGCATTTTGCGCGATCTCGCTGTAGAACGGGATGCGGCCCACTGCTAAGGAGATGAGCCACGCCAGCGCGATGCCGCACGCTCCGCCGACGCCGGTGATGGTGAGCGCCTCGGCCAGGAACTGCACGAGGATCTGGTTGCGGCGCGCACCCAGCGCTTTTTCAATGCCGATTTCGCGCGTGCGCTGCTGCACGGCCACCAGCATGATGTTCATGAGGCCGATGCCGGCGATGCCCAGTGTAAGCGCGCCCACCATCGAGAGCAGTACCTGCAACGCGATCGACAGAATGCGGAACTGCGACAACTGCGTCATCAGGTTGGCCACATGCAGGGCATTATGATCCGTAGGGCGGAAGTGATGCGCCGCAGCGATCGTCGCGCGCAAGGATTGTTCGATCTGCATGTGATCGCCGTGATAACTGAACCAGATGCCGTCGATGTAATGCGTGTCCTTCAGGTCGCTGAAGGTACTGAATGGAATATAAATAACCCGATTGACGTTGTCGCCGCTCTCTTGCATCTTGGGTTTGAGTACACCAACCACGGTGAAGATCTCGCCATTCAGCCGGATGCTTTCGCCCACCGCCCACTCGCCGGAGAAGAGCTTGGTCTTGGCCTCGGAACCAATCACGCACACGTGCGCGCGCTGATCTTCTTCCTGGCCGCTGAAGAAGCGGCCGGCATCGGTGTCGAGCTTGAAGATATCCTGAAACGCAGTGCGCACACCGTCGACCTCCCACGTGTACGTATGCAGGTCATTCTGGACGGCTACATTATTGAGCCACTCGTTTGGTGAGATTCGGTCGACGCCGGGAACGCTGTCGGCGACGCGGTCCACATCGTCTAGTGTGAACCGCACAATTGCGCCGGCCTTGTCGGCGCCCGCCTGCTGGCTGGTGCGACCGGGAAAGAAGCCGATAGTTTCCGTTCCCCACTGCGCGAAGATGGCCTCAATGGCTTTGCTGAACCCAGCGCCGTAGCCCAGCAGCACCACCACGGTGGCGATGCCCCACGCCATGCCCAACATGGTGAGGGCGGTGCGGCGCATGTTGGCGAGCATCGCCGCCCAAGCCTGCGCGAGTATGTCCTTCAGCATTGCCAGTCCCTCAGTCCCTAGTCCCTTAGTCCCTGTTTTTTATTCCTTGCGCAGCGCTTCAATTGGATCGAGAGCCGCGGCTTTGCTCGCCGGATAAAGTCCTGCCACAATGCCGCAGATGGCCAGCGACCCAACCGCGAGCGCGGCCGACCATGGCACCAGACGCGGTGGATCCCAGCCCGGCATCTTGCCTGTCAGCAGTTCCTGCAGCAGAGCCATAAATGCCCAGGACAAGCCCACGCCGATCAGGCCGCTGATGCCGGTGAGCAACAGCCCCTCCCAGAAAAATTGCGCCAGGATGCTGCGCCGCGTGGCTCCCACCGCTTTCATCACGCCGATCTCCCGCGTTCTCTCCGTTACCGAGACCAGCATGATGTTGATAATTCCCACTGCGCCGAGGGCCAGCGTCACCAGCCCCACACCGCCCAGAAAAATATCCATGCCGTTGAAGATGGCCGCGATCATCTGCTGGGTGTGGATGGTGTTCCACTCCTCGAATGCATCGATGAGCGAGGGATCGAAGCCGTGGCGCTCGGCAATCACGCGATGCACCGCCACTACAGCCGCCGCCACGTCGCCTCTCTTCGCGGGCTGATATTGAATGGAGCTCAGCGCGTCCTGCGCTACGTTGTCGCCCTTCATGGCGAACAGTTCCAGCATCGTGGTCAGCGGGATGTAGATCTTTTGGTTTTCGCTGTCGTTGTTGCCGTGGCTTACTGGCTCAGCGCGGCCCACCACGGTAAACGCAATGTCGTTGATGGTGATGGTTTCGCCAAGCATCGGATGGCCAAGGGACAGCAGCAGAGCATTCTTCGATCCGAGCACCACCACGCGCCGCCGCTCGGCCTGGTCGGACGCGTCAATGAATCGTCCTTCCGCGATGGGCAGGAATCGCACCTCAGAATAATTTGGCTCCACGCCCAGCACCTGCCCCGAAGTGTTCGCGTAGGCACTCACCTGGTAGAGATCGTTGCGGCTCAGGTAACCCGTGACGGCCCTCAGATCTGTCAATTGGCGCATGGCCGCTTCATCGCCCACGGTGAGTTGATAGGGCCGCATTCCCGTGTGCTGATTGGGCAGCGCAGGAATGGTGCCGTCCCACATCATCACCAGGTCGTTACCGAACGTGGCCAACTGCTTGCGCTGCCCGCTGCGGAAACCTTCGCCCAGCCCGACCAGCACCAGGAGCGACCCCACGCCCCAGGCGATCCCAAACATGGTGAGAAAGCTCCGCAATTTGTTCGCCAGTATGGCGCGGAAGACCTGCCCGAGCGTATCGAAAAAACTGGTCATAAGCCTTTGGCGATCCGAAGTTTCCTGTCGTGACCCTACGCGTGACCCACGCGAGCCCACGCCAAGATGATACGCGGGGACCGGCACGCCGGTTCCCGCAATCCCGCCGGGACGCATTCGCTCTGGCAGAAAACCACGGAACCAGCGCCCGTCGACTTGCGTACTGAAGCTTGTTGGGTTACAACGGTGCCAGCACACCGTCAGAATTGTTGATGCTTCTTTTATCAGCGTCCGCCGGAAGAGCCGCCGGGCCTTGTGAGAGCGTTTTTCTCCTCGCCGGGGCGAAGCGCCGCTCTTTGTTCAAAATTATAGGAGGCCCACATGGCCGCATCGCGTAAGAAGAAACGGATTTGGATCATCCTCGGCTGTGTCGTCTCCCTGCTTGTCATCGCGGCAGTGATCGGGCTCGTTCGCCTGGCGAAAGGCGATCCCATCGATCCTAACAAAATTGCGAAAGTCACACGCGGCGACGTGGCGCGCTCGGTCGTCGCCACCGGCCAAATCCAGCCCATCACCAAGGTCGAAGTCAAGTCGAAGGCCTCCGGCATCGTGCAAAAGCTCTATGTCGACATCAACGACCGCGTGCAGAAGGGCCAGCAACTGGCGCAACTCGATCAGCAGGAGATTCAAGCCCAGGTAAATGCGCAACGCGCGCAACTAGCGAGCGCCGAGGCCAACGTCACGACCTACGAGGCCAACATCGAGCAAGACAAAGTGAACGCCGCAGCTCCCGACCTGCCCATGTATAAGGCCACGCTCGACCGCAATGTGGAAATGAACAAGGAAGGCATCGTCAGCCATCAGGCCCTCGACGACGCGAACCGCGACTACCTGGCCGCGCTCACCAGGCGCAACTCCTCGCAGGCGCAAGTCGGCGTGGACACTGCCAAGCTGAAGCAGGCGCGGGCGCAAGTGCAGCAAAACCAGGCCAGCCTGCAGCAGCTCGAGGAGCAGCTCGGATACACCACCATCCTCGCGCCCATGGACGGAGTCATCCTGTCGCGCGACGTCGAAATGGGCGATGCCGTCAGTTCCATTCTGGTTCTCGGCTCAACCGCTACGCTTGTCATGACCGAGGGCGACACATCCGAAGTCTATGTGCAGGGCAAGGTCGACGAGGCCGACATTGCGCACGTCTACCTGGGCCAGCCCGCGCGCATCAAGGTGGAGAGCTTCCGCGACCGCCTCTTTAACGGCAAAGTGACCAAGATCGCCCCGATGGGCGTGGAAAAAGACAATGTCACCACCTTCGAGGTTCGCGTCTCCATCAACAACCCCGGCGGCGAGCTCAAGGCCAACATGACAGCGAACGCCGAAATTCTTCTCGATGAGCACAAGGGCGTCCTCACCATCCCGGAAAACGCCGTGCTCTACGACAACCAAAAAAATGCTTCTGTCCAGATTCCCGACAAACACCAGAAAGAGGGCTTCCGCAAGGTCCCCGTCACCGTTGGCCTATCCAACGGATCGGTCACCGAAATCGTCTCCGGTCTTAAAGAAGGCGACCAGGTGGTGCTGCAACAGTAGCGCCGGTCCCCAGATGCTGCAGAAAAACTCGAATCAATGAGCTCTGTAACAAGGGCACGGCTTGAGCCGGGCCGATAAGGTTGACAAAATGAGTCGGGCTTCAGCCCCTGCCAATCCATCTTTTGCCGAATTCGTTTTTCAGTCAGCCTTTTTCCGCAACCTCTCCTCACCGGTGTCCCCGCGTACACGAATCTGGAGCCGGGGCGACGGCTTACCCACATTTCCGCTCGACAAAGACGCCGCCCGGTCTGTTATTTGTTGTTCATGGCCACCAAGATCAAACGCATTGGGATTCTGACTGCCGGCGGCGACAGCCCCGGCCTAAACGCAGCCATCCGCGGCGTGGGCAAGGCCGCGCTCGGCTCCTACGGCATCGAGACCGTAGGTTTTCGCGACGGTTTTCGCGGTTTGGTCGAGAACCGGCGGCTCGACCTAGATCGCACCGCTCTCTCCGGCATTCTCACCGTCGGCGGCACCATTCTCGGCACCAGCCGCGACAAGCCGCATCGCATGGAGATCGACGGCAAAACCAGGGACATGACCGGCGCGATCAAAGACAATCTCAAGAAGTGGGGAATCGATTGCGTGGTTTGCCTTGGCGGGGGCGGCACGCAGAAGAGCGCTCTGCGCCTGTCAAAGGGTGGCATCAACGTGATCACGCTGCCCAAGACCATCGACAACGACGTGGCCATGACCGACCAGACCTTTGGCTACGCCACCGCCCTCGACATTGCCACCGAGGCCATCGATCGCCTGCACTCGACTGCGCACAGCCACCACCGCATTATCGTGGTCGAGATTATGGGGCATCGCGCCGGCTGGCTTACACTGGGCGCCGGTCTCGCCGGGGGCGCGGACGTGGTCCTCATCCCCGAGATCCCCTACGACGTGGAGAAGATCTCCGAAGCTATCGGCCAACGCAGCAAGCGGGGCAGCAACTTCAGCATTGTGGCGGTGGCCGAGGGCGCGATGAGCCGCGACGACGCGCGCGTTTTTGACAGCGCCGAGAAGAAACTGGAACGCGCCAAGAGCCTGAACGAGAAGATCGAGGCCAAGCACGCGATCGCCGCTCTTGAAGTGCGGCACCAGGACAACACCCTGCGCCTGGCCCATCAGCTTGAGGGGCTCACGCACCTGGAATCGCGCGTGACCATTCTCGGCCACGTGCAGCGCGGCGGCACACCGAGCGCCGCCGACCGCATCCTGGCTACGCGCCTGGGCACGGCCTGCGCGGATTTGATCGCCAAAGAACAGTTTGGCGTAATGGTGGCGGCCCGCGGCGAAAGCGCGGTGCCGGTGCCGCTCGATCAGGTAGCAGGCAAGCGCAAGTCCGTTCCACGCGACCATCCATGGATCGACGCAGCCCGCCGCTTGGGGACCTGTCTCGGAGATTAGAGCTGGCCGCATGAATTGTGCTGTAAATGGGCACGACTTCCGTCGTGCCGCAAAGGCGACGATCATTCGGGCCTTTAGGTCCCGCGGGAAGTTCCAACCAAGTGGACACTTCTAATGTGCTACGACAATTGACAGAATTAGGTATTGACAAAATTAAAAATGACTGAGTATGCTTATCGCACTTTCGCTTTTGTTTGACACTCGAATCAAATATCTACCTGCTTGCGGGGCGGAGACTCCGTAGGCGTGTGCGGAGGTTTGGGTCCGAATCAGTGGAGTATCGATGAATGAGAAAATTAGCCCAAAAAGTTGGCTGTTAACGGATTGAAATTTCGAAACAATGGTCATTTCGCTCTTGTTTGATATTTGAATTAAATATTTATCTGATTGCGGGGCGAAGGCCCCGTGCCCGGAGCCTCAATTTCGGTGAGGCGCATCGGCACTTGACCATAATTTGAGGTCCACTCCATTTCAGACATCGCTTTGGCCGAACAACTTGCGGCACTGTCCCAGGAAATCCATGGTGCAGGCTGTCGTGTTCCATCGTCGTCATTAACGCAGTATCGCGAAAATGTGCAACTTAAACCGGTTTATGGAGGAACAAAATAGTGAGACACAATTTATTTTTGGCTTCAATGTCACTTCTTCTGGCGGCAGGCCTTCTCTCGTCAACACCCGCCACCTATGCCGACACAGTAGCTCTAACCTTGGCGAACCAAACGGTATATGCTCCTGCAGGCTCAACCGTGGTCTTTGATGCTACAGTGACCGCTCCGAGCACCAACCTTGCCGACGTGTACCTCAATGGGGACAGTTTCGACCTTCTCTCTCTGACAGTGGACGATTCCGACTTTATTCTCTCGTTTCCGTTTGATGTCGCCCCGGGCAGCTCAGTTTACGGTGATCTGTTTACCGTTTCTATTCCCGACGGCACAACCCCGGGAGTTTACAACGGCTATTTCGCGATAACGGACGGCGTGACCCCCGGCCCGGGAGGCGTGCTGACCTCAGAAGCTTTCTCGGTGGTCGTCACACCGGAACCTTCCAGCTTCCTGTTGCTAGGCAGCGGACTTGCCGGGATTGTGGCGGCTCTTAAACGCAAAAGAAACATCTTGCTGGGATAGCGCGAAGCAGAGGCCGGTGCCGGGGGCAATCGTCCATGCTCTTGAGCTGGACGCTCCGAAGCCGGCCTTCGATGCGCAGAAAGTACCAGACGACAAAAACTCCGAAATCTAACAATTGGGTGACTCTAAAACGAGATTTTAGAGGTTGCCTTAAGAACCGAGGGGGGAAAATGAAGGGTAGAAAACGCTTAATCAACCTCGCAATCATGCTGTTTTCCGTATTCGGAATGGCTTTTGCGCAGAGCAAGGTGAGTCTGGTCACAACCGCGACGCTATCCAAGCTTGATGACGGCAGTTATCAAGCAAAGGTGTACGTCAGCAACAACGGCACGGACACGGTACAGAACATTGTGTTGTCAACCGCAACATTGGGAAGCGCTGCCGGGACACCTGCGCCGCAGACCGTCGGCGACCTTCCAGCCGGCGGAATTGGATCAACAGTAATCTCATTCCCGGCGAGTGCCGGCACTTCCGGCGCCACCGTGATTGAGCGTTACACCGGATCCTATAATGGCGGCACATTTGGCGGGTCGATGCGAGCAGTGCTGCCCGCGACCAGCGCACAAATTGCGCAACTGCAAGCCCTCATTGCACAGGCCCAGGCTTTAGAAGCCGGCAACAAGCAATTCCCGCTCCAGATTAGCTTTACAACCAATGGGTCCGATGTGAACCAAGCTTGGCCCTGGGTGTACTCCTCCGAATTCAATGGTCTTAATACCCCGCTTCAGGCCGCGATCAATGCACTTGTTTTGTGGAATGCCCAAGCCATACCGAACCTTCAAGCCGCAATAACGGCTTTCAAGGCAGAAATCAAATCGAACGGTACAGATCCCTACTTCCGTCTCGATCCGGGCCCCGGCAAACAACTCATCACACTTACCGCGGCCACCAATGTCTGGACGGTACATAAACCACCGCTTGACAGCCGTCTCGCCAGCGGCACCAACCCTATATACGATGGCACCACGTTCCAAATGATTCCGTATCCTTTCGCTGATTCAAAAGGCCAGGCTCCTGTGCTCCTGATCAATTACATCTATGCCGGGAAAACCACATTCGGCGGAGTCAGCATGCAATCTCCGCTGTCCCCGGTTGTAACTGTCCCCTCAGGCTCAACGATCGAGTTCGACGTGTACTATGCCATGAGCGGCCAGGGCAAATTCATGCGGTGGAGAATGACAAATCGCTCCACTACCACCGATAGCTACCTGAGGGGTTACGACTACACCAGTCTCAACCCCCAATGGGCCGGCAACTATGGCGGTGACACGTGGCGCAAGACCCACGTAAGCATCGCCGTCCCGCAAACAGGCTCTTCCTCGACTTTTATTCTTGAGCTCCATGGCGAGACGAGCCGCACCGCGGAAACCGGCACGCTGATGGTCCAAAACCTCCAAATCATGGAACCCGATCCCAACGGCGTTGCCCTTCCCAACGTTGTCAACAGCCAAAACTATACCGCAGTAGATCCTATTCGGGGCCTTTACAGCCCTGAAACTACAGGCACGTTCATGGTCGGCGCGATCGGATCAGGAACGGTAAATGGAATCAGGGCACGCCACTATGAAATCTTTGTCGACGGCAACAATCTCAAGGCCGACGCCACGCAACCGAACGGTCCGAACTGGCTGACAAGCACTACTGGTGCGGCCCTGACCGGAGCAAACTCGACCGGCTTAGCTCAGTTCAGTTTCCCGGACAGCGCTTATACACCGATCGTGTCTGCCTCGACCCCATCTCTGCCATACAAGATTCATGGCCATGTGATGGCGTGGTACAACCAGGCCCCTGCATGGATGACGCAGATTACTCCCGCGACCCTTCCTCAGGGATACAACGGAACGCCCAATTTCTACGCATTGGGCAACGGCGTTACCACCCAGGTCCTGGTATCCACTGACATGGCCCGGAGAGTGCAGTTCAACCACATCGTTTATTTGATGCGGCACTTCCTGACCACATCGACACAGTATGGCTCGAGCGTGGCCCGCGGAGTGATCCCCTTCAACGATTGGGACATACTCAACGAAGAAGTCCAGGAAAGCAACTTCTCCGTAAACATCCCCGCTGATCCGAACAGTTGGAAGGCGAGCCTCAAAAACACCAACTGGCTTGCTGCAATGTCGGATAACTTAATTAACGGCGACCTCAGCGACCATTACGTTTACCTGCTCTTCAAATTCGCGCACATTGCGGCTCCCAATGCCGCGATGGCTGCGGCTTTCAAAGCCAACTACGCGAGCCTGCCGTCTTACATGAAGCTCGACGGACACGACAACGGCGGCAGCATCGACGCCTATATCCAGGCCAATCCTCCGAGACTGACCTACAACGATTACTCCTACACTTCCGCGGCCAAAGCCAGGACTGTATACAACATGGTTAAGGCGCTGAACACTCGGTGGCTCTCCGATCCGCTGTATGACGGAAGGCCCCTTATCGAAATCATCGGCAGCGAGACACACGATGGGATTTCACCGACCGAGGCAAGCAGCAACCAATATGCCTTGGCCCTCTTCGCCTCGCTCATTGACCAGCACCTTCTTACTGCTGTGAACGCCTCGGAATTCGATCTTTTGGTGGGAACCTCCGCCCCGGGCGGCAGTGCAGTCGCTCCCGCAACCCTCAATGTCAGGCAGTCGGACGCCCTTGGGTATCAGTACGCGCTGATGTACAAGCTGTACTCCAAGTTCGCCCCGTACATGGATCACGTCCTCAGTTGGGGCACATCCGGTTCAGGATGGCAGGGAAGCTATGTACTGTTTGACGGTTCGAGCAATGCCGATTCCGGCTACTACGGCGCCATGAATCCAGATAGATTCATTCTTGGACATTCCTACCTGGATAGCTACTTTGCCGGCGAATACAACGCAGTTCAAAACGGCTATGTAATTGACCTTGGCGATCTCGGAACCTATACCCGCTAACGCCGCAGTCTCAGGCTCCGGGGGATTACCGTCCCCCGGAGCCGAGACGGGCCGAGCCGGATCCCGAAGATTAGACCCGTCGGATCGTCAACCCAAACTCGAAACAACAATTCCCATGTCCAGAAAAGACGCCGGGCCTCGATGCCCTTCCAGGCATCGAGGCCCGACATGGGCTTTGAACTGGGCGCAGATACCTGTTCCTGCAGTTTCAGCTGTTAGCCGGCTGTGAATTCAGTTGCCGGTTTGCGGCCCGGAGCGCGGCGCAATTTTGCTTCCCAGCCGATAGCCATAATCCTGTGCCCGCCCACGGCGACTTGCACACTCCGGCGATACCCGCGTGAGGGAACAGCGAGCCGCTGCTGGATGCAATGGCTGTTCAATGCAATCGTGGTGGGCGCTGCAGGATTTGAACCTGCGACTTCCACCGTGTGAAGATGGCACTCTACCGCTGAGTTAAGCGCCCAGAATAGGCTTTGGGAAGGGTTGCGGTCGCCGTCCCGGCCCGGGAAGACTCCCCGTCCACGAGAGGCACGACCTACCGCCGTTTCCTTCCCCGAAAACCGGCCCAGGAAACCACTTTCGAACCGCCGCCGCAGGAAGGTCGCCCGAGAAGGCATCCCGTAGGGTAGAGTAACACCAGCAGGGCTTTACGTCCAAATCCGGCGGCGAATTTGGGGCTTGGATTGCCCCTCGCAGCATCGGAGCAGGACGGGAAACCAGGTATGTTCAGGAGAGCGCGTTCAATCCGCCAGGAGAGTGAGCTGCCTTTCGACCGGCAAGCCGTGCCTGGCCTCGTTCCAGGCCTGGCTGGATCTGCATTAGTCCCCATGGTTTCGGGCCGAAAAAGCTACATTACCGCACCCACCCGGAACGGGACCCCAAACCCCGGCGAGAAGGCCCCGGAAGACGGAAATTCCGGCGAGGAAATCGGTTACCCAGCGCAACCTTCTGGCGAAGATGGGGTTCCAGAAGATATGGCAACCATGGTCCTTAACGGTCCTGCCGTGGATGCCGGCCCGGCCCTTCGGCCGGGCACGGCACCTGACCCGAACATGGGCATTCGGGAGGGACTGGACCCCACCAGCGACGCGGCCATTATGCTGCGCGTGGCCGAGGGGGACGAGGCGAGTTTTACGTACCTGGCGCAAAAATACCACCGGCCGATGATTCATTTCCTCTTCCGGATGGTGAACAATCAGGCCATTGCCGAAGAACTGGCTCAGGAAGTGTTTTTACGCGTCTATCGTGCGAGAGAGAGTTATCGGGCCGAAGCCAGGTTTACCACCTGGCTCTACCGCATCGCAACCAACCTGGCGGTAAACCACGCGCGCGACACCAAGAACGAGCGGACCGCGCAAACTGTGTATCTGGACCAGCCTGACCCGGAGACCGGTACGACTCCGGATCTGGCCGATGACGAGCCTTCGGCGGAAGAGCGGCTGCTGCGCGAGGAGCGCATGGCCGCGATTCGCCTTCATGTGATGGCGCTGCCTGAACGGCAGCGCATGGCGGTGCTGATGCACAAGTACCAGGGAATGGACTACCGCCAGATCGGCGAGGTGCTCAAGCTAAGCGAGTCGGCAACCAAGTCGCTGCTCTTCCGCGCCTACCAGACGCTGCGGGAAAAGTTGAAGGAATTTGTTTGATTGGAAAAGTGGAAAAAGCCGGAACCTACCGGCAGAGAGTGGGGTGGCAAGCCATGAAACAGACCAACACGAATTGCAAAATGGTGGACGAGAAGCTGGCGGATCTGCTGCTCGATCCGCATGCATTACCTGCTAAGGTTCAAACACATGTTGCCGAGTGCACCGACTGCCAGGGCGAGCTTGCGAAACTGCAAGCCACCATGCAGTTGCTGGATACCTGGGAAGCTCCCGAACCGAGCCCTTACTTTCTTACGCGGCTTGGCGCCAGGATGCGGGAAGAGCGCCAGGCTGCGCCGGTCGGTTGGCTGGCCCGGGGAATCGCGCGCATCCGCGCCAGCATCGCGTATGGTCCAGGCTTGCACGTGCGTCCTTTGGCTGCGATGGCGTTGACCGTCATGCTGCTCGTGGGCGGCGGCACTTATCTCGGCGTTACAAACTGGATGCAGCCCGTGCAGCCCACCCCGCTTGCCGCCACCGTACACGATCTGCAAACCCTCGATAGCAATGCTCAAGTGCTGGACCAGATGGAATCTCTCTCCAGCAGCGGGAGCGGAGACTGATTTTTTCGGATGTCGGCTTCGAGCCGGGAGAACGACTTGTGAACTGGACCTGGAACGCGGAAAGAATGCGTCCGGCGACCTCAATCGCCGCTGCGGTCCTGCTTCTCTGTCTGCCCACGGTTGGCCTGTACGGTCAGCGGCGAGCTGAATTCCGTCCGGGTCCTGCCATGCGAGCGGGGTTCGGCCAGAATCGTCCGCGCGCCGGTGCGCAGCAGAGCCCTCCTCGCCAGGTCCAGAATCCGCCGCGCTCAAACCCCAACCAGCAACGCCAGTTCCAGAATCAACAGCGGCCGAATCAGAATCAGCAGAGACCGTATCAGAATCAGCAGCCGCAGTACCAGCAGAGACCGTACCAGAATCAGCAGCCGCAGTATCAGAACCAGCAGCGGCCCTATCAGCAGAATCCGCAATATAACGGCGGTCAGCGACCTGCGCCAGCATACGGGCAAAATGGCTATAGTGTGCAGCCTCCGGCCACGCGCCCGGGAAACGTCTATCAAAATGCGTATCCTGGCGCTGCTTCTCCGGGACATCTCGGCGACTTTCTAAATCAGCACCGAGGGCTTGCTGCCGATCAACAGGAGCGGCTGCTGCGCAACGATCCCAGCTTCAATCGGTTGGCCCCTACGCAGCAGCAGCGGCTCGTCCAGCAGTTGCACCAGTTGGATCAGATGCCGGAGCCGCAGCGCGATCGCCGCCTGGCGCGCAGCGAGATGCTGGAACGCATGTCGCCACAGGAACAGATGCAGGTGCGTCAAGCCGGTGGCCGCCTGATGGCACTTCCGCCCGGCCGCCAGACACTCGTCAAGCATGCATTTCAGGATCTGAGTGCCGTGCCGCTCGATCAGCGCAACACCGTGCTCAACTCCGCGCGTTACCAGAACACTTTCTCGCCGGATGAGCGCAATATTCTGACGAATCTGTTGCGCGCCGAGCCTTACGAACCGCCACACTAGCCCGCATCGAGCCCGCGTAGTGGGCGAAAGACGCTAGCCCCAGGCGCGAGCCTGGGGGGAAAGTGCAGAGCCCGAATTGAAAGCCCGCTTTTGCGGGCGTAAGACTATCGGCACAATCCGCAACCCGCAAAAACCCATCCTCTTCCAAATAAAATTTAGGAGCAGACTCTAGGTACTTGGCGCCACATCTGCGCCGTGCCCAATCTTGCTTCTAAAATAATCCAGCGATTTCTCGAGCCCTTCCTTGAGTTGGACCTGCGGCTCCCATCCCAGCAACGTGCGGGCCTTGGTGATATCGGGGCGGCGGCGCGTTGGATCGTCCACCGGCAGATCGACAAAGCACAACTTGCTCTTCGATCCTGTGACGTCCAAAACGGCTTGCGCGCACTCCAGAATCGTGAACTCCACAGGGTTTCCAATATTGACGGGGAAGTGCTCCTCGCTCGTCGCCAACCGCAAGATGCCCTCGACCAGATCGTCGACGTAACAGAAGCTGCGTGTCTGCTGGCCGTCGCCGTAGATGGTCAGCGGCTCGCCACGTAGCGCCTGCATCATGAAATTCGAAATTACCCGGCCGTCTCCGGGATGCAAACGTGGGCCGTAGGTGTTGAAGATGCGCACCAGGTGCGTATTCACGCCGCGAGACCTGTGGTAGGCCATCACCATCGCCTCGGCAAATCGCTTGGCTTCATCGTAAACCGAACGCGGACCCACCGGGTTCACATTGCCCCAATAGCTCTCGCTTTGCGGATGTTCCAGCGGATCGCCGTAGCACTCTGAAGTGGAGGCGTGAAGATGGGCCGCGTTGTAACGCGCTGCGATCTCCAGCGTATGCTCCACGCCAACGGAACCTACGCGCAGCGTCTCGATGCCCAGGCGCAGGTACTCCGGCGGGCTGGCCGGCGATGCCAGGTTGAAGACGTAATCAACCGGGCCCGGATCGAAACTCGTGCAGATGTCCCGGTCCTCAAACCGGAAGCGCGGATGACTGGCTAGGTGGGCAAGGTTCTCCCGATCTCCCGTCGACAGATTGTCCACGCCAAGAACAGTGTGGCCGTCGCGCAACAGACGGTCGCTAAGGTGGGAACCAAGGAATCCGGCAGCGCCGGTAACAAGAACACGCATGGTCAAAATTTAGCGCTCCAAAAGCAGTTGTCGGTCAGCAGTGGCCAGGGCAAGGTTCACTTGGTGCCTCGTTCCCTTGGTCCCTTGCTCCCTGCACTTACGCGCGGCTTCCCTTCTTGCGCATGATACGCGGTCGGTCTGCCCACGCTCACATAGGTGAATCCGTGGCTCTGCATCTCCAGCGGCTTGTACAGGTTTCTACCGTCGATCACGATCGGGAAACGCATGGCCCGGTTGAGCCGCGCCAGGTCCACCTCGGCGAACTCCTTCCAGTCGGTCAGAATCAGCACCGCGTCGGCATCCTTCGCCGCACTGTACAGATCGCTCGCATAACGCATATTTTCTGCGGGAGGCAGCACTTCCTTGGTGCGCTCCATTGCCGCTGGATCGAATGCGGTCACAATCGCGCCCGCATTCAGCAGCATTTCGATCATACTGATGGCCGGCGAGTCGCGAATGTCGTCGGTCTCGCCCTTGAAGGCCAGGCCCAATGCGGCCAGCCGCTTGCCGCGCAGTGTCCACAATGCGGAGCGCACCTTGTTGAAGAAGACATCCTTCTGCGTCTCGTTGATCTTGCGCACTTCTTCGAGCAGTTGAAAATCCACGCCCCGTTCCTGCGCCACCCAGTGGAACGCGGCCACGTCCTTCGGGAAACAGGAGCCACCATACCCTAGTCCTGCACGCAGAAACTTGCGACCGATCCGGCTGTCGAGTCCGATGCCGGCGGAAATATCTTCAATGTCCGCATCCACCGCTTCGGCCAGGTTTGCCACGGCGTTAATGAACGAGATCTTCATGGCCAGAAATGCATTCGATGCGTGCTTGATGATCTCCGCGCTTTGCGTTGAGGTCACAACCAACTGCGCAGGATGAGTGACGCTGCACGTTCCTGGAAGCGCGTCCGGCTGGGCGTAATAGCTGCCGTCAGTCAGCGGCTCGTAGATGCGCTCGAGCACCGTCGCGGACCGCTCGTTGTTGGCGCCCACCACAATGCGGTCGGGATGCAGAAAATCCAGCACTGCCGTACCCTCGCGCAAAAATTCGGGATTCGAGACCACATCGAAGCGTTCCGGCTCGATACCATGACGGTGCAGCACGCGCCGGATCCAATCGTTGGTGTAGACCGGAACCGTGCTCTTCTCCACAATCACTTTGTAACTGGCAATGCTGCGCGCAATCTCTGCCACCACCGCCTCAACGTACGACAAATCCGCGGCGCCGTAGTCGCCTTGCGGCGTGCCCACGGCGATAAACACCGCTTCGCTCTTCTCCACCGCCTCGCTCAGGTCCGAGGTAAAAGTCACCGATCTGCCGCGGTGCTTGGCCAGCAACGCCGGCAAGTGCTCCTCGAAGATGGGCACGCCGCCGTCACGGAGTTGTTTCACCTTGGCTTCGTCGTTGTCCACGCAGACCACGTGGTGGCCGATCTCGGCAAAACACGCAGCCGCCACAAGTCCCACGTAACCCGACCCGATCACACAGATTGAAACTGGCTTGCTCATGTGTTGCCTCCCTTGCAACCTTTCGCAGGTTCATCGCTATTCTATATCGCGCTTGTAAGCGTCCGGTTTCTAGAACTCTCAACCCTAACAGCGTTGTCATCTTTTCTCCCTCGCTGCCTCGTTCCCTTGTTCCCTGGCTCCCTGTCTTCATACCCGCTGGGCTACAATAGATAGAGGCCAAACGGCATAATTCATTGCGCACTGCGCGCAAATCCAGCAAGGAGCTGCACCCTCTATGGCGATTCCCGCCACACAACTTCGTCCGGGCATGATCATCAAACACAACGACCAACTGCACACGGTCTTCAAGGTCGAGCACCGCACGCCCGGCAACCTTCGCGCCTTCATTCAGGCCAAACTGAGAAACCTGAAATCCGGCGCCATGTTCGAGCACCGCTTCCGCTCCGCCGACGCCATCGAGAAAGTCGTCGTCGACGAAATCCTCATGGAGTTCCTCTACGCCGACGGCGACGATTACTACTTCATGAATCCGCAAGATTACGAGCAGACCGTGCTCAAGAGCGCGACGCTCGGCGACACCGTCGAATACCTCACGCCTAACCTGCAGATTCACGTCAGCTATTTTGATGGAAACCCGGTGGGCATCGAGCTGCCGCCAAGCGTCGACCTGGAAGTCGTCGAAACCGAGCCGGGATTGAAATCCGCCACCGCATCGAGCGTCACCAAACCGGCCAAGACCGAAACCGGCCTTGTGGTCCAGGTTCCCGCCTTCATCAACGAAGGAGAAAAGATTCGCGTCGACACCAGCGAGGGCGCGTATCTGAGCCGCGCCTAGAGATTCATTGCCTTTTCAAGAACGGCGTTCTTCGGGACGCCTTTTTTGATGCCCGCACTTTTTTTGCGTCGCTTGACCGCAGTCGCCTCGATCAGGTATTCGGTAAGCATCCTCCCGCGCATCGACCGCGCGCATCCCGCCGCAAATGGAGAGCCCATGCCTGTCCCTGCTGTTATCGCCACCGCCGCTGAAAACTACCGCTTCAACTCGAAGACGCTGAAGGAGACCGCCAGCGACCTCTCGCCGGAAGAATGGCTCAAGCGCCCCGACGGGAAGCTAAATCACATGGCGTGGATCATGGGCCACTTGGCTTATTGTCGTGGCCGCATCCTCCATTTCATCGGCGTCGAGTGGGGGCCACCAGAGCTTGAGATCTTTGGGCGCGGCAAGAAACTCCTGGAAGACTCCGCGTACCCGTCGCCAGAGTCGATGCTCAGCATCTGGAGCGAGTCCGGGCACGCACTGGCGGCCACACTCGAATCGGTTTCGGAAGATTTGTTGGCTCAGCCCGCGACCCAGGGTCCGCCCAGTCTCGACGGAAAGATTAGCGGTACGGTCAGCTTCATGGCCATCCGCGAGACACTGCATCTCGGCCAGGCCTCTTATCTCCGCGTCTGGCTTGGACACAAGGGCCTGATGGGTTAGAAGTGGCCGCATCAATTGGCGCCTGCATTAGGGATGCCGTGAAAGGGCACGACTTAAGTCGTGCCGCAAAAGACGCACAAAGCCTTGGGCTTTAGCCCCTGAGGGATGTTTTTCAATCGGCTCCGAGGATTTGAACAACCAGTTCTAGCATCTCTGTTGAATTTGTGGGCCGCGATTTTTTATTGCAAGAAAGGCTGCCTGCTGCGATCCCTGTTTGGATCTACGATCAGCAGATGCCTTTTTGCACATCGGTCCAAGGGGGCTCTCCATGAAGCCGCTGTTTTCTCTTCTTCTCGCGTTGTTCTGTGGTTCGGCGCTCGTTGCCGCCAAGGCGTCGCCCGCCGCGAGCGCCGATCAGGACGAAGCCGTCAGAGGCAGCAATGCCTTCGCTGTCGATCTCTACGGCCGGCTCAGCTCACAACCCGGCAATCTCTTCTTCTCGCCAGAAAGCATCTCCACGGCCTTCGCCATGACCTACGCCGGCGCGCACGGCCAAACGGCCACCGAGATGGCGCGCGTCTTTCACTTCACGCTGCCGCCGGAGCGTCTGCATCCGGCCATCGGCACACTGCTGGCTGGCATGAATGCGCCCCACCCGGGATACGCTCTCAGAGTGGCCGACGCGCTTTGGGCCGAGAAGGATGAAAATTTCCTGCCCGCATATCTCAAGCTGGTCCAGACAAATTACGGCGCGGGATTTCACCCCGTCGAGTTCAAGTCCGCTCCCGACAGCGTGCGTGTCACCATCAATCAGTGGGTCGAAAAGCAGACCAATAACAAGATTCAGAACCTGCTCGGCCCCGGCACCGTCACGCCGCTCTCCCGCCTGATTCTCACCAATGCCATCTATTTCAAGGCGGCGTGGGCCGATCAGTTCAGCAAGAGCGCAACTGAAAACAAGGATTTTCATCTTTCAGCGAGCAAAACGATTCAAGCCCCCACCATGTACAACTCAGGAGGCTATTACTACTTGAAGGGCCCGTCCTTCCAGGCGCTTCTGATGCCATACGAGAAAGACGAAATCTCGATGTTGATCCTGCTTCCCAACAGCGTCGACGGTTTGCCCGCCCTGGAGCGCTCGCTCTCGGCATCGAATCTTGACAAGTGGACCGCAGCGCTCAGCTACGAGCACGAGGTGATCGTCCACCTGCCGCGCTTTAAGATCACCCAGCAGTTCGAGCTCAGCTCCACGCTCAAAGACCTGGGAATGAAAACCGCCTTCGACGGAAACAGCGCCGACTTCTCCGGGATGACAGGCGACAAGAGCCTCGTCATCTCCGCCGCCATCCACAAGGCCTACATCGATCTTGACGAGAACGGCACCGAAGCCGCGGCGGCCACGGCAGTAATCATGGAGATGGCCACGGCCATGCAATCCCGGACCCCTCCGCCGCCGCCAATTATCTTCACCGCCGACCATCCCTTCCTGTTCCTCATCCGGGATAACGCGAGCGGAGCCATCCTCTTCATGGGCCGCATCACCGACCCGACAGAGTAATCACTGCAAGGCACAAGAATTTCGTCAGCAGTGCACACACGAAAGAATTCAACTAACCACAATCCGAGTACCCCGCATCTCGGTTGTGAGATGTGGGATCGCGCGAATCCATCACTTGGTCTTTGTCTTGTCTTTGCCCTTTAGATTGAGCGCCACTGCGGCGCGAATTAGATCCTTCAGCGCCGCCTCTTTGATCTTCTCGCCTTCGTGAATGTCGATGGCGCGCCGCACATTTCCCGCGAGCGAGGAATTGAACAGGCCGGCAGGGTCCGGCAGCGACGCGCCTTTGGCAAAGGTCATCTTGACGACGCTCTTGTAGGTCTCTCCCGTGCAAAGAATGCCGCCGTGCGACCAGACGGGAACTCCCATCCACTTCGATTCTTCGATGACCTCAGGGTCGGCTTGGTGAATGAGTTCACGCACCCTGGCCAGCGCTTTGCCGCGCCAGTCGCCAAGTTGGCTGATCTTCGCGTCGATGAAGGCTGAGGCAGATTCTGTGGGGACGGGCTTTTTCATGCGCACCTCCAATGCTCGCTACTATTCTCGCCCGGCTTGGCGCGACCTGCAATCGAGAAAAGAATCCGGCGGAAATCTTCAGAATCCCCCTTGACAGCCGACCGTCTTTGTATGTTACATTCAGTAACACTATGGCAAGTAACACTCAATCCGGACATGATCCCGCGGAGCTGGGAGAGCTGGAGAGGGACATCCTCTCGATCGTATGGCGGCTGGGCGCAGTCACTGCCGAACAGGTACGCGAAGAGCTCGACCGCCCTCTGAAGGATTCCACTGTACGCACCGTGCTGCGCCGCCTTGAAGAAAAAGGCTACCTCGCGCACTCCGTTGATAATCGCACCTTTTTGTATAGCTCCGCAGAATCCCGCCAGCGCGTGGCCAGCCGCGCCGTCAAACGCATTGTCGACTGGTTCTGTGAGGGTTCTGTCGAAGAACTGCTGGTCGGCATGGTTGACTCCAAAGTCCTCGATCGCGCGGAACTGCAACGCCTGGCCGCGCGTATCGCAGAAGTGCGGCAACGCGAGGACCGCTCGGTCCGCGCTGCCCACAGCAAAGCCAAGGAGGCCCGCAAATGACCGTCGCCTCAATAATCTCCGCATTGCCCGACGCCGCCCTGCGGTCACTGGCTCTCGCCATCGGCGTTTGGCTAATCCTGCGCATCTTCCGCGTCCGCAACGCGCTCGCTCTCAAATGTGCGTGGACCCTGGTGCTCGCCGCGGCCTTCTTGATGCCGCTGCTTTTACCGATTGCATCGCGCCTGCCCCGCGCTACGCTGGTCCTGCCCGCCTTCATGCATCGGGCCGCGCCGGTAACTCCCGCGCCGCTCCCCGAACAGAGTGTAGCCCCACAACCTTCGCAGCCCATCGCGCCGGCCGCGCCGCAACATTTCACGAAATTCGCTGCACCCGCGGCGACGCGCCCGCATCACGACGGTTCCCCCGCAGCCGTGCCCGCTGATTTCACCGTTCCTCCTGTTAAGGAAGTACCCGCTCCACCGGCGCCCGCGTTTCAAGCTCTCTCAATCTTCGCGGCAGCGGCGCTTCTCTATCTCGCCATCTCCGTCCTGCTTCTTGTCCGGCTCGTTTACGGACTGATGCGCGCCTTCCTTCTCTGGCGGTCGGCTCGGCCGGTTTCAACTGATCTGTCGGCGACCCACGGCCTCCGTCTGCGCGCGAGCGCCGCCGTCTCCTCACCCGTCACCATTGGTTTTTCTGTCATCCTGCCCGCCGACTACATGGAATGGGACAGCGAGAAATTGCGCATCGTTCTTGCCCACGAGCGCTCGCACATCCGCCAGGGCGATTTCTATTTGCAGGCCCTTGCCGGCCTCTACGCCGCCATCGTCTGGTTCAGTCCCCTGGGATGGTGGATCAAACGCCAACTCTCCGATCTGGCTGAGGCCATCAGCGACCGCTCCGGTCTAGAGCAAGCGGCCAGCCGCGCCTCTTATGCCCAGATCCTCCTCGAATTCGCGGCCGCGCCGCACCTAACCGAATTTGGAGTAGCCATGGCCCGTTCATCGAATCTCTCGCATCGCATCGAGCGCCTGTTTAACGAGGGTGCGTTCCGCCAAGCCTTCACCGCAAGCCGTCGCACGCTTGCCACTGCCCTGCTCGTTCCCGTGGTCCTGTTTGCCGCCGCCACATTTGTACGCGTGACAGCCGCAGCGCAAACGCAGGAATCCGCGTCCGCTTCGAGCCAGTCACCCGCGCAGCCTGCTGCCCCTTCTAACGTGGCGCCTGCCGCACCTGAGGCCGTGCCGGCGCCGCCGCAAACGCCCGCGCCCAGTTCCGTTGCAGCGCCTGCAGTTCCCGCCGCGCCGGCCGCGCCCACCCACGTCGACGTTCCTGCCGTTCATGTCGCAGTGCCTGCGGTTCACGTGAAAGTGCCGGCGCAACACATCGATGTTCCTGCCGTCCACGTCGACGTCCCCGCTGTGCATGTCGACGTGCCTGCTATACATGTGGTTGTCCCGCCGCTTAACGCTGGCTCGCCGGAGAGGCCAATTGACATTGCGGCGAAGCACATCGATATCCCAGCGAGGCACATCGACATATCGGCAAAGCACATTGACATTCCGGCCAAACAAATAGACATCCCAGCCAGGCAAATCGATATCCCCGCCAAGCACATCGATATTCCCGCGACTCACATCGATGTGCCGTCATCGGAAGCGCCGAGCGGCTCTGATGGCCGCGCAGCGAATGGTTCCGGCGGTGAACTGCTTGCCATGCTCAACAATTTCGGACACGCGCTGTTTTTCCAGGCTAGTGTCGCCGAACCAGCCGCCGCTGAAACGACCTTCGATCGCAACTTGACGTTCAGCGGCAAGCTCGACCTCTCGGTCAGCACCGGCTCGGGCAACGTTACGTTCACCCGCGGCCCTGCCAACCAGATTCATATCCATGGCATCGTCAAGGTGAATCACGATGGCGATCCGGCGCAGGCGCAACAGATCGCCGCCAATCCTCCCATTGAGCAGCAAGGAAATACCATCCACATTGGCGGGCACCAGGAAAACCTGCACAACATCAGCATCAGTTACGTCATTGAGGCTCCGGCCGACACAGCCCTCAATGCCACGACCGGTTCAGGCAACATCAGCGACACCGGCGTCGGGCAGGATGCAAAGTTGACCGCCGGCTCCGGCAATATCATGGCCACCGGAATCGAAGGTGGCTTCAAGGTTCAGACAGGTTCCGGCAATGTCACAATCGACGGCACCGGCCAAGGCGACGCGAAGGCGCAGACAGGCTCAGGCACTATCGATTTGAAAGGCGTGCACGGCGGCCTCACTGCCCAAACCGGCTCCGGCACAATCAAGGCTGAAGGCACACCTTCGTCGCCCTGGAGGCTGCAGACGGGATCGGGCAACATCGAGCTCGCGACAGGTAATGCGCCCATCGATCTTGACGCGTCCGCCGGATCGGGCAGCATCTCAACCAAGGCGGCGACAACGCAAACTTCCATGGACAAACATCACCTGCATGCGCAACTGAACGGCGGCGGACCGGAAGTGCGCGTTCAAACAGGTTCAGGAAGTATTCGCGTCGACTAACCGTCGAATAAGATTTCCAAAATAAACATCGCGGCCCGGATCTCATTCTTGAAATCCGGGCCGTAATATTCGCTCACCCAAAACGTAGTAATTACCTGCCTATAAAGTTCGCAATACAAATACATCTGTCATCCTGAGCGACGAGAGCAGCGAGGAGTCGAAGGACCTGCGGTTGTTCTTTCCACATTTATCCACCGAAGCTCCAGGACTCAGCACAAATGATCGACAAGGATTCCTCACTTCCCGTTCGTCAGCTTGACTAATCGGGCCTCGAGCAGCGCCTCAATCACCTTCAACGCTTCCAGCACCGATTCCGAAACCGGCTCGTCGACTTGCACCACGGCAAGCGCCTTGACGGGCTTTCCGCCCGCGCGCTCGCGGCCCAGCGCAAAGTTTGCAATGTTCACGCCCTGCTGGCCCAGAATGGTGCCGATGCGCCCGATGACGCCCGGTACGTCGAGGTTGCGGCAAACTACCAATGTGCCCTCGAGCGGCGCTTCCACGTCGATGCCGTCAAACGCCAATAGGCGCGGCTGCTCGCCGTGAATCACGGTAGCGCTGGCGCGGCTTTCTCCCTGCGCGGTGTGCAACACCACTGTAAGCACCGTGGCCGCGCCGCCGCGATGGCTCTCTTCCTTTTCTTCGTGCACGCGAATGCCGCGCTCCGCGGCCACGGCCAACGCATTAATGCGGTTCACATTCTCCGACCCCTGCAGCAAGCCGGCAATAGCCGCGTTGCGCACCAATTCGGTTTTCACTTCACCCAATGCACCCCCGTAAATGAGCGCGATGGACTCGATGCCTCCCTTGCCCGCTTGCGCAAGAAACGATCCGAGACGTCCCGCAAGCTCGATGAATGGTGCGAGCTTCAAGTACTCCTCGTGGCTCAGCGAAGGCAAATTGACGGCGTTCTGTACCACGCCGAGCTTGAGATACTCGCGTACCTGCTGCGCGATCTGTATACCCACAGCCTCCTGCGCCTCAGCGGTAGATCCCGCGATGTGCGGCGTGAGAATTACGTTGTCGAGCGCGAAGTAAGGCGACTCCTTCGGCGGCTCAACGGTAAATACATCGAGCGCCGCGCCCGCCACCTGGCCGCTCTGGAGCGCTGCAACCAGATCCGCTTCGACCACCAGCTCGCCGCGCGCGCAATTGATAATACGCACGCCCTTCTTCATGGCCGTGAGAGTTTTGGCATTGATAATGCCGTGGGTTTGCGGCGTAAGGCCGACGTGCAACGTAAGATAGTCGGCCTTCGTGAAAAGTTCTTCGATAGAAACCAGGGTAATGCCGTTCTCGCGTGCCACGGCCGCTGAGACGAACGGGTCGGTGCCGAGTATCTCCATCCCGAACCCGCGCGCGCGCCGCGCCACATCGAGCCCGATGCGCCCCAGGCCGAGAATGCCGAGCGTTTTGCCGCGCAGCTCCACGCCCTGCAGATTTTTCTTCTCCCACTTGCCCGCGTGCATGGTCGTGTTGGCCGCAGGCAGCTTGCGGGCCAGCGCAATCATCAGGCCGATCGTCAGCTCGGCAACCGCAACCGCGTTCGCACCCGGCGTGTTCATCACCACGATGCCGCGGCGCGTGGCAGCTTCGGCGTCGATGTTGTCCACGCCCACTCCGGCACGGCCAATCACGCGCAACTTCGGCGCCTGCGCCATCAGCGCGTCGTCCACCTGCACGGCGCTGCGCACCACCAGCGCGTCGGCCTCGACCAGCGCCGCCGGCAGGCCATCGGGCAACTGATCGTGCGTCTTCACATCCCATCCCGGCTCGGCCGCAAACACGGCCAGCGTCGCTGGAGAAACCTTCTCCGCCAGTACGATCTTCATGGCTGCTCCCCTGTTCATTCCCTCGCCCGCAGTGGCGGACGCCGTCTCGTAATCGTCAAAGCGAATGCCCTGCTGCTCGCACAGCAAGTCGAACATTCGCACCACCGCCGCGTGCGGCTTGCCTTCGCCGCGCTCGTACTTGGTGAGCGAGTTGGGATGCACCCCCAGCCGCTCCGCCATTTCGTATTGAAAGAGATCGAGCTGCTTGCGCGCGATCAGCAGCTTCTCTCCGAAAGTCAGTTCGGGCATGAATCCTCTTGAGGGGTGCTAGCGGAGTTAGCGGTGTTAGCCAAAGACTGCTTCGGCTTCCTAACTCCGCTAACCCCGCCAACACCGCTAGCTCCGCTTCGCGTATACTTCCTGCGCCGCCGCCACCGCCTGGCCCCACTTCACCGGCAGCCCCAGGGTGTCTTTTGCAATGTGCTCCATCGCGCCCAGCAGCGCCACAGTGTCTAGATAGTCGAAGTAGCCGAGGTGCGCTACGCGGAAGATCTTGCCCTGCATCTCGCCCTGGCCGTTAGCCGTGACCAATGCAAACTTTGCCTTCAGCGCCTTCACCACCGTGCCCGAGTCCATCCCCTCCGGCACCGCAACCGCAGTGGCCGCAGCCGCTGGAGCGGTAGGCGCAAACAACGTGAATCCCAGCGCCACCAGGCCCGCACGCGTCGCCTCCGCGTTTACCTGCGCGTTGTCGATCAGCGCGATGCGGCCTTTTTCGAGATCGCCACCCGCCTGTCCGGCAATGTAATCGAGCGCCGCGCCCAATCCCGCCACCAGCGCCACCGCCGGCGTGTAGGCACTCTCGCCCTTGACGGCGTTTTTGCGCTCCTTGCGCAGGTCAAAGTAGTAGCGCGGATTCTTGCTAGTCTCCATCGCCGCCCAAGCCTTTTCGCTCACACTTAAATAGGCGAGGCCAGGCGGAATCATCACCGCCTTCTGCGAGCCGCCAATCAACACGTCGATGCCCCAGCCATCCACGTCGAAATGCGTGGTGCCGAGGCCCGTGATCCCGTCCACCACCAGCAGCGTGTTCGGCGCAATCTCGTCGCGCAGCTTCGCAATCGCTTGAATGTCGTGGCGCACCGCCGTCGAGGTCTCGGTGGCCT
>JARLFZ010000058.1 GCA_031296305.1 Occallatibacter sp. | reverse complement strand
GCCAGAGCGGCCTTGGGATCAGCCGGGTCGAATGCAAGCGATGGGCGAACAAGCGGCACGAAAATCGAATCACCTCGTGTTGTAGATCACAGGTACACGTGTTCAGAGTGATTGTACGGCGCAGCACAGAAATTATTCGCATCTGAGCGCGCGCAAGAGGACAACCATTCTCACGCGTCCGCATCTCTGTCAGGTGATACCGCAGTACGGGGAGGTGGTATCGTGAGACCGTTCGAATCCATTCTCTTTTCTTCCGCTCTTCTCTTCATCTTTCCAGCATGCAACTTGGCAGGAGCCCAGCAGACAGCAGCAGCAGCGCAGCCCTCCGCCACGGCCAACTTTCGGTCGGTCATTCTTTCTGCGGGAACCAAAGTGGAATTGCTCGTTACAAGGCCCGTGTGGACGTTGACAGCAAAAGCCGGCGACGCGATCTACGCGCAGACTTCGTTTCCCGTTGTTTTGGGAATGGGGATCGCAATTCCAGCGGGAACGTATGTGCAAGGAACCATCGAGAGCGTGACGCGGCCCGCGCGGCGTACGAATCACGCCGAGATCGATGTTCGGTTCACTAAGTTCATCTTCGCCAATGGATATGTGGTGCCGCTGCCGGGAGATCCCGCTACCGCGGCCACAACGCCAGGAGCCAGCCCGCAAAGCGAAGACGCCGAGACATTGATTGCGATCACGATTCAGGTGACCACGACCAACGATCTGCTACTCGACAATGGCGCCGACGTGGAAATGACGCTGGCAGCGCCTCTCGCGCTGGACGCAGAGCAAATTACGCAAGCCATTCCGCTTTCGCGTTTGCCGCAGCCGGGACAATTCAAGTCTGCAACGCAGTGCCGGTTCATTCCCGGCAGTCCAGGTAGTCCCGGCACGCCGGGAACTCCGGACACTGTGATACCCGGCACGCCCTCCACAACGATTCCGGGAGGGCCCGGAATGCCGGACACGGTAATTCCGGGAACTTCGGACACAGTCATTCCGGGTTCACCGGGAACGCCGGGATCGTCCGGAACGCCCGATTACATTTGCCCGCCTGCGCCGATGGTGATTTCCTGCGCACCGGTCGTCAAGAACAAGCAACCGCTCAATTCGCAACCCGCAGCGGCACGATAAAGCGCCGCATTTCGTACCAAGCCTTGGAAGGAAGACGATGCCATGTTCGTACATTCGATTACCGCAATCATGATTGCATCTCTATCGATCGCGCAAACACCGGTTCCGAATACGGCCCCGGCCGCGCAGCAAATTCCGCCGTCGTCCGCACAACAAAACCCGGTGCCTCCCGCCGCGCCCACCATCACCGTTTCGGCGGGAACGGCGGTTCCGCTAACGCTTATGAGTCCCGTCAAGAGTAAGTCGACCAAGCCGGGAGATACCGTGCGCGCAGTGGTGGCGTTTCCGGTCACGGTGGGATCGCGGCTCGCCATTCCCGCGGGAACCTTCGTGGAAGGGACAATAACCCAAGTGAGCGCGAAGCCGCTGAAGAATCAGGCGCCAGCGCTACGCGTTCATTTCACGCGGTTGCTGTTCGCGAACGGCTATTCAGTGGCGCTGAATGGCGAAAATACGCAGTCGTTTCTGCAGCTCGACGAGGACAGAGCGTCGACTGTGGAAGTAGCGGAGCTGACGCCGATGCCCTTTCCTGGCCCACGTTTCGCCATGGGCGCGGGAGACCAGCCAACCCTGCCGCCGCTGCCCCAGGTTGGCCCGTCGAAGGCTGTGGTGATCGGGTCCGTGACTGGGGGATTTGCGGCCCTCATGATCACGATGTTTGCATTGGGGCGTCACCACATGAACAGCTACGACTTCGTGGTTTTCGATGTGGGATGGCAGTTCCAGATGGTGCTCGACAGCCCCGTGGTTCTCGATGCGGCGCAGGTTGCAGCGGCTACGGCAACTCCGGGCGCAAATTAATGTCCGGCTGAATCCAAGCCGTTCCATCGCGGCTAAACCTATTCTGGGGTGCCCCCGATCCCTCGCCTTTGGGGACCGGGGATGGTGGCCTCAATCGTTGCGGCGCGCTTGGCGGCAGATTTCAAGCAAATGCGAAACGTCGAACCCGATTCGCGGTGAATTCGTGCTGCGCATGAAGCCGAAACTCGAAACGCGCGTCGCGACGCACGTGATAGACCAGCGCGGGACGGAAGCAGGCAACGCAAGTTCCCGCGGCGCGGCGAACGCTGGGATAGACGATGCCGTTCGCGCCTTGCTCAAGCAGGCCGGCAGCCAGTTGCTGCGAGGGCTGGTAGCACTCGGGAATCGGGCCGGTCTTAAGCAACCGTGCAAAACGCGCCGTGTCACCGCGCAGATCGTGAAACTCCGCGGCAAAGTCGGCGAGGTAGTCGTCGCAGGTTGAGATTTCTTCGTACGGCCAATCGACTTCGCGCAGTTGCTCCAACTTGTGAAAGGCGACTTCGGCGATGGAAGTGTCGCGCTCCAGGCCTGCGTACCATGCGCCGCGCAAATTGCTGTTGAATCGGCCGCCGCCGGGCGCAGCGTGCGCGAATGCCGCATTCACGATTTCGCTGTAGGCAACGCCATAAAGCAATTCGTGTATGCCGATGCCGGGGAGCAGGCCTGCTTCGCCCAGCAGACGCGCGTTGGTTGCGCCATCGAGCTCAATCAGGTCGCGCAACTCGGCCTCATTGCGCGCAAGCTGGGCAAGAACCGTGCCTTCGGCGCTCCACTTCGATGGGATGAGACGATGCGTGCCGCGGAAAGAGCATTCGCGCACGGGGGGCGTCGTAGCGTCGATTCTCGTTACGACGGTTCTGGTTGCACTGATTTTCGCGGCGCCTTTGGGGGCCGCGTTTTTCCTCTTTACGATCTTCGCCGAGGGTTTTCTGGTTGCGCTCGTCATCGTTGCACTTGATCCCGTGTGCTCAGCCGCCGCGGCGCGCATCCAGAAGCTGGCGCAACTCGATCATGCCCGGCTGGCCCAGGCGGAGAATGTAGGCGAGTGGCGTGGAACCGCGAAAGATTGGGTTCGAGTTGGAGAGCGTCATCCAGGCATCGGCCAGGCGCGCGCCATAGAGAATGTTGAGCGCTTTGAAAATTCCGATGAGCAAAGAGACGCGGGTGATCGCATCCTGATCGAGAGCGCGCCGCGCCGGATCCTTTTTGAGCGAGTAGAACGTGCCCGATGAGACACCGCCGAGCAATTGGCGCGCATCGTCGTCCTTCACGCCCCACTTCTCGGCGATGCTCAGGAACGCCTCGAGCGCCGCCGGGGTGAGGCGTTTGCGCGTATCGCGGTCGGATAGATCGGCGGCCACGTCGAAGCTGTAGCCGGCGATCTGCGGAATGGGAAGTACGGTGGCCATAGAAACTCCAATAATGGAATTATATCACTCCATTTTTGGAGAAACCAGATATTTGTTGGCCTCAATCCGCGGCAGTCACCAGGACCACCAGCCGCTGCGTCCCATCGAGCGAAAACTGAATTGGGGCAGCCCGCTCGTTCGAGGCGCCTGCCTCCACGTCGCGCTCGATTTTGCCTCCTGTTGCGCCAGAGATCACGACGCGTGCCTTCATCAAGGCGGGCATAACGAGCGAACGGTCCTTCGCCTGCCCTGCCGGACCATTGGTGGCAGCGGGGGCAAACTCCAGCGTGTAATTGCCCTTGGGCCACACGCCGAAATCCGCCTTGCCGCCCGCATCGGTGGTGCGCGCCGCGCAGCCTCCGCCGGGATTCTTGCCCAGCTTCACGTCGATGCCCTTGAGTGGCGCGCCGGCAAAAACGGTCTGCGCCAGGAAAAGACAAGCTGCCGCGACTGCGACAAAACGCTTTCTGCTTCCAAATCGGCTTGCATCTTTCATTGCGTTGTTCATTCTGCCTCCGGGGAATTTTTGAACATGCTACTACGCGCCCGATAAAACTGTCTCTCCCCAAAGAGGGGCAGAATCCGGCGGCACGCAGCACCAGCCGAACACGCCGGAGTTAGCTCCGCCATTGGCGCGGTTGTTTTCGCGGCAGGGCAAGAGTACAGTGGACCCCGGCAGAGGTTTGAATCGAAGATTCCTCTGAAGAATCTGTTGATCTCGCGCTGGCTTCAGATGACGACCGCTGCGGAGTGAAGCTCAGATGAGTCGCAGTTTCCGTTCTTGCATTCTGTCTTTTCCTTTTCTATTTTTCGGAATTTTCTATCTCGCTGCTCAACCGGAAACTACGGCGCCGTCCGACGCCGTCATCTGGAAGCAGTTCGTGAGCGCGATGCGCGCAGGACCGATTCCCGCCGATAAGGTGCGGCCTTACGATCCGTCGCTTGTGGAACCCATCATCCGCATCCTGGCAGACATTCGGAAGTCGGCGAATTGGGCTGAATGGGAGTCCGCGCCGGAGATTTATCCCGATGGCAACAGCACGCATTACGTCATCCCCCTCACCATCGACGGCAACAAGCAGACCTTCTGTTTCACGCTTCTCAAGGATGGAAACGACTGGTACTTTCAGCATCTCGAGTCGATCTTCATCCGCCTCGATCGGCTTCCCCCGTTGCCGGTGACCACGTTTCCCGACCTGCCGGAATCTCAGAAGGCATGGATGCGGGAAGAAAACGCTGCCACCGAGCAGGTGAGGCTCTTTAACCTGCTGGCAACTGAGAAAAGCAAGCAATTCGCGTTCGACTGGTTTCGCGACGGCCGCGGTTATGCTCTTGCCGCCAAAACCTGGGTTCCCGTAGTTCCGCCATCGCGCGCCTTCATCCTCTATCTCTGCTGGGAGCAAGCCAATCTTCGCGGCAACCCCACGCGCCTGGAGAAACTCGACGATGCGGAAGCCATTGTCCACCTCTCACCTATTTATTTGAGGCTTTACGAGCAGACCGGAAACTTCAAGCAGCGAATTTCCCTCGACGATTACCGCAAGATCTTTGAAACCATCTGGCAGGACAGAGCGAAAGCGGCAGGCTGGAATCTCGAGCTGACCTATGCAGGCAGAGACTGCATTCTGCATTTCAGCAAAGCGCCTGACCCAAGTCACCCCTGAGTATTGATCTGGCATTGCAGCCTGCTGCGGAGAAGGCAAAACGCCGTGATGGCCTGATGCCGGCTTCCTTCGAAAACTGGTTGGATTGACTTGGCTTTTCCGCGGGCAGCGAAAGCTGTTATGCTGCGGGCGGTCAAGAAAAGCGATTTAGGCAAGGGGGATTGTGCATATGTGGTTCCTGGGTATGGATGTGGGAACGGGCGGGACAAGGGCGGTGGTGGTGAATGCCGCGGGCAAATTAATGGGCGCGGCGTCGAGCGAACATGCGCCGTTTCGTGCCGAGCACCCCGGCTGGGCGGAGCAGGATCCTGAGGATTGGTGGCGCGCCGCACAGGAGGCAATTCGCGGAGCCCTGGCGGCGACGCCGGAGCCGCGCGAGCCCATCGCAGCTATCGCGCTCACCGGCCAAATGCACGGGGCCGTCATGCTCGATGAGAACGGCGCGGTGCTGCGTCCGGCGCTCATCTGGTGCGACACGCGCACCCAGCCGGAGTGCGACTGGCTCACCGCGAAGATCGGCTACGAGCGTCTGATTGAGCTCACGTGCAATCCTGCGCTGCCCAATTTCACGCTGACCAAGTTGTTATGGGTCAAGACGCACCAGCCGGAGATCTTCGCGAAGATTCGCCACGTAATGTGCCCCAAGGATTATGTACGCTACCGGCTCACCGGCGAGTTCGCGATCGACGTGCAGGAGGCGAGCGGAACCCTGCTGCTCGACGTGACGCATCGGCGGTGGTCTCGCGAAGTGGCCGAGGCGGCGGGCATCGACATGAGTTGGCTGCCGAAAGTGTACGAGTCGCCAGAGATTTGCGCGCGTATCAGCGAGAAGGCAGCGGGGCTGACAGGACTGAAGTCGGGAACGCCGGTTGCGGCGGGCGCGGGCGACCAGGGCGCGGGCGCCGTGGGCATGGGGATTTTGCAGCCGGGGAGCGTCTCGGCCACCATCGGCACTTCGGGCGTGGTATTTGCTGCCACCGCCGAGCCGACGAAAGACCCGAAGGGCCGGATGCATACGTTCTGCCATGCCGTTCCCGGCCGTTGGCACGTGATGGGCGTAACCCAGAGCGCGGGCCTCAGCCTGAACTGGCTGCGCGGCACGTTCTTCGCTGGGCAGAGCTACGACTCACTCAGCGAAGGCGCCGCCAAAATTCCCGCCGGGAGCGAGGGCCTGGAGTGGGCGCCGTATCTGCTCGGCGAGCGCACACCGCATCTCGATCCCGAGGTACGTGCGGCGTTTGCGGGCATCGGCGTGCAGCACACCGGGGCGCATTTCGTGCGCGCCGTGCTTGAAGGGGTCGCGTATTCATTGCAGGACACCTTTACTCTCTTCCACGACTTGGGTATTCCCGTGACCGCGATCCGCCTGGGCGGCGGCGGAGCGCGCGGCGCATTGTGGCGCAAGATCCAGGCCGGCATCTACGGCAAAGCCGTGGAGGTGCTGGTGGCTGAGGAAGGCGGCGCGTTCGGTTGCGCGTTAATGGCTGGAGTGGGCGCAGGCCACTGGCAGAATCTCGACGAGGCTTGCGCGCAGGCGATCAAAGTAGCCGAGCGCATCGAACCCGATGCGGCCGATGTGGCGGCATACCGTGCCGGCTATGCGCGATGGAGAAAGTTGTATCCGGCATTAAAGGGACTAAGGGACTAAGGGACTGAGGGACTGGAGAGCGATTAAATCAAGGGGATCGATTACTGACGCGTCTGTATCGATGCTCAGGGCGCATTCCCTGCGGCGCGCATTGCAACGCGCATCAATTTCCCACTAGACTTATGAGGTAAGTCAACCACGACCGTGCGGAAGTGGTGAAATGGCAAACACACTAGCCTTAGGAGCTAGCGCCGAAAGGCTTGCGGGTTCAAGTCCCGCCTTCCGCACCAACTCCTCCCGCTGCGTCACCGGCAAGCTCTCACCCCGGAGCGGCGCTTACTTCAGCCGCGAGCCCAGCGGAACCTCTTCCAGAAATCCGGCCAGCACCGGCGCGCCGCCCTCGAGCGAAGCCGCCAGCAGCATGCCGTTCGACTCCAGCCCACGCATCTTGCGCGGCGCCAGATTCGCCACAATCACAATCTTGCGGCCGATGAGCTTTTCCGGCTCGTAATACTGTGCGATGCCGGCCAGAATCTGCCGCTTTTCATAGCCCAGGTCGACCTCGAGTCGCAACAGTTTATCGGCCTTGGGAACGCGCTCGGCCACCAGGATCTGCGCCACGCGCAAATCCACTTTCACAAAGTCGTCGATGGTAATGTGCTGCGGCTCCTGCGCCACCTGCGGTGGGGCAGCCTCTTGGACAGGAGCTGTGGAACCTCCCGGAATTACGGGCGGACCTGCCGGTTCGCTCGCAGGCGCAGTCGGAGTCGGGGGTTCGGTCGCAGCCTTTGCGACAACCGGAGCGGCGGGTTTTGCCGCGGGTGCGGGCGCTTGCGGCGCGGCAGCTTTTTCTTGCGCGGAAGTCGGAGCCGGCGGCGCCGTCTCCGCCGCGTTTGCTTGGCCGTTGCTCGCAGCCTCTATGACCGTGCGGTTGTTGTCGTCTTCGAGGTTCTCCATACGTTCCACTGTGTCCTTATCCGCGCGGGGAAACAGCGGCGCGGGCTCGCCAAACTTCGTGCCCGCCTTCAACCCGCCCCACGCGAGATTTTTCAAAAATCCAGTCTTCGCCGCGTCGGCCAACTCGCCCTGACCCAACTGGCGCCACACCTTCGCCGCAGCGTCGGGCACAATGGGATACGCGAGCGCCGTGATCACGCGAATGGCCTCGGCCGCCGTCGCCAGCACCCGCGCTTGCAGCGCCGCATGATCGGCATCCGAGCGCTCCGGCGGTTTCTTCCAGGGCGCGTTCGCCGTCAGGTAGCCGTCGGTCTCAGCAACCAGCGCCCACAGTGCTTTCAGAGCTTCAGAGAAATTCAGCTCATCGAAGGCCAACCCGAACGCGGCCATCGCATTCTCGGCGCTCTCGCGCAGGCCGCTCTCCGCAGGAGTCTCCGCGCCCGTCTCCGGAGCCACGCCGCCAAAATACTTGTGCACCATGTTCACCACGCGGCTCACCAGGTTGCCGTAGCCGTTGGCGAGATCTGCGTTGTAGCGCTGCACCAGAGCATCGAAAGAAAAGTTGCCGTCCTGCCCGAAGGGAATCTCGCGCAGCAGGAAGTAGCGCAATGCATCCGCGCCCAACACCGCGTGAACGGTTTCGGCACGCACAATGTTGCCGCGCGATTTCGACATCTTGCCCTGGTCAAAGAGCAACCAGCCGTTGGCGCGCACCGAGCGCGGCACGGGAATGCCGGCGGCCATCAGGAACGCTGGCCAGTACACACAGTGAAAGCGGCTAATCTCCTTGCCGATCAGGTGAATGTCCGCGGGCCAAAACTCTTTAAACTTTTCGTCGTCGTCCGAGCCGTAACCGAGCGCAGTAATGTAATTCGCCAGCGCGTCCAGCCACACATACACCACGTGCTTTTCGTCGCCGGGCACGGGAATGCCCCAGGAAAAACTCGTCCGGCTCACGGAGAGATCCTTCAGTCCGCTGCGCACAAAGCTGATCACCTCGCGCCGCGTCGACTCCGGTCCCATGAACCCCGGATTCGCCTCATAAAATTCCAGCAACTTGCGTTCGAAGGCTGAGAGCTTGAAGAAATAATTCTCCTCGCTTACGGTTTCGGTCACGGTGCCGTGAATGGAACAGATTGTCCCCGGAGGCCCGTCGATCCACTCCTCGCAGCTCACGCAATACTGCCCTGTGTACGAGCCCTTGTAGATATAGCCGCGGTCACGCAGCGTGGCGAACAGGTGTTGCACGCCGCGCTTGTGCCGCTGTTCCGTGGTGCGGATAAAGTCGTCGTAGGTGATCCCCAGCAGGTCCCACAAGCCGCGAAATTCCCCGGCAATTTTGTCCGCAAATTCCTGCGGCGAGCATCCGGCCAGCTTGGCAGAGCGCTCGATCTTCTGCCCGTGCTCGTCTGTCCCCGTCAAAAAACATGTCTCGATGCCCAGCGCCCGCTTGCGCCGCGCAATAGCGTCGCACACGATCGTCGAGTAAGCGTGCCCCAGGTGCGGCCGCGCGTTCACGTAGTAAATCGGCGTGGTGATGTAGAAGCGCTCTGAACTGGAAGATGGATTGGTCATAAATCGCGCGGTCGCTTCAGAATTCAACCCGCGGCAACAGGCCAAAGTCTGGAGACAATCCCTCTTCCATCTTATGGCATCGATGCAGACGCCTGCTGCCCGCTGCGTCGACGTGGCCCATGCCATTGCGCGGCGTCCCATCCGCGCCAATTCCCAGCGCCGATCAATTCACCCTGTCCCTCACCGCAAGCGTATAACCCGTGTCCGACTTCGGTGCGTCATACACGCCGTAGTCGCAACTGAACACCGCCCATGCTTCGGTGGTATTGGCCGCGTCTGTTGTTGAGGTCCAGTAGTACTGGTAACCGATGAAGTTCAGAAAAATCGCCGCCTGGTAGACCGACTGATCGGGATTCAGGTAAGTGAAGTCAAATGCGTCGGCTTCGTTGTTTTGATTCCTATCGGCCAAGCTCTGCATCTCGTTGCGATTCGGCATGCGCCAGCTTCCGGCAGCCGAGCCGTCGGTCAATCCGCAATTGCCGCTGGCCAGGTTGCTCACCGCCGCCAAAGCGGTTGCCCAGTCGCCCTGAATGCAGTTGGCCCGCTTCAGCCACACCAGCCCCGTCATGGTGTCTGTGACCGTACCGTTTGCGTTGTCGATGAATCGCGGAGAAATCAATCCCACGCCCATCTGCAGTGTTCCGTCGTCGCCGGCCGTGAGCGGAGGCTGGAAGAGCCCGGTTGCCTGAAGCCGTCCTGCTCCGCTGCCCGTGCCACGCACCGTCCAGATGCCGTTTTTCGAAACCGCCTTCACATTCTGAACGCCGTCGTTGATGAAACGTCCGTCGCTCATGCTGATGGCCCACGCTTGCGGCGAGCCCAGGCTGCCCCCGAAGTAACCGGTCGAGGTCCAGTAAACAACGCCGGCAACGTTGCTGAATTGGCTTCCCGGCGTTACGGCGGGATTGCTCGCGGAAACATCGACCACGCTTTCAAGCTCATTCACGTTGGGCAGTCGCCACTGGCCCGCGGTCGAGCCGTCGCTCAAACCGCATGCACCGCTCGCCAAATGATTCGCATCTGCCAGGGCCGTCGGCCACGTGTCCGGCGCAAAACAACTCGCGTTCTTCAGCCACACCAGTCCCGTCAAAGTGTCAGTCACCGTGCCGTTCTGGTTGTCGACAAAACGCGCCCCCGGCCACGCGACGCCGTTGTGCAACGCGCCGTCGTCGCCCGCTGCGTAGCTCGCCGTCTGCCCTGTTGTCGCCACGCTCACGGGCGGATTGCTGCCGTCATAGGCGACAAAGTTGGCGCCGGAAAGTGAGTTATTGGCAAGGGAGATGAAATCGATCAGTGTGAAGTACATCGGTATGCCAGTCGTTTGCGACTCATTAAATTGGCCCGTGTGGTCGAAACGCTCCACCTTGGCATTGGCGTTCGCGTTGCCCAGCGACGGATAAAAGCCGTAGCCGGCTTTCCTAACCCAGATTTGGTAATTCGACTGCGCTTGGCCGGAGGTCGTCAACCCTGAAAAACTGTAGCCCCCGTTCGCATCCGTGGTCGCCGTCGATTTTACGGTGTTGTCGTTGGTGAGCCAAAGGGTCACGGTGGCGCCCGCCATCGGCGCTCCCTTGAAAGTGACCGTGCCAGTGACGGTGTTAGTCGGCGGCGGTGTGCTGGGATCCGTCATTCCGGGGCTTCCGGCGCTTCCGCCACCGCAACCGCACAGCAAAGCACCAAGAGCAACCGCGATCGAACAAGTAATGGGGCGCATCAGTGTCTCCTTCCGGTACATGCCATTGCGCAACTCTTCACCCTGGCAGCAATCTCAGCGCTATGACGCGCCTTCGCCATTCATGGCATAGTGATTGCTTCATCGGCGCTCGCGGAACGCTTCGCGAGAGTATCGCGGTTACAAATCCCCCTTAAGTAATACGCGACAGGTGCGCAACGTACATGCGGGTGTGCTCTGCTAAAATTGCCTAGAAAATCAAGGATTTTTGAGGCTTTCGCGTGGTTCTGGAACTTGAAAAGCGGCTCGCCCAACGTCTTCGCGCCGTGCTGAAAGAAAAATACGCGCTCGACGTCGAGAACATTCCACTGGAGACGCCGCCCGACCTGCATCTCGGCGAAATTGCAACGCCCATCGCACTGCAACTCGCGCGCACCTTGCGTAAAGCGCCCAAAATCATCGCGCAGGAGATTGTCGCTGCACTCGGTTCGGTCGAAGGATTCGTTCGCTTCGAAGTGGCCGGCGCCGGATATATCAATGCGTTTCTCGACCGCGCTGAGGCTGCGCAAGTCGTGGCAGCCCCCGCGGCACAGATCTCGTCCAAAAGGCTGCTCCATGCAATGGTGGAGCATACATCCATCAATCCCAACAAGGCCGCGCACATCGGCCATCTGCGCAACGCGATTCTCGGTGACACGTTTGTGCGCCTGCTGCGCGCCGCCGGATACAAGGTCGATGTGCAGAACTACATCGACAACACCGGCGTGCAAGTGGCCGACGTGGTGGTCGGCTTTCTGCATGTAGAGAAGAAATCCGTCGCCGAGGTGCGCACGCTGATTGCTGTCTGCGGGGATTTGGCAAAGATAGAAGGCCCGAAGGCGGCCATCGACTACTACTGCTGGGACCTCTACGCAAATACGTCGCAGTGGTATACCAGCGGCTCGCCGGAAGAGAATGAGGTGCGCAAGAAGCTGCGCTACAGCACGCTGCACGCCATCGAGCAAGGCAACAACGAAACCGCCGAGATCGCCGACCTCATCTCTACTGCCGTCCTGCGCCGGCATCTCGAAACCATGCTGAGGCTCGACATCGAGTACGACTTTCTACCGCGCGAGAGCGAGATTCTGCACCTCAAGTTCTGGGAATCGGCGTTCGAGAAACTCAAACAGTCCGGCGTTCTCTATTTCGAAAACGAAGGCAAGAACAAAGGCTGCTGGGTGATGACGCGTCCCGGCGCGGCCGCGGAATCAGTCCAAGACCAGGACGGCCCGAAGGGCACAGACGAAGATGCGAAGGTCATCGTCCGCTCCAATGGCACCGTCACCTACGTCGGCAAGGACATCGCTTACCATCTCTGGAAGTTCGGTCTCCTCGGCCGCGACTTCGGTTACAACCCGTTCTTCACATATCCCGATCATGAATGTTGGATTTCGTCCGTCCAAGGCCAGGAGATTCATCCGCAATTCGGCAATGCCACAGCCATCTACAACGTCATCGATGCGCGCCAGTCCGATCCGCAGTCGAACGTGATCCAGGCGCTGCGCGGCATGGGCTACACCGAGCAGGCCGACCACTACACGCACTTCAGCTACGAGATGGTCGCGCTCACGCCGCGTTGCGCGGAGGAGCTTGGCTACAGCATTTCCGATGAGGACAAGAAGAAATCCTACATCGAAGTCAGCGGCCGCAAGGGCTTCGGCGTCAAGGCCGACGACCTCATCGACAAACTGATCGAAACTGTCCAGCCGCTTGTCGACGAAAAGCAGGCGTCGAGCCCCGAGCCAGTCCGTCGCGAGATCGCACGTCAGATCGCCATCGGCGCCCTCCGCTACTTCATGCTCAAGGTCACGCGCAATTCCGTTATCGCCTTCGACTTCAAAGACGCGCTCAGCTTCGAAGGCGAAACCGGACCCTACATTCAATACGCCGTCGTGCGCATCCGCAACATCTTTCGCAAGGGCGGCATGGACCCCGAAGCGGAGTTAGCAGCGCTGGCGGAGCTAGCGGAGATAGGGCCGTACCTTTCCGGCGAAGAAAATGAAGACATCTGGTCGCTCTGGCTGCGGGCTGGACGCCGCTCTCAGGTTTTGGAGCAGTGCATTGCGACCTCCGAACCCGCCTATCTCGCCAAGCACGCCTTCCAACTCGCGCAGGAGTTCGCCAACTTCTATCATCGCCACCACATCCTCACGGAAGAGGACCCCGCACGCAAAACATTCCTCCTCGCCACAGCCGCGGTCACATTGCGCGAACTCGTCGCGTCGTTGGCGCTGCTCGGCATCGAGAGTCCCGAAGCGATGTGAAAGCAGCTTTCACCCAGTTGCCAACCCTGCACCTCGCCATCGACAATGCCTTGGGGGTGGTCTGACCAGTTTGCGCCGTCACGAATGCGCTTGAGGTCCATCACTCGTTGGAGGGCTCGCCATGCGCCGTTCGCGTCTCGTTTCGCTCACTTGTGTTTTCACCACGATCCTCTGCGCGGCCGCTGCGCGGTCGCAGGTGGCCGCCGAATACGCACCGCCCATCACCACCTCGCTTCTGCCGACCAATCCGCACGCCACAGAGCCCGGGCTGCTCTTTTATCTGTCAGGTGATCATGGATTGAACACCGACTACGCGGCTGGCGGCGATCCCGTCCCCAACTACGTGCACGACGTGAAGATTCTTCCCGGCGGCGCGATCGGCTCCTACATTCAGTGCGGCAACAATCAACTGCTCTCCTACTGGGCGCCGGGCAACATCTATGCGCAGCGCGGCACGCTCTCGTTCTATTGGCGTTCGCGCGACCCGGTGGACGAGACGGCATTTCCCATCTTTCGCGTGGGCTATGCGGACCATTCCAGTTGGGACCAGGTATGGCTGCGCATCGATTACAACGGTCATGGTTTCGATGCCTTTGTCACCGACGTGAACCTGGGCCGCACGCGCATCTCCTATGACATGCCGAACTTTCCCAAGCCCGATCAATGGGCGCTTCTGACGTTGACATGGGATGAGACCACGGGCATCCACTTTTACGTTGACGGCAAGATGGTGGCCGAAAAGGCTGCTACGGGCATGTTCGATGCGGCGCTCGATCAGTTCGGCCCGCACTCCCGCATCATTGGACCGACCGGCGTCGAAAGCTCCTACAGCTACGATCGCGGCGGCGACTTGGACGAGGTGCGCATCTACGACCGCGCGCTGTCTGACGAAAATGTGAGTGCGCTGGCCAACTACACGCGCGGGGGCGAAACGCCCAAAAATATTCCGCCTGTCACACGCAGCCTTGCAGACGCCGGCACGCAGAAGGAGTGGTGGTTCCATTACGGCTGGAACCGGCCCGGCGATATTCCCGCTCCGCTTCCCGCTGCCAACACCACGATTCGCAAAGTGCAGATCAACGACGCATACGATATCGGGCGCTGGTGGTGGCGCGCCACCGACGGCATCCGCGAAACTACCTGGCCGGGTGTCTACAATCGCTCGCGCCTTGTCGGCCGTTTCGATTACTTCCAACTGCCCGATTGGGATTGCTACGCGATCTCAGGCAAGACCATCACCTTCATCATGCCGGACGAGCCTTGGAACCACCTGGAATTCAACGGCGGCGCATTCGGCAACATGACGTTGCTTACTCCGGATGTATCGGTCGCTTCAGTTCGCCGCAGCGGGCTTGATGGAACGAGGCTGCCGGGGACGACGCTCTTCGAGCGGCCCAGCGGGCAGGAGACCACCTTTCACGATTTCTCCACGCAGATCACAGGCGGCAAGCTGCGTTTCACCAATGTGGAGCAGGAGACGCCCATTGGCGAATTCTCCGCCTACTATGTTCATCCAGGCGATCCACCGCAGGGAATCGTGCAGCTCAAGTACAGGCTTTCGATAGCCACGTCTCCCGATGACAATCCCAGCCTGACGCCGCTAGTCGCCTTTATTCGCAATCGCTATCCGGCGGACGAGCGCTCGCTGATTGTGGGCATGCCGGGCGGTGGTTTCGGTGGCCGCCGGCTTGCTGGCTTAAGGTCGAGTGCTCCCGGCAGCAAAGAGGCCACGCCCGCTCTGCCCATCGTGCACATCCTCATTCCCGCCGATTTGCGCGGAATGCCGGCAACCACGACACATATTCCCTCCTATACCTGGGACGACATGGATGCGGGGCTGGACGGCATTACCATCGACCTGCCCGCATTGAATGTGAAGCCGACGCACGGCGATTATGTGCCGATGAACATTGAAGTGCGCGACCCGCTCTGGCCCATGCGCGACATGCTCAACTTCACATTTTCAGTCAAGCCCGGCGAGGCGCACACCTTGTGGCTGGACACGCGCGACCGCATTCTGCCCAACGACAAGAGCCTGCTGATCACGATCGCGTCTGCCAGCGCGGAGTTCAATGCAAGTTCTCTTGAAGGCGCGGAGGTGCGGCTGATTTTCAAGCCCTACAAGGATGCGTTGCCTGAGCACATTGCCGACCGCCTGACCCAGGTGCGCGACAATTTTTCAAACATGACGGAAGAGCACGTCAACAGCAAGCGGTTGAACGCCTACAACCGCTTCTTCGCCGATATAACCGATCTGCTGCGCGTCGATCCCCAGAACGATCTCGGCCGCAAATACTGGCACGAATGGAACCCGGAGACAGCAACTCCGGACTACACGCAACCGTCGGTACCGGCCGGTGTGCCCGAGTGGGCTTGGCTCCAAACGAAAGACGTTGACTACTTCCAGCGTATTGCCGACTTCTTCATCGACAAGCGCCAGGCTTGGGACGGCGAATTCGGAGGTGGTCTCGGCGACGACAGCGACTTCACCAACCTGTTTCCATCGCTCGCCCTCATGGGCACGGAGCCGGAGAAATTGAAGGCGTCACTCTCCCGCGAACTCGAAGCCATGTACGAAAACAAGATGTGGACCAACGGGCTGGCCACGGGACAATTCGACGAGCTGCACAGCTACGAAGACGGACTGAATGTTCTCGGCCAGTCGCTCCTGATGGATTTCGGCAACCCAAAGGATCTGGAGCGCGCGATGCTCACCGCCCGCCGACTGGAGTGGCTCACCGGCATCAACGCCGCCGGGCATCGGCATGTCCGCTCTTCCTATTTCAGCGGCGCAAAGATGGCCACCGGCGGCGTATGGGGATGGACCAAGGCCCGCTCCTACATGGACTTTCATCCCGCGCTCGATCTGGTGCTGTTCAACGGTGCGCCGGAGACGCGCAAGATGGTGCTTGAGACTGTCGACGGCATGTTGGCGCACCGCAAGCAGGAAGCGGACGGCCGCTGGGTCACGCGGACAGACATCAACTTCAAGACCGATGAAGATCTGCCCGGCGGCGATCCTTCGCCCGACTTCATGTTCTGGGCCGCATATCGCTGGACCGGCGACAAGAAATATTTGCTGCCATTCATGGATGCGGGCCCGTCGTCGCTCGCGCAGATCGGCTCCGACGCGCTGGACATGCTGAATTTGCGCGACACGTGGGGCAAGCAGTTGGTGGCGGCGGCAGGACCGATAGACCCCACAACCGGAGTGGCGCCCACCGGGGCGCAATCGATCACCGGGTCTGCCGAGACCTTTGCCTGGCAGGTCAGCGGCGATACGAGATTTCTCGACCGGCTCTACTCGGCGCAGTTGCAGGCAGAATCGAACCGGGAATGGATCAACACAGAAGGCAGTCTCTGGATCGATCGCGTGACAGACTCCGCAGGCCCCATGTTCGTCAATACAGAACTTCAGCGCGCGCGCTTCGGTGGCATCGCGCTGATCCGCAATCATATCTATCCGGGCAACGCCGTCAGTTGGGCGTTTGTCGCGCCGGCCACGCCAAGCAGTCTTGGCATTCTGGTTCCGGTGGCTACGCCGGATCATCTGAAGATCGTCGTGTACAACCTGGATGCCGTTCCAGTGCAGACCCAGATGACCGGATGGGAGATCGATCCGGGCAAGTGGGAGATCACCGAGGGCACGCGCGGCAACGCGGAAACCGATCCGGTGAAAAATATCAGCACCAGGACGGCGAGCTTTGAACGAAGCACCAGCCTCGACTTCACTTTTGCGCCGCACACCACAACTGTGCTCGAACTCAAGCTGGTGGAGAAGGGCGTGCCTTACTGGTCGCGCCCCGATTTAGGGATCGGCGCGGACGACGTGAAGGTGGAGGGCGCGAAGATGACCGTCACCGTGCACAGCCTCGGTTCGGTTGATGCGCATGCATCGAAGGTGGTCGTGCGCGACAAGGCGGGCAAGACGCTGGCCACAGCACGGGTACCCGCGCTCAAAGCTCCGCTCGACCTCACGCCGAAAACGGCGCAGGTAAAGCTCGCCGTGCCCGCCGGCGCGGATCTGAAAGGCGCCACCGTCACCGTCGAATGCGGCGGCGACGTGCCCGAGATTACGCTAATGAATAACAGCGTGACGCTGTAAGGGAGTACCGACGATGATGATGAAAACGTTCCGCGCACTTTCCATGGCGCTTTGGCTAGCCATAGTTGCCTGCTCGCTGGCTTCGGCGCAGGTCGCAACCGATACGCCGCCGCTTGTTCCGGGCGCGAAGCCCGTTCAGGTGGAGCACATCAAGGTCCACGGCACATCCCTCGAAGGCAACCTCGAGGGCGACGCCGTAGACCGTGACGTGATCGTTTTCCTGCCGCCCAGCTATGCCACCAGCGAAACTCGCCGCTATCCCGTGGTCTACGCGCTCCACGGCTACTCCATCGGCGCCGACCAATGGACCCACGAAATTCAAGTTCCGCAAACCGTTGAAGGCGCCTTCGCGCTCGGGGCTCAGGAAATGATCGTGGTGCTCCCCGATTCCAAGACCCTCTTTGGCGGCTCCATGTATTCGAGCTCCGTGACCACGGGCGACTTCGAACGCTTCGTGGCGCACGATGTCGTTGCGTACATCGATGCGCACTACCGCACCATTCCCGTTCGCTCCAGCCGCGGACTGGCTGGCCATTCCATGGGCGGCTACGGCGCTACGCGCATCTCGATGAAGTATCCCGATGTCTTCGGCAGCGTCTACATCATGAGTCCGTGCTGCCTTTCTCCGCGAGCCGCCGGACCCGCGAATCCGGATTTCGATAAGGCGTTGGCAGCGGTCAAAACGTCGGCGGATGCGGCAAGCCTGCCATTCCCTCTCCGCACACAGCTTGCCTCGGCAGCGGCATGGTCGCCCAATCCCAAAAACCCGCCTCTTTATCTCGATCTGCCCACAAAAGACGGTGCGCCGCAGCCGGATGTGCTCGCCAGATGGACCGCCAACTCGCCTCTCGCTTTTATCGATCAGTACATCGGGAATTTACGCCAGTATCGCGCCATCGCCATCGATGCGGGCGATCAGGACATGACGCGCATCGACGCCGGCAAGCTCCATGATGCGCTCGATCGCTACGGCATCGCCAATAGCTTCGAGATCTACCACGGCACTCACACCAGTGCGGTTGCAGACCGTTTCCAGAACCACGTTCTGCCGTTCTTCAGCCAGAATCTGTGTTTCAAGGATTGCCGTTAGCAATTTCGCGAGCGTGTCCGCTCGGCCCGTCTGCCGGTTGCCCCATCCTAAACGCGTCTTTCGCGTTTAGGGTGGGAGATCACCGTGCCCGCGTTTGCACAATTGAGCTGAAGGCTGATAGCGAAAAGCTGAGAGCTGCTCTTACTCCCGCTTCCGCCTTTGGTGTGTCGACGGAATGTTCATATCCTCGCGGTATTTGGCCACGGTACGCCGCGTGAGCTGAATGCCCTGCGACTGCAGCATCGCCGCGAGCTGATCGTCGGTGAGCGGGTGGCGCGGGTCCTCGTCTTCGATGAACTTCTTTACCTTGCGCTTGAGGACCAGCAGTGGGGTGTCGGCGCCTTCGGGGCCGTTTGCGCCCTCCGAGAAAAAGAATCGCAATTCCAGCACGCCCTGCGGTGTGTGCGCGTACTTGTTGGCCACGGCGCGGCTTACTGTCGAAGGGTGTACCCCGATCTCTTCGGCCACTTCCTTGATCATCATGGGCCGCAGCGCTTCCACGCCCCTGTCGAGGAATTCCTGCTGCCGCCGCACAATCACCTCGCACGTGCGCAGAATGGTGCTTTTGCGTTGCGCGATGTTGCGCATCAGTTGCAGTGCCGAGCGGAAGCGCTCCTTCACGTACTCCTTCACTTCCTTGTCGGTTTCCCGGGAGACCAGCATGCTGCGATAGCGCCGGCTCAGGCGCAGGCTGGGCAGGTCCTCTTCATTCATCGAGACCACCCACTCGGCGCCGCGCTTCACAAAGTACACATCGGGCTCAATGAGCCGCGTCTGCTCGCGGTTGTACAAGCGCCCCGGGCGCGGATCGAGCGTGCGGATGAACTCCACCGCCTCGTGCGCCTCTTCCGGCTTCACCTGCGCCGCGCGCGCCAGATCCTTCAGGTCGCGCTTCTGGAGCAGAGGCAAGTGATGCTCCACAATCAGCGCCGCAACCTCCATGGCGTGCCGCCGCTCTTCGATCCGGGCTTCCGCCTCGTTGCGAAAGCTGCCGTGCGCATCGGTTTCGGTCTCCCCCAACGGTCCGCCGTACAAATGGCCAAACTCTTGCTGCTGAGCCGCGATCTGCATGGCCAGGCACTCCCGCAAGTCGCGCGCGCCCACGCCTGCCGGGTCCAGACTCCGAACCAAATCGGCGGCGCGATGGATGAGATCGAGCGTGGCCGCCTCATCCGGCAAGTGGCCGTTCCCCGCCGGCGCGCCCTCGGGAGCCTTGCGAAAGGCCGCCGCCAACTCCTCTTCGCTCGCCGACAGATACCCGTCTTCATCCAGGTTGCCGACTACGAAGTCGGCCGCCTCTTCCATCTGCGCGTCCAGGCTCAGAGCTCCCAGTTGCCACGCCAGGTGATCGGACAGAGTTGTAGGTTGGGAGAGAAAGTTTTCAAACGAGGGTTTTTCGTTCTCTTCATACTCCGGCTGCGTGCGATAGCCCGGATCGAGATAGTCCTGGAAGTAGGAACCAAAATCGACCTCGTTGAAGGCGTCCTTGGGCGGCGGGGCCGCTTCCTCCACACCGCGCTCCAGCCGCTCCTCGCGGCCTGCCATCTGGTCCAGCATCGGAACCGTCTCGTCAATCTCCTCCAGGACGGGGTTCTCCACCATCTCGGCATCGATCATCTCCTTCAGCTCGACCTTGTTCAGGGCGAGAACGCTCACCATCTGCATCAGACCCGGAGTCAGGATCTGGCGTTGCGCGACTCTCAGATTCAACCTTGGTTCAAGCAGCGCCATCAATGCAGCCCATTCCTTGTTCGGCTCAGTGCGAGTTTACCCACGAGTCGAACCGTGTGAGAAAAATCTTAAAGGAGATGCGGCTCATCTTTTGAGCCGCCGGTTCCGGATCGGGCCATCGCCCATCTCCGGAATCTCTGTATGGAATTTTATAGCCCTGTTGCGTACTCCTGCGCCAGTGCAGAGCGCACACAGGGGTTACTTTCCGGCAGCGGGGCTCCTCAGGAAGTGTTAAGAGAGGCTTTAACCCAGCGAGAATCCCTCGCCCAGGTAGATTCGCCGCACCTCCACATCGTTGCCCAGCTCGCGCGGCGTTCCGGCGCGGAAGATCTTGCCTTCGGCAATAATGTAGGCCCGGTCGGTTACGCTCAACGTCTCGCGCACATTGTGGTCGGTGATCAGCACGCCAATGCCGCTGGCCTTCAGGTCGAAGATGATTCTCTGCAGCTCCAGCACCGCGATGGGGTCGATGCCGCTGAACGGCTCATCGAGCAGGATGAAGTTCGGCTGGATGCAGAGCGCCCGTGCGATCTCCACGCGCCGCCGTTCGCCGCCCGAGAGTGCGTAACCGCGTGTGGTGCGGATGTGGCCTAGATTGAGCTGGTTGATAAGCTTTTCGGTGCGCGTCCGCCGCTCCTGGTTGCCCAGCGGCTGCGCCTCCAGCACGGCCAGAATGTTCTCTTCCACGGTGAGCTTGCGGAAAACCGAAGGTTCCTGGGGAAGGTAGCTGATGCCATAGTTGCGCGCGCGCATATACATGGGCAGGCGCGTGATGTCGCTCTCATCCACCAGCACGCGCCCGGACTCCGGTGCGACCAGGCCGACGATGACGTAGAAGCAGGTGGTCTTGCCGGCGCCGTTCGGCCCCAGCAGTCCCACCACCTCACCGCGGGAGATGGCCAGGTTGACGCCCCGGACAACCTGCCTTCCCTTGTAGCTCTTGCCGATTTCCTCGGCAAACAGTGTTTCCATTCAGTTTATTGGCTCACTTCCACCGCTATCTACCGTGCATTTGCGGCGCAGTCGTCTCGGTTCGTGTCTGGTGCCCGCCGCCTTCGATACTGACGCTATCATCGCGGCTATGGAAAATCAAAACCTCTCCGGTTACATTGCCCCGCCCGGGATCGGTCATCCGGGGCCGCGCCGCCGCGGTGCCGGTCAGCACGTAGTCTCCGGTCGCGCCTGAGTAAACCAACTGTTCTCCGGTTCCCCGCCGTCCCTCGGACACTAGCACCACATGTCCCGTCGCCGTCATGCGGTCGACTTGTGCCTGGCCGCTGGCGCTTTGCGCCTCACCGCCGGCGGTCTGGGCCTGCCCACCCTGAGCCTGGCCGCCGCCGCCCTTTCCCGCTGGAGCCAGCAGCAGATCCACGGTGTCGGAGGTCGACGTAGCGGATCCCGTCTCCGCAACCACCGCGCCCGCCACGCCCCCATGCATTACGGCCCGGTGCTCGGCAGCGGAATACTTGAGATCCCCTCCGCGCACGCGAATCACAGAAGGCGCCTCCGGATTCGCTGCGGTGCGTCCTGCCGCGCCCTGGCCGTGCGTATTCCCCGCGCCGATACCCGCTCCCGGTGCACTCTGGCTCAACAACACCGCGCGCACGGGATCCGCCGCATCGGTGGTGCGCGCCGTGAGCGTTTGCAGTTGCTGGTTGAGCACGATCTCCGGCGCGGCCACTGAATTCGCCTGCTGCCACAGCCGCGCGTGCCCCCGGAATATGGCTTCCTCTGTCGACTGGTTCATTTGCGCTTCGGCCGCAATCACGTGCGCCGGTCCATTGCCGCCCAGGGCCACGCTTCCCTGACCCGTCCGGCTCTGATTCGTGCCGCCCTGGTTTCCGCCGCCTGTCGAATCTCCGCCAGTCCAGGTCGCCTTCACATTACCGTGCGCAAAGGCGTCGTCCGATTGCCGCGACACATCTACCTTGTCCGCAGTCAGCTCCAGGCCGCCATTTACGATTCGCGGATTCAATGTCAGGTGCAGCCACTCCCCCGCCCCTTCATATACGGCTTTGCCGGCCGTGCCACGCAGCGGCGGTTGCGGTTGCGCACCGGGCCTTGCCGCCGGCTGCTCAAAGAGCGTCACATGCCCATCCAACTCGGCCGTCTGCACATTGGGAGCGCCGGCCGTCTCAGCCCCACCGGGTGCCCCCGGTTTCGATTTTGAGACCGGGGATCGGACGTTCCCTTGCTCCTCTTCCGCGACAAACTGCGCCGTCAATCGGTCGCCGCTAGCCCTTTGCTGCGCTCCCGTCGCCGTGGTCTGTTCCATCCCGGCGTGCCCCGTGCCCACCAGCGTGCGCAGCGTCGCTCCCGCGCCAAACGTCCCCGTCACATCATCGGCAATCATCTTCGCGGGCACTGCCGGGGCATTGCCGCGCCGGCTCTCACTGGTAATCACCACTCCGCCCGTGCCGTGAATCGTTTCCGGTTCCTCCTGGGTCTTGCCTGCGGTCTGACCCCCGCCCTTTATGGTCCGGAAGTCTACATCCGCCACCGGGGAGCGCCAGGTCCGGCTCACGTGCAGCATCTGCCCGGCAGATTCCAGGCTGGATGCCTCGCTCTGCATCGTCACGCCGCGCTCCAGGTGCGCGTGGCGCAACTGGCCCTGGGCGGTGAAATCCAGCTCCGCGGTGGGCGAGGCGCCATGGACCGTGCGGCCCTCTTGCGCGGAGGCCCCCTCTTGCTTTGAGTCCATGGTCACGCCGCCTTCCAGGTGGCCGTGGCGCGGCTGGCTGTGCTCGTCAAAGTCCATGGCCGCAGTTGGCGATGCCAGGCGCCCGCCCGTCGAGGTGGTCACCACAAAGCCGCCCGTCGCGTCCAGGTGCGCTGCCGATCCGTCGCCACGGAAGAGAATTTTGGCCTGAGCAGCGTCTGTCTGGCCGTCACGGTAGTCCATGGTTGCCGCGCGCAGCAGGCACTCTTGCGAGCCGCGATCGAACTCCGCGTGCTGCGCACGGATCTGCACCTTATCTTCGCCGCGATACGTCGTCAGCTCCACGGCCTGCACCAAAGTCAAGTAGCCGCGTTGCGAGTCATACGTGGCGCCCACCGCGCTCCCCGATCCCTGCGTCATCGTGAAATCCACGCGCTGGGCCGTCGTCAACACGCCTGTGTTGCGGTCGAAGGACACGCCGCTGGTCTTCACCTGAACCTGGCCGGCATCGCCCAACGCATCTGCCACCGTGTGCGAGCGATCGACCTTCTTGCCGTTGCCGGCTGGCTTCTTGCTGCCGACGACCGTTCCCGGTGGCCGCGTCAACATCATCTCCACCGGCCCCTTCGCAGAGGCGATTCCACTCTTCTGGTCGTATTCGAATTCGTCGCCCGCAATCTTGTCGGTCTGGATACCATCCTCGCCGTAGATTTCGATTACGACGTCGTGCAGCTCCACGTGATCGTTTTTGAGATGGATTTCTTTTGCGGCATGAATCTTGTACTTGGAATGCGCGCCGAGATTATGAGAGTAGCTGTATCCGTTCGACTCTTCCGTGATACCCAGGCCCAGCCGCTGCGGCAGGTCGCGCCGGCTCAGCAGGTTCTTCCACTTGGCGCGCGCCAGAAAAATCCCCAGCGCCACCAGCAGCAGCGCTGCCGCCACCACCACCAGCGTCCGGATTCGCTCGATCGTGAAGCGCACGGCTTAGTTCCTCATTCCCAGCCGCTCGGCCAGCCTTTGCGCAAGGCTCTCGCCCAGCTCGCTCCACAGCAAGCGCGCCGTTGCGCCCGAGGCCTTCTCCACTCCGCCGGCCAGCTCCACCAGTTGCCGCACGTTCTCTTCCACGTGCCGCGCGCCCACCTGATCCAGATCGGCTTCCTCTTCAAGGAACGGCGCGTCCGAGCCAAAGTCGATACGAATGTGCCCATCCTGCTCGTAGGCTCCTTCATCGAACAGCGGCCCATAGCCCGTGACGCGCACCAGCCGCGGCCCCCGCGCCCATCGTGGTGTAACGCCGGTCTCCTGACCGGCTGTCGT
>JARLFZ010000057.1 GCA_031296305.1 Occallatibacter sp. | reverse complement strand
CGCTCCACCCAGCGCCGCAAGCGTTCCCGCCGTATGGTAGGTATTTATCCAATCGCTGAAGAGCGCGAGACGGATCAACGCGATGATCCCTCCCAGCAAGGCCCAGTTGGGCGGCAGCCATGCCTGCAACATCCACGTGAGCACGCCGCAGAAAATGCCGGCTGCTATCAGCAATCCAAACCACGGATGTCCGAAGAGCGCCTGGCCCGCTGCCAGCAGCAGTCCCTGCCCGGGAAAGTACATCGACTGATACGAGGGCTGCATGGTGATGTGGATGCTCTCAAAGTGCGTCCACATGGCCGGCGTTTGATTGGCGAGCCGTCCATGGGCGAAGGTGTCGCAAGCGAGGAGAAAGCTGAAGTCATCGGGCACGAAGGGCAGTGGGATCGGGAACAGCGGCAACAATGCCAGGCGCAGGACGATCGCGCTCACGCCGACCGCGGTCGCGGCCAATCCCTTGCGGCGCGCGAGCCGCGCGAAAACGCTCTCCACGCATGCGAAACCGCCAGCGCCAAGACCGGGCCAGGCGAACGCGCACGCCATCGCGATCACCATCAAGCCGAATTCGATGCCCACGAATGTCATCTTCGGTTTATTGACTGAGAGCAGCGCAGGGGCTAAAGCCCCCCTTGTTTTGCTGCATTTCCGGCGCGAGTAAACTCGCGTCCTGATACAAAACTTGCTCAACTATGTGACATAGCCAGATCAGAGCCGATTTACAAAACCCTCAGCTCAATTTGTGACGTGGCCAAATTCGCGCTTTGACGCTTCGCGCCCACGATACATTTGTCTCTAAGCTCTGACGTTGTGCCCTTTCGCGAAATTCTCAAACTGGCCCGCGCCCCTTACTTCCCGCTGCCGCCGGCCGTCTCCTTCGGGTACGGCTGAATTCGTGCCGGAGTCGCATCTGGCTCGACGAGCCACACCGTACGGTCCTTGTAGTAGCGGATAAGTTCCGGATTGCCGGCGGGATCTCCGTCTCTCGCCCAGATGACCTGGGAGCGATCGATATCCGCCGCGTTGTATACCCACTCGTCGAACGGATCGTGATTTCCCCAATAGCGAACGATCACCAACTGCTGCCCTGGCTGATGATCGAGCCAGGTCTCCATCTGCGCCCGCTCAGTTCCAAAGTGTTCCGGACCGAACCAGTTGAAGTTCCAGTTGCTGGGCGGCCATTCGCTCTGCGCAATGTGCAGCGGACCGGCAAAGATACGCAACCCTGCCATCAGCACGCAGATTGTTACCGTGAGCCGCATCAGGGTAAGTCCCACGGGTTTCTTTTCCGGTTTCCAATGCCGCAGGTGGCGCATCATCTGGAGTCCGATGACATAAAACGTTCCGGTGAATGGCGCTACGTAGTGCGGCAGGAGATAGATCTCAATCGCCATGCCCGCCGCCAGCACCAGCACGCATATCAGCAAAAATCGGATGCGGCGATCGAGAAAGATGTGCCGCACCATCAAGAGCGGAGGCAGTAGTGCGAATCCTGAAAAAAACAGAAACATGAACCCGATCTTGACCAGCGTTTGCTTAAGAAAGCCCGCGAAGGAGTGGTAGCCTTCGTAAAAATCCGCCTCGCCTTTGTGGTAGAAGACCTGCATCTCCTTATAGCGGTAGTGGGGCTCGGGCCGGGCGTGTTGCCACACATAATACGGAGCAATCGCGTAGGTATTGCGGTTGACGGTGTAGGGCGGGGTGAGCGGATTGCCGAAGGCGCGGTAATCGTAATAACCCATCCACGCTACAGCGGCAATTCCAAAAAGCAGGGGCACCGCGGCCAGCCGCGCCATGGCAGCGGGGCTCGGCCGATTCTTCCCCTTCATCATCCATCGCGCGAGCACAAATCCCACGGGCAGGCACATCAGAATGCCTTCGTAAGGCCGCGTCAAGACCAGCATCGCGATGCCGATGCCGATCAGGGCCGCATAGCGCACGCGTGTGGTCCGCATCAGTCGCGGCAGCCCTCCCAGGATCAGTGCCCCGCCCAGCGCGCCCAGCGAACCGCCCGCATGATAGGTATTGGTCCAGTAACTGAAAGTGCCCAGGCGCAGCACGGCAATGGCTCCGCCCAGCAGCGCCCAGCTCGGCGGCAGCCATGCTTGCAGCATCCAGCACAGGGCCGCGCACATCAACGCGCTCACGATCAGCAACCCGATCCATGGATTTCCCAGAATCACCTTGCTGGCTGCCAGCAGCAATCCCTGGCCGGGGAAATACATGGATTGATACGTGGGCTGCATGGTGATGTGGATGCTTTCAAAGTGCGTCCACATCGCGGGTGTTGGATTCGCCAGATGACCGTGCGCGAACGTGTCGCAAGCCAGCAGAAAACTGAAGTCGTCGGGAACGAACGGCAGCGGCACGGGAAACAGCGGCAGAATCGCCAGCCGCAGCACGATCACGCTGAATCCTACGGCCGCAACCACAAGTCCTTGTCTTTGCGCCAGCCGTGAGAACAGCCCCTCCGCGCGCGCAAACGACTTGCCGCCCAGCCGCGGAAACGCGAAGGACAACGCCGCAGCCATTGCGGCCATGCCGCATTCAAGAATCAGCAACGCCGGGTTGGCTTCGTGTGCGGTGGGCAGCAGCATTTCGGTCCAGTTCCGTCCCTGCGGATTGGTGCGAAACTTGCGGGGGATCAACGCGATTCTACGGCATCGACGTGCGCTCGCCAGCCCCGGATTAAGCTGCCCGAACCCCTCTCGTCACCTTGGAATCATGCTTGTATCTGTCCGGTATTTCATTAGTGGCGCACAACCCCCCATAAATGCCTAAGAGGCGCCGAAAAGGATGGGGCACGGATGCGGTATTTTGTTGCCGAATCAATAAACGCAAAAAAGGCTGGATGCTTGCGGATGATCCGCTCACATCCAGCCTCTCTCGGAATAACGATCTGTTGAAGGTTGTAGCCCCGGTCCAGGGCTGAGTTAATTCGATATCTCCTGCAACGTGCTTTGTGACAAGCGTCGCTTCAAACTATGCAAGCGATGAACTCACGTTGCTGAAGACGGCGGTAACGGCTGTAGCTACGTGCCTGACGCCGGCGATGCTTCCCAGTGCAATGAGACAAATGAGCAAGGAATATTCCACCAGATCCTGACCCCTTTCGTTGCATTGCAGGATTTGTAACGCCGCGCAAAACCTGAAGAACATATGGCCCATTTTCAACTTATCAACTTTCACTACCTGGCTTTTCGCTTGCTATGACGCCGCCAGGGCTATTGTTCTGGGTTTGGGAAACTTGACCTGTGGGGCGCAGGAAATGGGTTTCAAATCGTTCTCGTTCGACGTTTAGTCCCGCGCGCTGCTCCTCAAAATCCAGTGAGCGTTGCGCGGTCCGTGTGTGGTTACGCGAGCGACGAGCTGATGTTGCTAAACACGCGGTTTGCCGCAGTAGCGATGCCGCTTATGCCGGAAATCAGCGCCAGACAAATCAGGCTCAGCATCAACGCATACTCGGTCAAATCCTGACCTTGCTCGTCTGTCGTCAGGTCCTGAAATCGGATATACAGCGTTGCAAGTATGTTGTTCATCCCAGCACCCCCTTTCGGTGAATGTCCGGCCCCCGCCGGGGTAAGGCGTGCTTCCTGATCTTGCTTTTGCGATCTCTCGTGCTTTTCACATGGAACGGGAAGAGGACCTCCAATAACATTGGCCTGGAGTATCTCCCTTCCGAGTGGTTCGATATTCGATTCGAACACCAGGATGGTCCGCTCTTTCACTTGGAGAATGCAAAGACCCTGCGCAAGGCAGAGTCCGTGTCCTCTCCATGAAGAGGCTGAGGCGCGGGTTGCGCCAGAGGTTCCTTCTCAGAGTTTAGGCAAGCGAGCCGCTGATGTTTGAGAAAACGCCGTTCATAGCACTTCACGTACGGCTTCCGAAGTGCGTGGTGCGTTTTACCTTTTCCATTCAGTGTTATTTCGGCCACAGCCGGCGCGCTTGCTACGAAGTCTCAGTCGCTTAAAAGCACAAGAGCTGGAGAGTTGGCTCCGACGAGGACGCAGGCGCTACTTGTCTGCTTGCATCTTCGTTGCTCATGCCTCGCGTGGTTGACTTAACAGGAAGGGTGCAGCCCGGCAGTATGCCAGCCTGTACCCTTCCGCTAAGAGCTGAGGTGCTGGGTTTGATGTGCTGCCAGGAGCTATGCCAGCGAGCTGCTGATGTTCGAGAACACGGTCGTAACCGCACCGGCAACCTTGTTCACGCCAGTGATGGCGGCCAGAGCGATCAAGCAAACGAGAAGGGCGTACTCGACCAGGTCCTGACCTTCGTCGCGGTTCATCAGGTTCTGAAGCTTCACATACATTGACAGAAATAGGTTGTTCATTTTGTATCCTCTCAGATTCGGTTTTCCCAGCCTCAGCCGGGCACCCTGCTTACTGCATCTGGCGTGCCATTGTCGACAACTTGAGCTTGCACTTTAAAATCAACGGAATAGAAAAACCCCACTTCAATGCTCGCTGCGTTGGGTGTATACGACTGTTTACAACGGCGGCTTCACAGACAGAAACCGTATACATTACTTTTGTTTTATTGCCATCAATCTCTTACGCCGTGGCTTCGGGACGCCTTCATTCTTCATGCATCTTCGAAGGTCCGCTTGTCGCTTTTCCCTCGTATCCGTCTGCGTTTGCGGCGCTTCGTCTCCGTACCTGAAGCCGTGCCGTAGAATAGCCTCCATGGCTGGCAAGCACGATACTCCACCGGCGCAGGAACGACGCGATCTGGCGGAGTTCTCCATTGCATTGGTTGCCGGGCTCGCGCTTGCTCTCGCTACCCTCTTCTTCTTTGCTGTGCCTGTCGTCGGTAGTCTGGCCGGATCTCGTGATTTTGTTTCTTACTGGGCTACCGGCCGCCAGCTCATTCACCACGCCAATCCATACGATCGCGATGCCCTCTCGGCGCTGGAACACGCCGCGGGGCTGGATGTTCGCGCCGTGCTTATCATGCGCAACCCTCCCTGGGCGTTGCCGCTTGCCTACCCGCTCGGTTTTCTCCCACTGCGCGTGGCGGCAATTCTGTGGTCCCTGCTTTTGCTGGCCTGTCTGCTTCTCTCCGTGCGCATCGCGCGCGAGTTGTATGGATCTCCCGCGAATCATCTGCACTGGCTCGCGCTGGCCTTCACGCCGGCCCTGATCTGCCTCACCATGGGCCAGACCGCTCTCTTTGCTTTGCTGGGGTTGGTGCTCTTCCTGCGCTGGCATGGGGTGCGACCATTTCTTGCAGGGGCTTCTCTGTGGCTCTGCGCCCTCAAGCCGCATCTCTTTCTGCCCTTTGCCGCCGCACTGGCGGCATGGATTGTCTTCTCGCGCGCCTGGAAGCTCGCGGCCGGCGCTGCCGCGGCTCTCGCACTTTCGAGCGCCGTCGCGTCCTTGATCGACTCGCACGCCTGGCTCGACTACACTCGCCTGATGCGCTCACCCGCCGTCGAGAACGAATTCATCCCTTGCCTTGCGAGCGCCGTCCGTCAGTGGGTCGATCAAATGTTCAATGTGCAGGCAACCTGGCTCCAGTACTTGCCTGTCGCGCTCTCGTGCCTTTGGGCGTTGATTTATTTTTGGCGCCGCCGCGCCGCCTGGGACTGGAAGACTCACGGCAGTCTTCTGATGCTGGTCTCTCTTGTCGCCGCGCCCTACTGCTGGTTTTACGATCAGTGCCTGGCCATTCCTGCTCTGCTCGAGGGCGCCTACGCCACGCGCTCACGCAACTTGGTGAGCGTCCTGGCGCTGGCGATCCTCGTCATGGACATCGAGATGGTTTGCGGAGTTCGCGTCATCTCGCCTCTCTATCTCTGGACCGCACCGGCGTGGCTCGCCTGGTATTTATGCGCCCGCCGCATGCCCGTCCATCGCGCCGCCAACCCTGCCCCGGCAATTTCATGATTTCTGTGCCGTATGTCTCCGCTAGAGAACTTATGGGCATTTACTCGCCGGATGCGCACCGGGCGGAATGCGGGGATTGATTCTCATCGCTGGTTATAATCGCGTTGATTGCACACAGAAAGGCGCAGATCGTTGAAGCAGCAATACGACATCAGTGTGCCTTTGACCGCGATCGCGTACGCCCTCGCGATTTTATATACGGTTCTATTTCTCTGCCTGCTGCCTTTCGATCGCCAGACCGTCGCCCGCCGCGACTTCATCGTCTACTGGGCCACCGGCCAGCAGCTCGTCCATCATGGCAATCCGTACGACCCCGCGGCCCTCAATCAGATCGAGCGCGACGCGGGATTTTCCGGCGGCGCGTCGTATTACATGCGCAATGCTCCCTGGGCTCTGCCCCTGGCTCTGCCTCTCGGCTATTCCAGCCCCATGGCGGCAGCCCTTCCCTGGTCGCTGCTCATGCTGGGCCTGCTGGTCGCCTCCGTGCGCATCCTCTGGAAGCTGCTTGGCTCGCCGGGAAACCATCGCGAATGGCTCGGCTTTTGCTTTCCCCCGGCGCTCTGGTGCGTGCTCCTCGGCCAGACCTCTGTCTTTCTGCTCTTCGGGTTCACGCTCTTTCTGCGCCTGCATAAAACGCGTCCCTTCGCGGCCGGCGCGGCGCTTTGGCTCTGCTCCATCAAGCCACATCTTTTCCTTCCCTTTGTTCTTGTCCTCCTGCTCTGGATCGTGCTTACGCGAGGTTATCGGATTCTCGCCGGAGGCGTAGCCGCCATGGCCGCCGGCAGCCTGGTTACGACATGGATCGACCCGGCGGCCTGGAGCCAGTACGCGTATTACATGCGCACCTCCGTAGTCACGCGCGAGTTCACTCCCTGCTTCGGGGATCTTTTGCGCGATTCCATCCATCCTGCATGGGAGTGGCTCGCTTTTGTGCCCGCGATCCTCGGCTGCCTGTGGGCCCTGGTTTACTTCTGGCCGCGCCGTCATCGCTGGGACTGGCTCGAACATGGCGGCTTGCTCATGCTGGTCTCGCTTCTGGTCGCGCCCTTCGGCTGGATCTTCGATCAATCCCTGGCCATCCCCGCCATCCTGTTTGCCGCCGCCCGCACGCCGTCCCGCGCCGCGCTTTCTGTCCTGGCGCTGATCTATATCCTTGTTGAATTCCAGCTGGTCCATTTTGATCTGCACTCCGCCGCTTATCTCTGGCCAGCACCCGCTTGGCTCATTTGGTATCTGTTTGCGCGCGCCTCTTGCCGCAGGCCGGGCTCGATACCATCGCCCGCTTCGCCCTCTCTGTCTCGCTAAGGTGCCCCATGCGCGCAATTGACATCCTTATCAATCCTTCCACCATCGCGATCATCGCCCTTCTTCTTTCCGTCATCTGGATGCTCAGGGACGAGAAAGACAGGGCGCGGATTGAACTTGTCTTCGCGCTTGTCCTCAATCTGTTCTACGGGGTGTTCCTCAACATCTTCATGGGCCGCGAAGGCGCTGCCTTTCCCTGGAAGTTCGATCACGTCTTGTTTCGTCTGGATGCGTCACTCGGCATTCAGGCCGCCTGCATCGCGCGGCCGTTGCAGGGCTTTCTGCACATCCCTCTTTGGCTCGTCTATCAGTCGATGGTGCCCATGATGATCGCCTGGTTTCTCTTGACGCGATACCGGCGGAGCCCCGGCTCAATCATTCTGGCTTACGTTGCGGAGCTTGTTTCCGGCCCCTTGCTTTACATGATCGTGCCGGCATGCGGACCGATCTATGCATTCGGCAAACAGTGGTTGAGCCCGCCAGCCGTTGCGCCGGAGGCTGTGCGCTTGGCGGGGATGCCAAACGCATTTCCTTCCCTGCACATTGGCACCGCTTTGGTCTTTCTCATGTTCGCGCCGGGCAAAATTTGGAAGGCGGTAGCGCTTCTGTTTCTTGCCGCAACATGCCTGGCAACGCTGTCGACTGGAGAGCATTACGTCATCGATCTGATTCCCGGATTGGCCTTCGGCGTGTTTGTCTCCGCCATAGGAATGCGCAACCTGCGCCGCGCAGGTTGCTTTCTTGCCCTCACGCTTAGTTGGTCGCTTGGAGTGCGATTCGCGTATACGATTCTGCTCGCGCATCCCATGCTTACGCGCTCGCTGGCAGGATTGACTGTGATGGCAGCGGCTTTTGCGCTCGCTAGACAATGGAGCACCGCGCCTGCGCTTGAAGCGGGCCACGGCATCCCCGCTTGACAGCCTCTGGCCCTTCGGCCGTTCTCTGCCATTCCTCGATCGGCTTGCGTTTCGACGACTGCTTTCAGTTTTGCGATGAAGGCGTGACTGGCACCATTTCCACGCTGTCCCCGCGTTCCGTGTGCGCCGCAGCTGCCGTCCCGGCCGGCAACTCCAGCACACTGTGCGCCGCGAAACATGCCGACATGCGCCATGCTCCGACGCTATGGCGCACCTTCTTCACTTTCAGCTTGCGGTCCAGGTAGACGAGATCGATGGGAAAGTGCATGAAGAAGGTGTGCACCGATTCGCAGGGAGCGATCCACAGGCCCTCGCCGGGCAAAAGGCTATCCCGGCCCAGCAGACCTTTTCTTCGTGTGGCTGCGGTGTGCGCTTTGGCGAGTTGAGTGGCCAGCACTGTGCCGCGCGTCAGATTCAGAACCTGCAATGGTCCCTGAGGGGTTGCCGGCGGCGAAGCAAAAAACTGCCCCACCGCCTTCGCGATCCTCTGCGGGATCATACCCATTTTCCAACTTCCCCAATTCAAGTCTGGAGTCAGCAGGCGCTATGGCTGCGGCGGCGCTCCCGTGGACCCGGTCGAGGACCCTCCAGAATTGATCGTTGAGCCGCCCTGGCCGAATCCACCTGTCCCGCTCTCGATGACCAGTGGCTTCTCCGGCTTCATGCTCTCGATCAGCGTCTCTACTGGAACTGCCGGCGCAGATGGCGGCAACGTGTTATCCGCCGTCTTCTCATCCGGCTGGTGCATGGGAATATTCGAATTGGGCGGCATGAACTGATCCGGATATTTCAGGTCGGGCGTTGGCGTACCCGCCAGCAACGGGGATACGATCTCCGGCGTGACCAGCACGATCAATTCGGTATCGTTCTTGGTCTTGGACTCGGATTGGAACAACTTGCCAAGGATCGGGATGTCGCCAATAAACGGAATCTTGGTGAATTTGTCGGTGAGGCTCTTGTCGAGCAGGCCGCCAATGATGAAGGTCTGTCCGTCTTTCAGCTCCACTTCGGTATTCACTCTGCGCACGGTGAGACCCGGTACTTCAAATCCCGAAATCGTTGCCTCGTTGCTGTAGTCCAGTGCGCTCACCTCCGGCGCCACTTGCAGGTGGATGGTTCCTCGAGGCGTGATGGTGGGGATGAAATTGAGCCGAATGCCGTACTCTTTGAACTCGATACTGACCGCGGCGGTGCCGCTTGACGTGCCGGACACTACGGGATAGGGGAATTCGCCGCCCGCAAGAAAGCTGGCTTCTTTACCGTTGGTGGCGAGCAGGTTCGGCTCCGCCAGCACCTGCACCACGTTCTTGGTAATCAGAGCATGAATATCGGCGCCTACATTCAGACCGGGGAAGAAGGCAAAAATATTTCCCTCCTGGCTAAAGCTCGCCGATCCGGCCGTTCCGCCGACTCCCGATCCGCTCGACGAACTACTACTGCTGCCGATGCTAGGTGGAGAAAACTGGCCGGACGAAACCCCGCCAAGAGCGTTTCCCAGACCAAGGTCGAACAGGTTGACGCCAAGCTCACGGGCCAGGATGCGATCCACTGAGGCAAAGCGCACCTTGAGCAGAATCTGGGGATCAGCCGTGGGCACGTTTACATCCATCAGGTTCACTACTTTGCCCGCGGTCGAGGCAATCTGCACCGCGCGCGCCGAGCTTGTCAGATCCTTCACTGTGCCGCGTAGAAAGACGCTGTTGTTGGTATAGGTGACCTTGATCGCCTGCCCCGGCAACTCGGTTTTCAGCTCGCGCCGGATGGCGTCCAGGTTATCGCTCGACAGTCCTGCGTTGGGCCGCACCGTCACGTTGAAGAATTGCCGGCCGCCGTGAATATCCCAGAGAATCAGGCTGGTCGTGCCCGGCCCTTTGCCGGTGATCATGATTTCGGTGGGGCTGATGGCCTCAGCTTCCGCAACCTCGCCCGCGCCAATGGCCACGTGCTGAATCGGTTGCGCACAATCCACGAGTACAGCTTTGCCGACTTCCACGTTCAGTTCATTCGTGGAGTCCTCGGAGTGGGTTCCCGTGGATGGCGAGGAAGACGGCGCGGCCTGAGCCAATACCACCTGCCCGGTGCAGAGAGCCACGAGGAGCGCGCTGCAATATGCGATGGTGATGCCAGTCGTCGATCTCAATGCTGTCCCTCGGGTGTTGCGAATTTCGATTCCGTGGTCTTCGAGCCGTTGCTGATGGTGATCGAATACGTCTTCGGCACCGGCTTCTTTTCGCCGCCTGTAGCGCGGCGTGGTGCGGCGGGCGGCGGAGCCGTGCTCGTAAAGATGGTGTTCATCGCCGTAGGCGGCACCTTGGCCATCTGTGTATCCAGCGGATTGCGCAGCACCAACTGGATCTTCAGCGAGTTGCTGGCCAGGCTGAGCGTCTCGGCCTGCTCCGGTGTCACAAGCAGATTGACAACCTGCACCTGCTGCGGTTTGCCTTCGGCGTCTTTCGCAATGTCGGTGCCTGCCGACAGCACTTGAATGTTCTGCAGCAGAGTCTGCGTCTGCACGCCTCCGCTATTGCCGCCTGCGTTGGGAGGATTGCCTGAAACCAGAACGTCAACGCGCGAGCCGGGGATCACGAATCCGGCCACGCCCACCACTTCATCCACCCTTACGGCGCACGCCCTCATGCCTTGGGGGATGGTGGGCGCCAGTCCGCCGCCAGAGCCGACACCGGCCAGGCGGCTTTCGAGAATTGGCTCGCCCTGATAGATCTCTGAAATCACGCCGCGGCCTACCGCATCATCCATTTTCAGAATGGCGCCTTTGGGCGCCGAACCGCCAAGTGTGATGGTCGTCAGATCGGCCTTTGTAATCACGGCTCCCAGGGGAATGTCCTTTGCCGCCGCAACCACCTGCGTCGTCGCCATCGGCTTTGAAGCCGCCAAGCGCACGCCCACCAGGCGAATGACCAGCCAGGTACACAGGCTGGCCACCACGAGTGCGACGACAAGGATCGTTAGCAGTCTTCGATTCATCCTTACTCCGTTGGAGGTGACTGATCGCCAACTCCGCCTTGCTTTTCCTGCCCATCTTCCGAGCCCGCCAGCTTGCCGTCAATCCTACGAACGGGCCATCGTCTTTGCCCTGCACTGGGCTGTGCGGATTACAGTGTAGTCCCACTCAACCTAATCTCTCGCGCATGAATTGTCGATATTACTTAAGTGAGGTATCAAGAGAGCTATGAGGCAAATCTCCGCATTGAGCGATGCTTGAAGCAGGTTAGAATTCCCTCGGGGTCCTATGGCGCGTTGCAGACCCGCACGCTGCCAGGGCCGTTTGGGGCTGCAAATCATCCATGATGATTTCGCAGTCGGAGGTCACTCTTGGCTCTTCGCGCATCAAGCAAATTAGATTCAGAGTCGCCAGCATGGTCGATCCTTCAGGATCGACTTGAATTCGTAGTGAATCCAAGTGCTGCCCCTCAAGAGCATGCCGTTGCTGTTGCTCCGGTGTTGATGATGCCTTCCAGCGGCAACATGCTCTTCGCAACGCTGGACTCGCAAGGTCAGCGGCCGACATCGCTCGTGGGTTCCATCCTCATCCATGTCATCGCCGGGGCTGTTGTCTTGTTCGGCTTCGCCTACAAGCCTCCTACGGTCCGAGTGGTTAATGCGCATTACACGCTTCGTGAACTCGATCTGATCCTGCCGCCCGAGTCACAGAAGCCAGCACCCCCGCGCATTCCCTACCCGAAGTCGCATGACGGCGCGGCGGCTCCCGAGGGCCGCACCGAAGCATCACGCTCTCTTCCGAAGCAGATGCAGCCAGGCCCGCAAACGCTCATCCAGGCCGACCTTCTGAACCCCATCACTCTTCCCCAACCGATTCCTGTGCCGCAGGTCGTTATCTGGTCGCCGAGTAAGACGACCGTGAAACACATCGTTCCACCCTTGCCGGAAAAACCCACAGCCGCCGAGGTCATTCCCGTCCTTGACCGGCCCAATCAGGAACTCACTCTCGCCGACGTCAACCTCGCATCCAGCAAGCTGCCCTCGGTTAAATTGCCGGTCGCGCCCAGCACCACGTCGCCGGTCACCGTTCACGCTCCGACACAAGTACAACTGCCTCCGGCGTCGGCCTCGCAGCAATCGGCGCCGCCCACGCCCGCTGCCGTGCTTTCTCTCTCCGATCTCAAGATGAATGGAAGCGCCGCGCTGCCACCGGTTAACGAGTCCCAGGCATCGAATGCGCAAGGCGCGCTTTCTCCAGGGAAGTCCCAGAACCCCTCCGATCAGGCTGGCAGGGGCTCTCTTGCTGCCAAGCCAGGCTTCGGCGGTGCTGGCCAGGGCCCAGCCGGCGGGGCGAATCGTTCTGGCCCCGGCTCGGGCTCAGGTAGTGCGGGAACCTCCTCATCCATGTCGGAGGCGGAAACCGGGTCTAACGGAACCGGCCGGGCTACGACCACTCCCATCGCACTGCCCAAAGACGGCCACTTCGGTTCCGTGATCGTCAATGACGCCCTCGAACAAGAATTCCCCGAATTGGAAGGCATGTGGACTGGCAGAATCGCCTACACTGCGTATTTACACGTGGGTCTGCCCAAGAGCTGGATTTTGCAGTACTCGCTGCCACGCAACGCGGAGGCCGCTGCCGGTGGCACCACCTCCCGCCTTGAAGCGCCATGGCCGTATAACATTGTGCGGCCGAACCTCGCGCCCGATAGCGTCGACGCCGACGCCTTGATGATCCGCGGTGTTGTCGATGAGTCCGGACGCTTTCAGAACCTCACCGTTGTCTTCCCGCAACCCTTCGCGAGCGCACAGTTCGTGCTCGCCGCGTTGCGGCAATGGCAGTTCCGCCCCGCGCAGCAGAATGGTCAGGCAGCCAAAGTCGATATTTTGCTGATCATCCCCGAAGAAACGCAATAGATCGGCGTAGGCGTTCGCTCTCCCTGCGTTTCGGCCCCCGATCGGCATAGGGTTAGTGGTCACCCGCGCTCCCGTGCCACGCCACCGGACATGCGGGCCCGCATCGGGCGGTTCGAGGAGTTGAGGTCAGCAGAGACGCCCTTTCGGACAGAATGCAATATCTCCCCAGGTGAGAACGCACTCCTTCATTGCGCGACCGCCGGATCTCCGCCGCTTCCCCTTGGTCACTAGAACTTCGCGGTCACGTGCCCGCTCGCCCTGGCTGGTAGCGCATTCTATCCGGTTCTTGTTCATCGGCCCGCAGCTTCCCTCCACGCTTGCTCCCTGCACTCGGTCACCCTCATGCCGTTGCGCTTCGCTCGCGGTGACCCGCTTACGGCGGGACTTACAGTCGCAAGAGTGCGCCCATGCCGGGCGCACACGAAAATGGGCGCGGCTTGTATGCCGCGCCCTGATTCACCTTGCCTGCTGCGTCTTACTCAATTCGTAGACACAACGGTCCCCGCTGCGTTGTTGGGCAGGAGTCGCGGGTTCGTGAACTGTGCCGCAATCGATAGGAAGATATCTTGCAGGCTGGTCACGCTGTGCGAGCTGTCCACGCAAGATGAACTGACCGTGGAGCCGCTTTGCAGGTAGTCGGAGTAGAAGTTACCCAAGGACGAAGCGATATTCTCGATGGTTGCACAGGGAGAGAGAGTCGAGAGAGTGAATGACGCATTTTTCCCCGTGGCGACCAATGTGGTATCGGCGATGAAGTTGTTTTCAGCAGTCGCGCAACCGCTTTGCTCGGAACCATACGCGACCCCATACACCGTAGTCCCTGCGGTGGTCGCGGCCTGGGCCGCAACGATCGCCTGCTGGCATTCATCGACGCCGGATGGGTAGGTCCCGTTGTTGGTCAAGGTGTTCAGCCCGGGAGTGCTTGAGCTCGCGGTATAGGCGGTGGGGAAATTGTTCGTGCTGGTCGCAAGTTGCGCCTGGCCGTCACTGAGGAAGATAAGGGCATTCTTGCTGCCCGGATTCGCTGTCTGCTCGGCAGTCAGCGCCGCCTGCGCCGCATAGATCACGCTGGCATAGTAGGTGACGCCGCCCGTCGAAGCGGCCTGCATCACCGGCGCAGCGTTCTTGTTTCCCGAGTTCCAGTTCATGGGCTCTGTGGTCATGCAGCCGCCGATGGCCTGGTTGATAGAGGATGTGGAGTTCAGGCCGTTGGAAGCCGTGGCATCGTAGTAGTCGCTCACAAAGCCGTTGGCATCGGCATCGCTGGCGCCGTAGGTCACTTCATAGGTCCCCGTCCAGCTCGATGCTCCCTTAGTGTAGGTGATTGGCTTGTACGAGGTCGCCCCGACAGTCGGCAGGGTGTAGAGCACGAAACTCGGCGTCGTTGTTGTCCCGTTGCAGTTGGTAAGGTACGATAACGACGATCCCCCCGAAGCATAAGAATAGGAAACGCCGGGAAACATGAACAGCGCTACATGGAAATCCCCTGTGCTGCATTTCGATGCGCCTGCGTCACATGGATCCGTAGCCGCAAGCAGGGCCTGAATGCCGTTGGTGGCGCACTTGAATTCGCTGACGCCGCCGCAATTGGTATCGGCCGTCCCCATCGACCCCGTGTCGTCCAGAACGATTGCCACATTCCATGGCTGCGCCTTGCCCTGCATTGAAGCTGTGGCTACCGCGGAGATATTCATGGTTTTCTTCCCTAACAGAGCCATGAATGTCGTGGGAATGCTTGCCGACTCCCTGACCTGCACTGCGTTTGCCGGCGAACTGCTGGTGCAGGTCCCGCTCGGAAGCAGCATGTTCAGGCACTTCGTGGTTACGGACGTGGTTACAGTCCCCATGTATGAAATAGCGTTGTTATCGCCTGTCGAAGCGCTGTAGTTTTTGGCAAACGTTGTGGCGCTGCTCGTCGTCGAAGTGTTGTACACCTCGCCCGCCGCCGCCAGTACCGATGCATTGGCGTAGGTTTGCAACCGGGCCTGGGCAATGTACGCGCGCCCGAAATCCATGCTCAAACCGCCCAGCGACAAAAGGGCCACCAGCATCACGGCCGAAATTGGCAATATCTGTCCTCTTTGATCCGCAATGGTTTTACGCGCAAAGGATATGACTGCTTTTCTCATCGCATTTACCTCCGTGGCGTTGCGATTAATACTCATACTCAGTCACCTGAGCCGAAAGGTTACAACTGTTAGCGAATTTGACGCCGTAGACCGAGAGGGTACAGGGATATGTGGTCGCAACCGTGACCGTCGCTCCCTCAATCAACTGGGTCTGCTTTCCGGAGCAGCTCGCGCCCGTAATTGGCGAGTTGCCATTCAGGGTCAGGGTTAAGCCGATACTCCCAGGAGCGAGATTCGGAGCCGCATTTTCGATGGCCGTGATTGTGTCCTTGCAGGGGTCCGTGGTGCTGTTCCTGAGCTGTTGCAGGTATTGCCCGCCGGAACCAGTCGCCTGGATCAGCGTGATCTGGTTCCCCAAAGCAATGGCAAACGACCCGATCCCGGTCACAAAGGCCAGGAACACAGGCAGTACGAGGGCCATCTCTACAAGCGCATTGCCGTCGTCGGCGCCGAGGTGGAATAAGCGTCTCAGGCGGTGAGCCAGCGAATTGGCCGGCTTGCGCAGGCCGCAATCAGTCTTCATCGTTTTACCTCCAGCGCGGTGACGGCTCGATTCGAAGCTTCGCACCGCAGCCAATCAAAATGTTTATCGGCGCCACTTGCACCTCTCATCGGCGCTTTGCCCAAGGATTCCGAAAGCGCATGAATCCCCTCCCGCCCGCTGCGTGCGGCACGCGCCGCCTGCTGCGGTGGTCGCAGTTCGGCTGGTTTCGAGAAGGAGTCCCCGTTCGCGGCGCCTGGCCGGGAAAGTCCGGCACACGGCTGCCTATGCGCTGTGCGCGGGGACAAATGGACGCGTTCGTCTCGGTGCGATTCCAATTTGCAGCCTCGCCGACACCTATGTGACCTCTCGGAAAATGGGCCTGTCACGTGTATGATCATCCGCCGTTGGAGCAGGGTACATGCCCCATTGGTGCTATACGGTATGACATTGGTAACCCGAACAACAATTCAGCAGGCTCCGAATCCGCAGGTGTTCACCCTGGCCGACAAATTACAGCGCACATCCGCGCCGAATCTCTCTACGCTGGGAGAAATGGGCGCGTTCGCCGCAGTGGGGAACCATTGGGGAGCCTCGCCGGCCTCACCCCCGACCTACCGAGGAAAGAGAGCCTTACCCGCATCATCGTCGATCTCTCAATCGCGCGAGAATCCCACTTTAGCGTTACGATTTTTCAGGTTTAAGCCAGGATGGATATCCCCGGCCGGCGGGTCGGCTCTGCTCGACCTCCACAAAGCCGCTGCGGACAGGAACGGGCGGTGACGGCAACGGAAACCTTTAGGTGTCGTCATCTTGGCCATGCGGCCTTCGCCTTTCGGCACATTCACTTGGCGCGTTTCAACTGCTCCAGAAAACGCTCGAAATCTTTCCTGCCCGCCGCATCCAGGATCTGCGAATTGCCCCGGCACCGTTCCTGCTCATCGGGCAGAAGAAACTGCAGGCCCACCCCGTCCGGTCCCCAGCGCACTGCCCGCGATTGCACGGCAATCGAGCGCTCGGCCATCTCATCGCCCAGATCGTTCCTCTGCAGCGTCATCAAAACCAGGGTCCCGGGATACCAGCGCTCTTCCGTCACCACGTACAACCCCGACGAGCTGATGTCGCGAATGCCATGCGCTACGGGCGCCTCGCCGTTCCAGTAATACGCGGCCAGCCCCGGCGTCCGTACCCGTGGAGCCTTGCGCGGATCGGGCGACCACCAGCGCTGCAACCAGTTACGCGGCTGCTTGAACGTCTTCGCGACGCCCTGCGTCAACTCCATCTCATAGGCCTCTTGCGCGGCCTGGTTGCCGTGTCCGTTCCGGTCTTCCAGTTCCAGGACTCCCGGCCCGCCGCTCCACAGCGGCTTCTCGCGCAACAGCACCGCCCCGGCAATGGTCGTCGAAACGGCTCCCGTCACCTTCGGCGGAATGCTGAACTCGCTCCGCGGATCGCTCAGCCGCTGCAACTGCCCCTCCATCTCCTCGGCCACACACAACACGAGCTGATCGCCAGGCTGGGTCTGCGACGAATAAATGGAATGCGCCGGCAATGCCAGCACGCTATCGGGCCGCGGACTAGAGGAACTCACCTGAAATGTGGGGAACGATTCCACCGTTTCGATCACCCGGCAATCCTCATCCAGGTAGATCAGGTCCAGTGGCACCGGCATTGCTGCCGCGGGAATTCCGCGGAATGGCGTCAACCATACGCCCTCGCCCGATTTCAGCGGCCGCGCCATCAACTCGCCCACGCGCGCTGACGGCAGATCTGCAGCCTTGACACCCAGGCCAAGAAAGCATTCCCGCGTTTGGTTATAAGCGCAATGTATTCGAGATTCCATGGTCCTTTTGTCCCGTTGCGTCTGCGCAGCAATGCCTATTACTCTCTGCGTCCCAACCGGTTCCTCAATTCTCTCCACAAGCCCCATACCAGTCGACCCTCGCCGTTCGCGCACGTCCGGGCGCGAAAGAGAACACCTTACCCACCCGACACTCCGGGCTTCCTGCCTCGGTGCGCGAGGCACCGGGCAGGTCCTCCCGAATCTGCGAAATGTCTTGCTCTCGCCGTGGCGCCTGATTTTCTCAAGAAACCCACGGACTCAAGCTCACCGTTTACTTAACCCGAGTGCGACGGCGTTGAACCAAAATCACCAGAATGATGACTGCCACTACCCCGGCAATAATTCTGACAAGCGTGGTATCCATATCGTTCTCCCTTCCTGCCCTTTATTTGTTGGTCAACTTCGAAAAAGACTCGACCATAAGAATCGCGGCTGGTCCCAGTGTAACCAGAAATAACGCGGGAAAGATGAACAGTACCAGCGGAAAAACCAGTTTCACTGAAGTCTTGCTTGCCAACTCCTCGATCATTTGCACGCGTTGAACGCGCAGCGAGTCAGAATGGACACGCAGCACTTTGGCAATGCTGGTTCCAAATTGTTCGGTCTGCACCAGCATCGAAACCAGGTTACGAACACTCTCCACGGCGGTGCGTTCTGCCATGTGTTTCCATGCGTCGGCACGGCCTCGGCCGGCATGTTGTTCCAGCACCACGATGTTCAGCTCGTCGCACAACTCCGGCAGCGACTGGGTTAATTCCTGCGCGGTGCGCGCCGTCGCCTGGTCCAGGCTGAGGCCAGCTTCCATGCAGATCACCAGCAAATCCAGCACATCGGGCAATCCGCGATTGATTTTCTTTTGCCGCTTCTTAATCTTCTTCCCAAGCCAGAAGTCAGGCGCCAGAAAACCCACGCCCAGCGTCATCAGGTAGACAAAAAACGGGCCCATGCTTGCCAAGCCTGTCACCAGCGCGAGGGCTGACAGCAGAATCGGCGCTGCCACTTTGCAGCCGTAGAAAACCTTCACCGCCGACTCGTTGCGGAACCCCGCGCGCGTCAGCCGTTGCACCACGATCGAAACTTCCTTATCGCTCCTCGGCATCAGGTTCTCGACGGACTCCATCAGGCTTCCGATCGAGGACTTGGCCTGCTGCACCACCGACCCGATGCTTTTCTCCTTGGGGCGCGGATGGATCACTTCGCTGATACGCTGTAGCATGACTTCGCGGTAAAACAGCAGAAGCCCGCCGCTGGCGATCAGCAGAAATACAGCCACGAATGCGAAAATTGCGAATTCCATACCTCTCCCCTATACGTCGATGTCGACGATCTTGTAGATCACAAACCCGCCGAGCATAATCAGTCCGGCCGCGCCCCACATCAGGTAGATGCCGATTTGGCGATGCCACAAAATGCTGATCATGTCCGGATCCACGAAATAGATGCCGATGCCGAGCACGATGGGCAGGCAGGTAAGGACCAACCCCGTAAGCCGCCCCTGCGCCGTGTGCACCATGATCTGCCGCTTCAGCCGGAACCGTTCCCGGATCACATGCGAGGTCTTGTCCAGCACCTCGGCCAGGTTGCCACCGCTTTCCTTCTGAATCAGGATCGCGGTTGCTGTAATCTTCAAATCCTGCAGCGGAACCCGGGCGAGCATGTTTTCCAGCGCCGTCTTCATCTCCAGGCCGTAATTCTGTTCTTCAAAGCAAATCTTGAACTCGCCCTTCACCGGCTCCGGACACTCCCGGGACACCAGGGCCATGGCCGCCAGCAGGCTGTGCCCCGCGCGCAGTCCGCTCACCATCAGGTCCAGCGCCTCCGGCAGGTTCTTCTCGAATGCCGAAAAACGCCGGCTCCGCTTGAAATACACCCAACCGAAAGGAAGCGACCCACACACCACGCCCGCCACCAGCGCCAGCGGATAAGACTGGAATGACAGGAACACGAAGTACGACGGCAGCGCCAAACACGCCACGGTCATGATCAGCAGACGGCCGGGGCTCCAATTCAGTTCGGCCTGGCTCAGCATCTTGCGCAGATAAGGCGCCAGCTCGATGCTCAGCAGCTTCTTGTTCAGCCACGGAATGCTGCTCAGCTGCTCATCCTTGCGCAGGTCCATGTTCTGCTGCAGCATCACCTGCTTGGATTCGCTCTTCAGCGCCGCGTCCAGAGTAGCCAGCGCCTTCTTGGAGTTGTCGGAGGGTGCGGCGAGTACCATGGGCAGCGCAATGACAACGAATACGCCGATGAATACCAATACTGCAATGATTCCCATCTCAGTTCGCCTCCTTTCTTCTCAGTTAACTTGCGTTTCCTTGTCGAACAGGCTGGGCGGCAGCACGATGCCCGATACCCGCAGCCTCTCCAGGAAATGGGGACGGATGCGACTGGGCATGAACACGCCGATCACCCGGCCGTCCGGTCCAATCCCCTTCTTTTGGAACGAGAAGATCTCCTGCATGCTGATCACGTTCTCTTCCATGCCGGTGATCTCGGAAATGCTTGTGATCTTGCGGGTTCCGTCGCTCATGCGTGTCGCCTGTACCACGATCGTGATGGCCGAGGCGATCTGCTGCCGCACCGACTTTTCCGGCAGGTTCATGTTCGTCATCGCCACCATTGACTCGAGACGCGAAATGGCGTCGCGCGGGGTGTTGGCGTGAATCGTTGTCATCGAGCCCTCGTGGCCCGTGTTCATGGCCTGCAACATGTCAAAGGCTTCCTCGCCGCGCACCTCACCGATGATGATGCGGTCGGGGCGCATACGCAGGCTGTTGATGAGCAGTTGCCTCTGTTTGATGGCGCCCTGGCCTTCGATGTTCGGCGGCCGTGTCTCCAGGCGCACGATGTTCTCCTGCGCCAGCCGCAATTCGGCCGCGTCCTCGATGGTCACCAGACGCTCGTTGTTGGGAATGTATTGCGACAGAATGTTCAGGAACGTGGTTTTGCCGGCGCCCGTACCACCCGAAACCAGGATGCTGATGCGTGCGCGCACTGCCGACGACAGCACTTCCATCATCTCCGCCGAGATGCTCTTCAACTGCACCAGTTGATTCGCCGCCAGCGGACCGGTGCCGAAACGCCGGATCGACATCGACGGCCCATCCAGCGCCAGGGGCGGAATAATCGCATTGACACGCGATCCGTCGGGCAGGCGCGCGTCCACCATGGGCGATGACTCGTCCACGCGGCGGCCCACTCGGGAAACAATGCGGTCGATGATCTGCATCAGATGCCGGTCGTCCCGGAAGGAGGTGTTTACCTTCTGCAGCAGGCCGCCTTTTTCCACGAACACGTGGTCTTTGTCGTTGACCAAAATGTCGGAGATCTTGGGATCGCGCAGCAGCGGCTCCAGCGGCCCTAAACCGAAGACTTCGTCCAGAAGGTCGGCGTGAATCCTCTCCTGCTCGTCGAAGTTCAGCGGTACCCGCTGGTCCGACATGATCTCTTTGACCAGCCCCGACACCGCCTGGCGCGCCTGACTTGAATTCACGCGCGACAGTTTCTCCAGATCCAACTTTGAGATCAGTGTGCGGTGAATCTCCGCTTTGTAATCATCCAGGTTCAGCAGTTCCACGGTTTACCTTCCATTCAGTTAGGGGATTTAACTTCCTGCCACATCATCCAAGGAAACTCAGGCTGAATATCTTCTTCTTGTTCTTGGCGACGGTTTCGCTCTTCCCGGTCACCGCGCTCACCATCTTCCGGACCTGCCGCGATATGGGTGAGTCCGTCAGCACCAGCGGCGTGGCGCTAATCTGCATGTTGCGCACCGCTGCGTAGTCGTTCGGAATCTTCCATTGCGCCGGCCTGGTTAGCGCCTTCGTAACGTGTTCCTCGGGCACGCTCTGTCCGCGGGATTCAAACCGGTTCAGCACGATCTCCAGCTTGGGCACCGCGCCGGCGAAAAACTGTTGGATCAGCCGGTTTGCGTTGCGCAGCTCCGGAATGCCCGACTGCGTCACCAGGTACACCGTGCTCGCTTCCCGGTACGCTGCGGTGTCCATCATCTCCAACTGCGATCCCAGATCTACCACCACGTTATCGAACTCATTGCGCGCCACGTTCAGCAGTTGGTTGATGGCCTCGTTAGCGGCCTGGTACGGAATGAACTTCCCCGGAGCCGCCAACATCCACAGACCGGAGCTGTGCTTCACCAGGAGCTGGGAAAGGAACTGTGTGTCCAGACGATCCGTTGCTTCCAGCGCATCCACCGTCGAAAACTCCGCTGTAACGCCCAGATTCAACGCCGCATCGCCCAGCGGCAAATCCAAATCGATCAGAAGCGTCTTCTCTTGCGACTCTTTGGCCAGCGCCACCGCGAAATTGCAGGCCAGCGTAGTGGCCCCGGCGCCGCCCTTGGAAGCCATGAAGGCAAACAGCTTTCCCACCCGCTTCTTCGCGGTCCGTCCCACCGGCTGGCGGCCTGCGGCCCGCAGCAGCGCTTCTTCCACCAACTTTTGTTCCAGCGGAAGCGTGAGAAACTCTCGTGCCCCGGCTCGCATGCACCGCACCAGAAGCTCTGGATCGGCGCTTTCCGAGTACACCATCACCGTCGCAAACCCATCGGCGCTGATGCTCTCTACCAGCGCGAGCGCGAACTCCGGGTCGCCGTCGAGATCGATGATCACAACGCCAAATTTCTGGTCCATGATCTCCGAAGCGTCGTCCAATCTCATCGGATAGCTCGAGAATTCGGAGACCTCATATCCCGTGCAGCCAGCCAGCGCCTGCGCCGCCGCATCGCGATGGCGTCTATTGGGACTGATCAGCGCGATCGAGATCGGTGCGCCGCTGATTGTCTCGGCGATCGAATTGACGAGATGCGGGGAGAAATTTGTTGCCACTTTACGTACACTCCTTGCCTTGCCGTAACTTTGTGGCGCGATCATCGTACGCGCCCGAAACTCGGATTCGGCCTGCTGCAAACTGGACATCGGCTCTCTGCGTCCCTCAATGCGCAAAAAACGAAATCAGGGTCCCGATCGCGATGGCTGGCGCGTACGGCATCTTGCGCCGCCGCGGGTTGCTCAACACTGCTTCTCCGCGATCGTCCTTTGAACCGAATGCCAGCTCGCCCGCGTGCTGGAAGAGCTCACCCAGGAACCCTCCCCACACCGCCCAAGCCAATGCCATCAGACCACCTACCAAACCGGTGAACACCAGGGCATAAATCAATTGCGCTGGACCGATCCAGGCCCCGATCGCCGCGCAGAGTTTCACATCGCCTGCGCCCATGCCGCCCATGAAGAAAAGCAATCCGTACAGCAATAGTCCCAATCCCGCCCCGCTCAGGCTGTGGCCCAGACCGTGCCAGCCGTGGAGCCATGCTGAAACCGCAACTCCAACCACAAAGAAAGGCAGAACCAACCAGTTCGGAATGCGCCGGCTGCGAAGGTCAGTAAACGTCGCCACGGCCAGAACGACAACGGTGGGCCACCAGGCAAACGAATGCATTTCTCCTGCTCCTTCATCCCTCCGGCGTACCGGGATTACCCTGCTATAGAGCAATTGCGCGACCAAACTGATTTGGCCAATATACCTTTTGGATTGAACTAGATGACGCAGGATCATACCTGGGGGTGTACACGGTTGTTTACGGACGGACCGGCTTTTGGAGTGGCCCGTATACACCTTCACATCGACTTCACATCGCCGCAATCCGGCACTGCAGGGCTGCCTACTGAGAGGGGCCGTAACCTCTGCCAGCGAAAAGAATTCCTGACCGCTGTCAGCAAACTTGATGCGTTGGCCCGGCCTGATGGTTTGCGCTTCGGGCTACGCTCCAGGGCGTCTTAACGCGCAATCATCAGTAACGTGGAGAGCAGATGTTACCACTATCTTCGGTGTCTCCGATGCCGATAATACCGGCATTGACGAATGCGAGGGAGGTACGGCGAGGGATCGTTGGCGAGAGATTACTTTGGTGCGGGCTATCCCGGCGGCATTTCCTCATATTCCGCTGGACGAAGGAGGCATAGGCCCCTTCCTAGCACAAAAGGGGCATATCTTGCGTGGTACCGAGTGACGATCATGGGGTTACATCGCCAAGCTCCCAGAGCGGCACCATGCATGTCGTGAGTTGGATGAACGTAGGCACATGACAAGAATTGGACTGTATTCCGAAGACCGAACGCTGCAACCGCTTCTTTCGCCTGCCTTGGGTAAGGATTTCGAGATTCTGCTCGAGTCCGACGGGGAGGGGATGGAAGCGCTGATTGCGGCCGGGAACTGCGATGTCCTGATTCTCGATCTGTATTCGCACGGGGACTCCCTGCAAACCCGCATCGACTGCGCGCGCCGGCTCATCGCCTCCAACGTCCCGACCATTCTTATGGCCGACGACAGTCTCCGGTCCACTGCCTTCGAGCTTGTCCGTTCCGGCGCCTTCGGCTACACGCGCCGGCCGCCTTCGGTTCGCGACCTCAAGACCATGCTTAGCCGCGCGTGCGAGACCTCCGCGCTCAAGCAGCAGTTGTACAGTGTGCAACATCGCGTCGAGGAGCCGGGCAAGTGCGATCGCATCATCGGATCCAGCCCCAGCATGCAGCGCGTCTATCAGTTGGTGCGCAGCGTAACCAATCTCAACG
>JARLFZ010000056.1 GCA_031296305.1 Occallatibacter sp. | reverse complement strand
AAGACATCCTCGACAATCCCGCGCCGCAGACTGTTACGCCCACGGCCAACGGCCTGATCCTCGACCTCAAACAGGATCCGAATACCACGACGGCGCCTGCGAAATTGAAGGGCGTGCTCGAACTTTCGGGTGGCAGAAACTACGAAATTGTCGCGCTGCGGGGGGCCATTGTGGTTCCTTCTCCACCTCCTGGGGCCTCTTTCGGCGTGGCGCGGATGGAGAATATGCCCACCGCTCCGCCTACCGCGCCCAAGTTCGCTTTCGCAACGCTCGCCAGCACGGTGTTCTTCGCGTTCCTCGGCGGGCTGCTGCTCAACCTGATGCCTTGCGTCTTTCCCGTGCTGTTTTTAAAAGGCCTGGCGCTTGTGCAGTCGGGCGCAGAGGAGCGGCACAAGCTCCGCGCGCACGGCCTGGTCTACACCGCGGGCATTCTCGTCTCCTTCTGGGCGCTGGTTGGGCTACTGCTCGGGCTGCGCGCCGCCGGAGCCACGCTGGGCTGGGGATTCCAGTTCCAATCGCCCATTTTCTTATTGGTTTTGGACGGGCTTTTGTTCTTCTTCGGACTTTCGCTTGCCGGGCAGTTCGAAATTGGCCTCACGTTGACCAGCGCCGGAGGCTCGCTTGCCGCGAAACAGGGCTACACGGGTAGCTTCTTCACGGGAGTTCTTGCGGTCGTCGTCGCCACGCCATGCACAGCGCCCTTCATGGGAACGGCCATCGGCTACGCGCTCGCCCAACCTGCCGCCGTCACCTTCGCGATCTTCACTGCGCTTGCCCTTGGCCTGGCCGCTCCCTACGTTGCGCTCACGCTGCAGCCCGCGTGGACACGCCTGCTGCCCAAACCCGGCGTGTGGATGGACATTCTGAAGCAAGCGGTCTCCGTGCCCATCTTCGGCACGGTTATCTGGCTCAGCTGGGTCGTCGCCGAAGCCTATGGCGCCAACTTACTGCTTGCACTGCTTTCCATCTTTCTGCTGCTCGCCATCGCCGGATGGTTCCTGGGCCGCTGGCCGGCACGGCGCTGGGCAACTCTCGTCGCGGCGCTTCTTTTGCTCACGGCGCTTGTTGCATGCATCACCGCGCCCAGGGAACTGGCCACTGCGTCAGCCGCTTTATCCGCACAACCCTCCTCCGAAAACCCCACGGCACGAAGTGCTGGCGCTTGGCAGCCCTGGTCGGCTGACGCCGTCCAGCACGCGCTCGCGGCCGGGCAACCCGTCTTTGTGGACTTCACCGCCAGTTGGTGCCTGAGCTGCCAGGTCAATGAACGCGTCGCCCTCAGCCAGCCCGAAGTGATGCAGGCGTTTGGGTCAAAGAATGTTGCGTTGTTTAAAGCCGACTGGACCCGCGAAGATCCTGCCATCACACAAGCGCTTACGGCGCTCGGCCGCAGCGGCGTGCCGGTATACGCGCTCTATGTCCAAGGGGAAGAGAGCCCACGGCTCTTGCCGCAGGTGCTTACGCCCGGCATCGTTCTGGATGCGATCAACAAACTTCCCTCAGGGGCTGCAACTCCTGCTAGCGCGGTTTCGTCAAAACAGAAATAGACTGGATGCGTGACCGGCTGCGCAGTGAAGTACGCGAACTGAAAGAATGGAACATGGGAACAAGGCACCAGGCCGTCCGCGGAGGAGTCCGTGAACGGCCTGAAAAGTCACCGTCCCTCGGAGGCGGCTGTGAATCGTGCTGCCGCCGAATTGAAGGACACTAGCCACCTACGCGTGGGCGTGCTCTTTCGCCTGCTTCAATGATTCCCGCGCGCCATTCTCCAGCTCTTGCGCGTTGGGCTTGGCGATGGTCTGTGCAATCGACCACTTGTGTCCAAAGGGATCGCGCAGCTGACCGTAGCGATCGCCCCAGAACTGGTCTTTCAGCGGGAACGTAACTTCTGCGCCTGCGGCAACGGCCTTTGCCCACGCGCCGTCGGCGTCAGCAACCTGCATGTGAAGGGTCAGTGGCGTTCCGCCCAGCGCCTCAGGTGTTGATGGTTTCTGGCCCATCGCTTCTGAGAAATCGTCGTTCAGAATCAGGTGGCCGCCGTTGATCTCGAGCATCGCGTGCATGATCTTGTTGGAATTAGGCGCCACGTGTCGCGCAACTTCCGTCGCGCCAAATGCCTGCTTGTAGAAATCGATGGCCGCCGCCGCATTGCTCACCACGATGTGGGGAATGAAACTCATGCAATCGCTCATTTGAAAACCTCCTCGGGGATGGATTAACGGACGTGCGCGTGCATTGGGGAAAGCGCACCCGGCGAGTTTACCACCGTCTTTGTTAAGGTTGAGTGACGAGTAAGTGGAAAAGTACGGGCGGGCGATCGCCTAACGCCATCAGGCTCGCGCGCATCCAACACCCCGAGGAGACGCGATGAACAAGAAAACGCAGTCCACGCACGAGATGCCCGGCGGCCAAACCGAATGCACGGAAGACGACGGTGTCGTCAACGATTCGCTGGGCACCGTCGATCCGGCAGATTCCACAGGAACCGACGATGAAAAGGACCCAGGCGACGCGAAAAAGGGCAACACGAACAAGCGCGAAGACTGAGAGAGCCCGTGACACCGGGTTTCAGGAGAGGTATCAGGCCCTACCCCGTTTGCCGGCCTTGATTCTGCGAATCTCTTCCAACCGCGCGGCCAACTGCTTTTCGCGGCCCTCCTGCGTGGGCTGATAGTAGCGGCGGCCCTTGAGCGACTCCGGGAGGCAGTCCATGTCGGCTACTTTGTTCTCTTCGTCGTGGGCGTAGCGATAGCCTTCGCTGTAGCCCAGGTCCTTCATCAGCTTTGTTGGCGCATTGCGCAGGTGGAGCGGCACCGGCTCCTGGCGCGTGTTCTCGATCTCCGCCTGCACCGCGCCCCAGGCCGTGTACACCGCATTCGATTTAGGCGCGAGCGCGAGATAGACTGCGGCTTCGGCCAGCGCCAGCTCACCCTCTGGCGAGCCGAGAAAATCGTAGGTGTCCCTCGCTGACAGGCACAGGTTCAGCGCCTCAGGCGCGGCTAGGCCGATGTCTTCAACCGCCATGCGCACAATGCGACGCGCCAGATAGAGCGGCTCTTCGCCGCCCGCGAGCATGCGTCCCAACCAGTAGAGCGCGGCGTCGGGATCGGAGTTGCGCACGCTCTTGTGCAGCGCCGAGATCAGGTTGAAGTGTTCCTCGCCTGACTTGTCGTACATGAGCACGCGCTTCTGCACCGCTTCGGCCGCCACGGCCTTGCTGATCTTCTTGTCGTTCTGGACAAGTTGCGCGGCAACCTCAAGTGCGTTGTAGGCGCTGCGGCAATCGCCGCTTGAGTAGCTCGCAATCAGCTCCAGCGCGTCATCATCGGCGGTGAGTTCGAGCGCGCCAAGGCCCCGCTCCTTGTCGGCCAATGCGCGCTTGAGCAGCGTTACGATTTGTTCTTCCTTGAGCGGCTCCAGCACGTATACGCGGCAGCGCGAAAGCAGCGCCGATATGATTTCGAACGAGGGATTCTCGGTGGTCGCGCCAATGAGCCGGATTGTGCCGCGCTCCACATAGGGAAGAAACGCGTCCTGCTGCGCCTTGTTGAAGCGGTGAATCTCGTCGATGAAGAGGATGGTGCGCGAGTGCATCTCGGCGGCGCGTGCAGCGTCCACCATCACCTGCTTGATCTCCTTGATGCCGCTGGTGACTGCCGAAAACTCGATGAAGGTAGCCTCGGTGGTTTCGGCAACGATCTTGGCGAGGGTTGTTTTGCCCACGCCCGGCGGACCCCAGAAGATCATGGAGCTGGCGTCGTCGCGCTCGATCTGCACGCGCAGCGGCTTGCCGGGGCCGACCAGGTGTTCCTGGCCCATCAACTCGTCCAGGCTGCGCGGCCGCATTCTTTCTGCTAACGGCGCGCCCCCGGTGAGGGGACCTTTGGAGGAGCGCAGTGGAACATTCGGCGCGTTGTCGAAGAGATTCATCGCCGCGCTCCTCGATCCACTGCGTGGGGCAGGCTCTTGGAGGAGTGTTGTGGGATGGCGGGGGTCATGTTGATGCGGGTCGCCCGCTGCCGCGCCGCCTCATACAACAACACACTGGCCGCCACAGCGGCGTTCAGGCTCTCCACCGAACCGGGGCAGGGAATGGTAATTCTGGCGTCGGCCTTCTCCGCCAACTCGTCGGACACTCCGTTGCCCTCATTGCCGATGATGAGAGCCACCGGGCCGGCCAGGTCGACCAGTTCCACCGGTTGCGCGCCGCGCACTGTTGTGGCCAGAATCCTCACTCCGGCCCCATGCAGCTCCTCAAGGCACTCGCGCTCGCTGACCGCAAGCAAGGGAACGCGGAAAACGCTGCCCGCCGAGGCGCGTACCGCCTTCGCGTTCCACGCGCTGACCGTTCCCGGCAGGCAGACCACGCCGGTAGCGCCAAAGGCCTCAGCAGATCGCAGGATCGTGCCCAGATTTCCCGGATCCTGGATGCCTGCGAGCACGACGACAAGCTCGGCGCCCTTCGGGCGGGCGTCCAGGATGTGCGCCCAAGTCCAATCCGGCGGCTCCACCAGCGCGGCAATCGATTGCGGCGTCTCGGTAGCCAGCGCAGAATCGAGCAGCTTCGCCGGCAGCCGCAAGATTTCGGTCTCCGGCGGCACGCGGAGCGCGCTGAGCAGCCGCTCGTCCTCTCGCGCGATAAAAACTGTAGTCACCCGCAAGCCTGCGCGCAGCGCCTCTTCGAGCAGATGCGGCCCTTCGATACCCACGCGGCCATGTGCGCTGCGTCCCGCCGCGGCCAGCACCTTCCGCAGCTCCTTCAGGCGCGCATTGTCCTTGCTTTCCACCACGCGAACCGGCATCGAGCGGCCCCTCTCAAGCGCTGTGGCGATTCTACGAGCAGCTACTGGCATCTAGCTACTAGCCTCAACCCCTTCGTGCGATGGATTCATCGGCGGTTTTAGGCGCTTTTTGCTCCCAAAGCTAGACCGATCCGGAACGCGCGAAGCTGGGATCTGATGGCTGGGAGCCAGAAGCGAGAGGCTGGAAGCTAGGTTGCAACTTGCACCACGGCTGGTGCTGTGATAGTTTCCGATTCTGTAGCGTCTTCTTTCTATTTTTCTATTCGGGAACGAGGTAAGCCAGATTGTCGGCGGAAATTCTGCGCGTTCATCCCGATGAACCCCAACCGGACCGGATCGATTACATCGTCTCCTGCCTGCGCAAAGGCGGTGTGGTTGCGCTGCCCACCGACACGTTTTACGGCTTGGCCGTAGATCCGGTGAACCTTGCTGCGGTGGAGCAAATCTATCAGATCAAGACCCGCCAGAAGCACAAGCCGCTTTCGCTGCTGATCTCCGGCCTGAGGCAGGCCTATGAATTGGCGCGCGACACCGATCCGCTGCTGGACAAGCTGGCCGATCGATTCTGGCCCGGCCCGCTGACCATTATTGTCCGCGCCGGAACCAAGCTGCCGCTGCGCTCCACGGCCAACACCGGCAACGTCGCGCTGCGCGTGCCCGACGCGGCCATTGCGCGCGCAGTGGTGGAGCGCTTCGGGCTGCCTATCACGGCCACGTCGGCAAATCTGCAGGGCGCATCGGAGTGTACCAACGCCGCCTGCGTCCGCGATCAGATCGGCGATCGCATTCCGCTCATCATTGACGGCGGCCCGACCGGCCGGGCGCAGCCCACGACCATCGTCGATCTCACTCTGGGAGCGGGACGATGGGAGATTTTGCGCGAGGGCGCAATCCCTACCCACGAAATCGTCATGGTCCTGCAGCGGTGAGAGAGACAGGGACTGAGGGACGAAGGGACTAAGGTCGCGGCGAAGTGCGAAACTAGAAGCACAGATTCGCGAACTGATCACTGAACCCTGAATCGCTGCACCCATGCCTGCCCAATCCAAGCCGAAGCGTAGTCCCACTGGTCTTCGCATTACGACGGCGCTGGCGTTGCTTCTGGTGGCCGGCACCCTGGGCTGGATCTGGTGGGTCTACGCGCAAATCGATAGCTATGCGCATCAGGATCAAGCTGCGTCCGCCGATGCTATCGGCGTGCTGGGAGCGGCGGAGTACGATGGCCGGCCCTCCCCGGTCTACCGCGCCCGTCTCGACCATGCCCTCGAACTCTACCATCGCGGCATCGCGCCGCTGATCATCACACTTGGAGGCCCCGGTGGCGATCAATACACCGAGGGCTCAGTAGGCCGCGAATATCTGATGAGCAAAGGCGTTCCCGAAAACGCTATCATTGCTGAAACCGAGAGCCGCAACACCGAGGAATCGGCGCGCCGCATGGTCGTGATCGCGCGCGTCAACGGCCTGCACCGCCTCGTGGTGGTCAGCGACGACACGCACATGTTCCGCATTCATGCCATTTGCGCCGCGGATGGACTGGATGTTCTCACTTCGCCGCGACCACGCCCGGCCACCGAGGAAAAGACGCAGGCAGACGCGCGCATCGCCCACGAGATTCTCAGCTACACCTTCTGGCGCCTGCATCTGCACTGATGCGGGTGTGAGTGTGACGCTCTGCCGGCTTCAGTGCATTGCGCACAGCATCGCCAGCGCGAATCCCGCTGCGCTGGCCGTCGACAGAAAATTCACCGCGTCGTTGTTCAGCCAGCCACGTTCCTCGAGCGTTGCTCCTAGAAAACTGTCGAAGAAGAGGCCGAAGACGGCCCCTGCGCAACTCACCGCAAACAGGCTCCAGCCGCCGCCGAGCGCCCACATTCCCGCGTAGGCGACGATGGCTGCGGCAATCACCCCGGCCAGTGAGCCGGCCAGACTGATGGCGCCGTCGTGGCCGGGATCGACCGCCTTGAACGACGTGATCATGCGCGGACGTCCGCCGAGCACCTGCCCAATCTCAGAGGAAGCCGTGTCGGCCGCAGCCTCAGCCAGCGCCGCTGACGCAAGAGCAAATAGCATGGCGGGGGCAGCGGCATGGCGGGGTACCCAGTGGGAGTCGAGGAGCCAGGATTGCACCGGAGTACTTACGACCAGTGCTGCAAAGCCCAGGTTGGCCGCGACTTGAGAGGCAGAGCGTCCCTTGCGCCCTTCCGCGGTTCCGAGCTGCTCCTTTTGCCTGCGGCCGGCAAGCGTGGCAACGAATGCGAGCAAGGAGACCGCGAGTGTGGGAACGAGGGCCGTGTGCCATGGCTCATAAGGAACCACGACGGTGGAAAACATGAGGCTGGCTGTGATCAGCACGCCGGTGAGCGCGGCTGCCGGAGTGGCCGCCCGCAGCCTCCAGGTGACCAATCCCAGCAGGATGCTGATACCGATGGTCCAGATGGCGACCGGGGCCGCATGAGAGGCCCACCAATTGCAGTCGAGCACCACTTCAGTACCCGCAAAAGGTAGTACGGCAAGCAACACGAGCTTGGATTGCCAGGTCAGCTTGTTTTCAGCCACGCTTCATCGTATCCCCTGGGCCATGCGCGGCAAAAAGCGTGCCGTAGAAATCGATAACCAATCCCCTCTTCCCGCGTCGCAAGAAAGTGAAGGAGCAGGGACCAGAATTTTCCCGCCCCGCTGATTTACAATCACAAGGAAGCAGGAAACATTCAGAATGAGGCTTTTTCCCATGATTTCAGGCCAGGGGCGCGCACTGTTGGCCCAGGCAGGCGGAGCGCTTGCAATTGCCGCATTGATTGCAGGTTGTGGCGACAACTACAGGCCGACGGTCACCCCGATATACACCTCAGGCCCGGCTTCACAGCCCACATCGTACGTGGTTGTGGTTTCCACCACAGGTAAAAGCACCGATGGCGTGGTCACCCTGATCGATTACTCGGGCGATTCGATCCTGACCGAGGCAACCATTGGTCCCGGGCCGACTGCGTTCACTCTCGATGAGCTGGGCGCCACGGGCTACACCATCGACAGCGATGGCACGCTCTCCAACTTCTCCATCACCACCTCGCTGCAGACCAAGAATGTTTCCTTCTCCACTCTGTCGCCCACCTCGCAAATCGTAAACCTGATGCCGCCTTCTTCGGGACTTTGGGCTACCGATCTGAACGGTAATGTAGTGGATATTTTTAACGGCTCGCCTCAGGCATTCAAGCTGGCGATTCCGGTGGCGACCTCCGCGAGCCCCGCGACCATGCCAGTGTTCATCGCCGGGTCTCCGACGCTTTCCGGCCAGCGCGAATACGTCATCAGCCAGAACGTCGCGAATAATGCGCCGATGACGTGCAACGCGACGCCCAGAACGGTGGGTGCGACGGGTGTAGCGACCCCGATCGAGATTTTCAGCAATACTACCGACCCGGCAATCCCCGTGGGCAAGTGCCCGGTATTTGCCGTGCCATCCAGCGACCAGCAGCGCCTGTTCGTCCTCAATCGAGGCGACGACACGATCTCGGTCATCAACACCAGGAACAACACGCTCGACGCCTGCACGCCCTTCCAGAATCAAAACGGGCAATGGATCACCTGCCACCAGACCATTCAGCTTCCGGCCGGTTCCGGGCCAATCTACGCGGAGTACGTCCAGGCAACCCAGCAGCTCATCGTGGCCAATTACGATGGCGGCACGATCAGTGCGATCGACGTTCCTCTGGATGAATACGGAAACGACGCCAATACCTATACCAACAGCACTTGCAGCCCCATCGCCTCTCCTGGCACCTGTCTCATTACGGGCGGCTTCGGAACCGTGCACACCGTTGCTGTGGGCAATACGGCCACGCCCAATCCGGCCAGCGTGACGGTTCTTTACGACGGCACCAAGGCCTACACCGCGAATCAGAATGACGGCGTGCAAAACGGCACGGTAACGGTGGTCAACCTCTCCACGTACACTGTGGAAAAGACCATCACTGTGGTCGGTCATCCGCGCACCGTGGTGAACACACAGAACTCCGAGTACTCAAAGATCTACGTGGGCTCGCCTGACAGCCCGTATATCACCGTCATCGAGTCGAGCCCTACCGTAACCGACCTTGTGGACACGACGATACTGGTGGAGGGCAAGGTGGTGGATGTGCGCACCACGTCGCAGAACGGCAACAGCGGCAATAACAATTACAGCAGCCGCGTTCCGGGCTACGGCCAGCCGTGCAACCTGCCGGGCAGCGCGTCGCTGGTTTCGCTCACGGCTTGCCAGGCCATTCCGTAGCGGCAGAGTCGATTCAGTGCAATCCGAAGGGCCATTCCCCCTGGGAACGGCCCTTTAGCTTTTTTGAGGGGGTGAGGGAGTGGCCACGTCCATGCCGGTTGCGGGCAAAGCGCGCCCCGGAAAAACTCGACTCGATCTGCTTCTCGTCGAGCGCGGCCTCGTTCAAAGCCGCGAGCGCGCCCGCGCGATGATTCTTGCCGGCCGCGTGCTGGTTGGTGAGCAGAAGATCGACAAACCGGGTACTTCGGTTGCACAGGACTCCGCGATCCGCCTGTTGGGCGAGGATCAGCCTTACGTCAGCCGCGGGGGATTAAAACTGGCCGCGGCCCTGGAGCATTGGAAGATCGATGTCGAAGGCCGCGCCTGCATCGACATCGGCACTTCGACCGGAGGCTTCACCGATTGCCTTCTCCAGCACGGCGCCGCGCAAGTCACCGCCATCGACACCGGCTTCGGGCAGATCGCGATGAAGCTGCGCAACGATCCGCGCGTCCAGCTAATGGAGCGCACCAACGCGCGCCTGCTTGAGCCAGGGTCGCTAACGGCACCCACACCTGGCCAGAAGCACGCCGCACATGAAACGCCGTCGCCGCACGCAGCCAATCGAACTCCGCCAACTCCGCCAACTCCGCCAACTCCGCTAACTCCGCTTTCCTTTTTGGTCATGGACGTTTCTTTCATCTCGGCCACACTCGTTCTGGGGCCGGTATTGGCTGCGGCTCCGGCGCTCAACGAGGCCGTGATTCTGGTCAAGCCGCAATTTGAGGCGGGGCGCGAGCACGTAGGCAAGGGCGGAATCGTGCGCGACCCGGCCGCGCACCAGTTGGCGATCGATAGGGTGGCCGAATGCGTGCGCTCGCTGGGCTGGCAGGTCGTCGAGACCATTCCTTCGCCCATCACAGGCGCCGAGGGCAACCGGGAGTTTCTGCTTTACGCAAAAGCGGTCAACTCCCCGCCCGATCCATTACACTCGAACCAATGACCCGCGTCGCCATTGTTGCCAAGCCGAATCGCGAAGAGCTCAAGCAGCTTTTGCCGGAATTGATCGCATGGCTGCGCCAGCACGGCTATGAGCCGGTGCTCGACTGCGAAGGCGGAAGCTATACTGCGGCCGCGCCTGCGGTGGATCGCGCAGAGCTGCCGCTGCAAGCGCCGCAGTTGGTCATCGTGCTGGGCGGCGATGGTACATTGCTGGCCGCGGCGCGCATCTTTGCCACTGCCGACACGCCCATTCTCAGCGTGAATCTCGGCTTTCTCGGTTTCCTCACCGAAGTACGACTCGGGGATCTCTACGCCACGCTTGAGAACTGGTGCGCCGGCTGCCACACCCTCGACGAGCGGGCCATGCTGCATGCGGCGCTTTGGCGCCAGGGGGTTGAGCTCGCGAGCTTCGACGCGCTCAACGAGGTGGTGGTCTCCAAGGGCGATATCGCCCGCATGGGCGATTTTGCGGTGGAATTGGATGGCAAGAGTGTGGCCAGCTTCCGCGCCGACGGAGTCATCGTCTCCACGCCTACCGGCTCTACGGCCTACACGCTGGCCGCCAACGGGCCTATTCTGACGCCGGATGTGGACGCCATGGTGGTGACGCCTATCTGTCCCCACCTGCTCACGCTGCGGCCCATAGTGGTGCGCGGCGATGCTTCGCTTACCGTTCGCGTGGAAGGCGTTCCCGATGTCGCGCTACTCACCATCGACGGCCAGCAAAAGGTCGAACTGCGCCGCGGCGACGAGATGCGCTGCTGCCGCTCCAGCCACACCGTCAAGCTGGTACGCCTGGGCGACAGCGGCTTCTTTGACGCATTGCGCAGCAAGTTGAGTTGGGGCGAGCAGTAGCAGAGTCGCGGGAGAGAATCCTACTTCGTCAACTCTTCCAGCAACACCTGGGCCTTCGCAGCCAGCGTGTGCGCTCCCTCCACATCGCCGGAGGCAAGGGCCGCCCGGGCCTGCTTCAGAAACTCCCGGATGTGATCTGCGGTTTTTTGCTCGGAGTCGCCCAGCCCGCGATTAATACCATTCAACCGGCGCTCGATGTCGGCGATGGAACTCTCAGTCTGCTGGCGGAAGTTGCTTGGATCGCCCGAGGAAAGTTGCCCGATGGCGCTCACGGCAGGGTTGGGAGGCGGCGTCTGCTCGGGTGCAGTCCCGGCATCGTCGGGGTTGGGATTGGGTGGTCTGTGGTGCCGCACAGGTGGCAGGATCGGCTGCACTTCCTCCCTCATGTTGTAGATGGAGTACGCGGCAACGACGGTATCCTCAGGCGGAAGTTCGATGTCGACGAGTTGAATGGCCTGCGATGGCTGAGCACGTGGCGCGAGCATCCGGGCCTGCGTGGGCTGCCGCTTGTGAAACGGCAGTTGGAAGCAGCCCGTCAGCAAGAACGGCAGCAGCCATGCGACGCTCCTGACAGGCGACTTCATTTTCCCAACTCCGTATCGCTTGGAATGCTCCCGGGTTGCTGAGCCCGGTGTGCGCGGTCCGCGGCGCTGAGTGGAATGCGCAGCAGGAATTCCGTGCCGCGGCCTTCCCTCGATTGTACGTCCACGCTCCCATGATGAAACTGCAGGATGCGATAAGTCATGGCGAGTCCGATGCCGCTGCCTCCGCTCTTCGTCGTGAAATAGAGATCGAAGATCTTCTCACGGATCTCGGCGGGGATTCCCTCGCCCTCGTCGGCAATGCGAAGCACGGCAAACCTGGGCGCCGTGTACGCGGCGCGCACCCCGTCGACCCCGTTGCGCCGCGCCTGGGGCGGCCGCCCGCCATCGGCGCTACGGTCCTCTTCGAGAGCCACCTCTAGCCGGCCGCCTTCCGGCATGGCCTGGGCGCCATTCTGGATCACATTCAGCACCGCCTGCTTCAGCAGATCGGCGTCTACGTTGGCGATCAGCGGCTCTTCCGGCATGCGGCTCGTGAGCTTGATCTTGCGCGTGGTCAACTCGTCTGCGGCCAGCGCCAGCACGTCGCCGATCACCAGGCGCAAATCCTGTTCCCGCAATTGCAGCTCCACCGGGCGCGAGAAGTCCACCAGTGTTTGCACTACGCGGTCCAGACGCCGGATTTCTGCGTCAATCACCTCCAGGTGCCTGGTCGCGGGCCCTTCGGCCTCGCCCAATTTCGACTTCAAAAGCTCCAGATGCACCACGATGGCGTTGATGGGATTCTTGACCTCGTGGCCGACGCCTGAAGTCAGCCGCCCGATGGCCGCCATACGCCGCGAAAGCTCCAGCTCCGACTCGATCTCCTCCGCCGAATCCAGATCGTGCAGCGTCACCAGCGCACCCAACCCGCGGTGCGAATCATCGTCGTAAATAAAATCTACCGAGGCCTGGATGCGCCGCCCGTTTTCGGCGTGAATCTCTTCCTTCACTATCGTGGCGCCGGCATCGATGGCCTCGCGCAGCGTCCGGCCCAGCACCGTGGAACCGAGAAAGATCTCGCGCGCGGGCCGGCCCAGAATGTTGTCGCGATCGAGGCCGAGAAAGCGGCGCGCCGCCTCTGAAACCAGAACCGCTCGCTTGTCTTCCGTGAAAAGCAGAATGCCGTCCTGCAAATTGCCGAGAATCTGGTCGAGATTTTCGCGCAATGCCGAGTAAACCTCTTCCACGTTGCGCATGCGCTGGCCGATCTTTTCGATCTTTGTCGAGACCAGCGCCGCTACATCTTTTTCTGATGCTGCTTTGCCCTCGACTGGAAGCTCTCCGGCAGCGGTCAGTCGATCCAGTTGCCGGCTGATCTCGGTCAGCGGCCGCAACGCCAGATTGCTCAGTAATAAAGCCGCCGTCAGCGCCACGATCAGCACCAGCGCCATCAGCCGCAATGCGTTTTTGAGCAGCGGCTGGTACACCGCGCGAAGCAGCGAGGTGTGTACGCCGACATTTACCGTGGCAAAGAGTTTGCCGTTATTCTCAATCGGCGCCACCACGTCAAAAACCGTCGGGTTTCGAAAGGCATCGGTCATCATGCGCAGAGGACTTGCCTTGCGGAGTTGTTCGTAATTTAAGCGGGAGGGCAGAGGCTTGCCTTCATTGTCGGGGTTGGTGCTGAGCAGCGTCATGCCCTGGCTGTCGCCGATGTTTACGTCGTATACCGTGAAGTAATAGCGGTTCACCGACTCGAGCGTCGCCCGCAATTGGGCGTCGTTGCGCACGGTTTCGGCCACCAATTCCCTGAGCTCGCCCGGATTGCTGGGATCGACCGTGCGGTCCCGGAGGCCGCTTTCCAGGGCATTCTGCAGCGCCAAACGCACCTGCTGCGCCACCGGCCAGTTCGCATCGTAGGTCTGCTGCACCGCCGTTTTCACCAGTTGGTGCACGTAGACCAGCGACACCAGCCCGGCGATGAGGAACACCAGGGCCGAGATAGCCAGCACGAGTTTGGTTTTCAGGCGCATGGGAAGATCTTCAACGGGATACGGAGTCTACCCGGTCTGCATTTCCCTATCCCGGCCGTATTCCTTGAGCTTATTGTGTAGTGTCTTCAGGCTCACGCCCAGAATCTCGGCGGCGCGCGTTTTGTTCTGGCCCGTCACCTCAAGAGTTCGCAAAATGAGCAACCGCTCGGCCTCGCTCACCGTTGCGCCCACACGCACCGTCACCACGCTTCCATCCAGGGCCGAAGACTCCAGGCCCTGGTCTTCGCCGAATCCCTGGGGCAGATGCCGGGCGTCAAGCAGCATGCCATCGGGGCAGAGGACCACGGCCCGCTCGATAGCGTTGCGCAGTTCGCGCGCATTGCCGGGCCAGTTGTAGGCCATCAGCCGATCGAGCATGGACGCCGAAACCCCGGGCACCTTGCGTCCGTGCTTCTGATTCATGTCTGCCGTCATCGCCTCCACCATGGCGGGCAAATCCTCCATATGTTCGCGCAGCGGCGGCATGGCGATGTTGAAGACGTTAAGCCGGTAATACAGATCGGCGCGCAGATGACCCTGCGCCACGGCGTGGCGGGGATCGCGATTGGTGGCCGCGAGCACGCGCACGTCCACGTCCAATTCAGTACGCGCGCCCAGCCGCCGGAGCTTGCGCTCTTCCAGCACGCGCAGCAATTTGGCTTGCGTGCCGGCCGGCATTTCGCCTACCTCGTCCAGCAGCAGTGTGCCGCCTGAGGCCAGCTCGAAGCACCCGGCCCTGCGCTCGATCGCGCCCGTGAATGCGCCTTTTTCGTGGCCGAAGATTTCGCTTTCGATGAGCGTTTCCGGAATCGCCGCACAGTTGACGGCAACAAATGGCCGCGACTTGCGCGGGCTCAGATCATGAAGTGTGCGCGCCACCAACTCCTTGCCGGTACCGCTCTCGCCAGTGATGAGCACGGGCACGTTCGACGGGGCAATCTGCTCAATCAATCCAAATATCTCGCGCATTTGCGGTGAACTGCCCACCAGCGCTCCGAGCACACCCGATTCGCGCAGCCGCCTCCGCACCACTTCAAGTTCGATCGTGGTTTCGCGTTGCCGCGTGGCGTTGGCCAGGATGGTCTTCAGCCGCGTCGCGTCCACCGGCTTGGGTAGAAAATCGTACGCGCCCAGCTTCATGGCTTCGACTGCCAATTGAATTGACCCCATCGCGGTGAGCACCACCACGGCCATGTTGGCGCTTATGCCCACACCGCCCTCGGCGAGCTTGGCCAGCAGCCCCATGCCGTCCAGGCGCGGCATCTTCAGGTCCGTCACCACAATCGCCGGATCCCACACTTGCGCCTTTTCCCAAGCCTCCTGGCCGTCGCGCGCGGTCTCGGTGCTGTATCCCCATCCGGAGATCAGCTCCGCCAGGCCCGCCAGCGCGTTGGGCTCGTCTTCGGCGATCAAAACCTTTACCGCGTTCTGCATAGGGGTGTCCGCTCAGTCTCTAGCTTACCTTTTTTGCCCGTGGCGTCGGCCAAAAGCGGTGCGCGGCGTGCGGCGCACCCTCTAAACTATAGTCATGCTGAGCTACGAAATCTCCCCCGCTGAAGCAGCCCAAATCCTGCACGAAAAAGGCGCCCGGCTCGTGGACGTGCGCGAGCCATGGGAGTTCGCCACCACGCGCATCGAGGGCAGCCTGCCGATTCCGATGGGCGAAGTGCCAACCCGCGCGCACAAGGAACTCGACGTGGACGAGCGCCTGGTCGTCGTCTGCCATCACGGCGTACGTTCCATGAACGTCACCGCATGGCTGCGCCGGCAGGGTTTTGAAAAAGCCCAATCGCTGCGCGGCGGCATCGACGCCTGGTCTGTCGAAGTCGATCCCAAAGTCGCGCGCTACTAGACGACAGTCAACGCGCCTCCTGGCCTCGCCGGTCTATACTCTCATCTGTCTGATTCTTGAAGGGAGCAATTCATGTCTTCTTCCGCCGTTGCATTTGCCCGCCAAAACCACTCTCGTTTTTTGGATGAACTGAAAGCCCTGCTGCGCATTCCGTCCGTCTCCACGGATCCCGCGCACAAGGACGATTGCCGCAAGGCCGCCGAAGCGCTGCTCGCCGAACTGAAGCGCATCGGCTTGGAGAATGGGCGCCTGATTGAGGGCGAAGGCCATCCGCTGGTCTATGCCGATTGGCTGCACGCCGCCGGAAAGCCCACTGTGCTCATCTATGGCCACTACGATGTGCAGCCCCCCGATCCGCTCGACGAGTGGCTCTCGCCGCCCTTCGAGCCCACCGAGCGCAACGGCAATCTTTACGCGCGGGGATCGGCTGACGACAAGGGGCAAATATGGGCCCAGGTCAAGGCCCTCGAATCGTTGCTGGCCGCCAACGGCTCGCTCCCACTGAATGTCCGCGTCCTGTTTGAAGGCGATGAAGAAGTGGGAGGAGAGGTAATTGCGCAATACGTGGCCTCAAAGCCCGCCGACCTCAAGGCCGATTTCGCGCTGGTCTCCGACACCGAGCTCTTTGCGCCCGGCCTGCCCACGCTTTGCGTGGGCCTGCGCGGCATGATCTACACCGAGCTGGAAGTGCGCGGCGCCAAGACCGATCTGCACTCCGGTATGTATGGCGGCGCAGCGCCCAATCCCTTCGTCTCGATCGCGCACATCATCGCCAAACTCAAGGACGAGAAGGGCCACATCCTCATCCCCGGCTTTTACGACGGCATCATTCCTCCCAGTCCCGAGGAGTTGGCCGCGTGGAAAAGCCTTCCCTTCGACGAGGAGGAATATCGCAAGACCGAGGTGGGCTCCAAGCAACTGGTCGGCGAGGCTGGCTATAGCGTTCTGGAACGTACCTGGGCGCGGCCTACGGTCGAGGTGCACGGCATCCCCGGCGGCTTCATCGGCGCTGGCGCCAAAACCGTCATCCCTGCCAAAGCGACTGCCAAAATCTCCATGCGCCTGGTTCCCGGCATGACCCCGGCCAAGGCCTTCGAACTCTACAAGAGCTACGTGGAAAAGATCGCCCCCATCGGCGTCGACGTGGAGGTACGGCTGATTCACTCCGGCGACCCTTGCCTGATTCCGGTGAACAATCGCTACATCCAGGCCGCCACGCGCGCCCTGCATGAAGTGTGGGGCAAGGATACTGTCTTCATCCGCTCCGGCGGCTCCATCCCCATCGTCGGCGACTTCGACCATCACCTTGGCCTGCCCAGCGTGATGATGGGCTTCAGCTTACCCGACGACAGCATTCACGCGCCCAACGAGAAGTTCAACCTGAAGAACTTCGAACTTGGCATCGTGTCGCTCATCCGGTTCCTGGAGGAGGTCGGCAGTTGAAGCTTGCCGGGCGAGGTCCGGCGCATCACGATACGGGGCCCGACGCCATAGGATTCGTGCTCGCGGGCGGCCAATCCAGTCGCATGGGCCGGGACAAGGCGCTCCTGGAATTTGCGGGCAGGCCTTTAGCTGTGCAAGCGCTCTCCATTCTTGGGGAGGCTGGCATTCCGGCCATGATTGCCGGTGCGGCCGCACCCGCCCACGCGGCTCTGGAGGTTTTCGCGCAAGTGATCGAGGATGTCTCGCCCGGTCTTGGTCCACTTTCCGGCATTTGCGAGGCGCTCGCGACCACTTCCGCGCGCTACGCCGTTTTTCTGCCGGTCGATCTGCCGCTGCTTCCGCCCTCGCTCCTGGATTACCTTCTGCGCCACGCCCGCATCACCGCCTCCGTCGTCACCGTTTCCTCGGTTTCGGGTTTTGCGCAGACGTTTCCTGTGGTTCTCGATCACGCTGCACTGCCAGCGCTCCAAAACGAGCTCGACTCGCAGCGATACGGCTGTTTTTCCGCGTTCCAGGCGGCTTCGGCGTCCATGGGCCAGTCCGTCAGCAGCGTCGCCGTCGAACTGCTCGCCCAGACCGGCGAGGTTTCTGATGCGCGGGGGCTGCCACCCATTCACTGGTTTCTCAATCTGAATACGCCCGACGATCTCAAGCGGGCCGAAGCACTTCAAGCGAAGTTCAGCCGCCGCATCGCGTAATCTGTTCTTGAGAGCATGTCTCACGATCACTCCCAATCCGAGTCCAATGCCGATAAACTGGAGCCCTCGCAGGATCCCCTGAAGCCGTTGCGGGCGGAGCTTGAAGCGCTCTCACAGCCTGAACCCGCGAAAGGGCCGAATCCGCCTTCCATCGCTCCGCCGGGTCCACCTCCATTAGGTCCCATTATCCAGTTCGATCGGGTTTCGATTTCGTTCGATGGCCGGCCCGTTCTCGAGGACGTCAGTTTTTCCGTCGAGCGTGGCCAGACCCTGTGCATTCTTGGCCGCAGCGGCGTCGGTAAATCGGTGTCTCTGCGCATGATCATGGGTTTTCTAAGGCCCGATTCAGGCTCCATTCACGTCGAAAACCAGGAGGTTACCAGCCTCGGCGAAGAGGGTATGCGCGCCATCCGCAAGCGTGTCACGATGGTCTTTCAGAATGGCGCATTATTCGATTCGCTCAGTGTCCGCGAAAACGTAGCCTTCCCTTTGCGCGAGCGCGGCGGCCTGGCCGATGACCAGATCGATCAGATCGTCGGCCGACTGATTGACCTTGTCGGGGCAGACGATGTGACCGATGACTTGCCATCCAGCCTATCCACCGGCCGCAAGCGCGCGGTGGCCATGGCGCGCGCTCTGGCCGCGCAACCTGAAGTCGTGCTGTATGACGAACCCACCACCATGGTCGATCCTCTGATTGCCCGCCGTTTGGGTGGCCTCATACAACGCCTTAAGCATCAACTGGGCTTCACCAGCATCGTGGTCACACACGACACTCGATTCGCGCGCCAACTGGCTGATACCATTCTCTTTTTGCATCAGGGAAGGGCACTCTTTTTTGGCCCCCTGGAGGCGTTTCTTGCTTCCAAGGATCCTGATATCCGGCAGTTCTTGACCCTGGATGCTTACCTACCGCCCACGGAATGAAGACGTTATTGTTTTTGTAACCACCATGGGGTAAGATGAGACGACTTTAGGAGAGTTAGAGAGACCGCTCAGTAATTGCGTTCTTGCGCTCTCTTGTAACCCATCGGCCCTGCAATTCTCTTTGCAGTCCCGACTTTATTGGGCGAAGTTTGGGTAAACCTGTTGCGTTTAAATGTGTCAAAACTGGTGGGATAACAATTCACTAGCTCTCCAATTGATGTGTTTGCGAGAAGTTGCGTAGGTTGCTATGCTGCGAATGTTTTTTATCGCCTGAAAGACCTCAAAAAGCGCAACACGGTTTTTCTTTGATGCAAATGTTTGCTGGGATCAAGCTCCGTTGCCGTCAAGCTGTCCTTGCTCGCGATGGTAAGTTATCTGGTATGTGTATGTTACGTTGGCCCGATGCGTTGCAGAGGCTGATCTCCCTGGGGCACCGGGGCAGCCCGATAAAATCATCCAAGCTCAACTCTCTGGCTTTTCCTGTGTATTGCTTTGAAGGACCGGCAATAGGGAGGCGGGTCCGTTTACTCATTCGTGACGTTGTGATGCATTTTTGCTCTGGTTCTATTCCCTTGCGAAACAATCTCAACAGCGCGCCGTCCAGGCGCTTCTGAAAACTTGAGGTCTGCGTTTCTCCTATGGCGAGTTCGGATTTTTGGCAAAGGCTGTCGTCTTCTCTGGCTTTGTCGGCCGAATGGGAATCGACCGCCTCGGGTGGCCCCGCGCGGTCCACTCGCGGCACGGCCAAACTCTGGATATTCCTGGATATCCTGACGGTTTGCCTGGCCGCCGCTGTGACCACCATCTTTGAGCTTCACACCACTCCACTGGATGAAGCGAGAGGATTTTGGCACGGGACCCTGATACACGGCCGTTCGATGGGGATATTGCTCGCTCTGCTTTGCGGCTTTAGCTTTACGCTCATCGCCACTAGCCGCCGTCTGCACTTGTACACGCCGGCGCGCCTCACCAACTTCCTGCACGAACAAAGACTCAGTGCGCAGGCGTGCCTCACATCGGGCCTGCTGCTCACCGGCGCGCTTTACCTGGTGCATGCCAACGACATTCCGCGTGGCATCGTGATCAGCACGGTGCTCCTGGTGGCAATCGCCACGGGCTTGCGGCGGCTCATCTTTCGCATACTGCTCTATCGGCGCTTCGACCGGGGTCTGGATACGCGCAACGTGCTCATTGTCGGTACCGGACCTGAGGCGCAAGCCCTGCGCCACCATCTCGACAGCATTCGGCATCTGGGATACACATTCAAGGGCTTTATCGAGCTTCCCGGTTCCAGACCGGGTGCGCCGTTGCCGCCTGGCGATATCGTGGGTACGCTCGAGTCTCTCTTCCAGAATGCGCGCAAGCAGTTTATCGACGAGATTTTTTTCACCACGCCCTGCGAACGGCACATCGTTCAAGAGGTGCTGGAACAGTCCCGCGCTCACGGCGTGGACCTGCGCGTAGTTCCCGAGATTTACGACGCCGTGGCCTGGGACAGCCCCGTCGAGTACATCGGCCAGTTTCCTACCATGCCGCTGCATCGCGGCGAAGTGCCGGAACTAGAGCTCTTCTTCAAACGCGTCTTCGATACCGTATTCTCCGTCCTGGCGCTGATTTTGATTTCGCCCTTGCTGCTGGCCCTCGCCATCGCCGTCAAGCTCGATTCACCGGGCCCGGTTTTCTACACTTCGGAGCGCATCGGGAAAAAGGGAGTGGTCTTCCGCTGCATCAAGTTCCGCACCATGGTTCTGGACGCAGATACCCGGCGCGCCGAGATCATGCACATGAACGAGCGCGACGACGTGCTCTTCAAGATCTCGAACGACCCGCGCATCACGCGCCTGGGACGGTTCCTGCGCAAGTTTTCGCTGGATGAGCTGCCGCAGTTTTTCAACGTTCTGATCGGCGACATGAGCATCGTGGGCCCGCGCCCGCCGTTGGCCGGCGAAGTGCGTAAATACGACCTCAGCCACCTCCGCCGCCTGGATGTGACTCCGGGGATTACAGGTCTTTGGCAGGTGCAGGGCCGCCAGGATCCATCGTTTGCAAGCTACGTTTCCCTCGACGTTACCTACATCGAGAACTGGAGCATCTGGCTGGACTTCAAGATCATCATGCGCACCATTGCCGTGGTCTTTTCCGGCACTGGCACGTAGCTTGCCTCGCATGCGGCTTTGCTGTTACGGACCTTGGAACTGGTTGCACAAACTGCTTGCATAAACTGCTTACACAAACTGATTGCATAAATGACGCCGCGAAAGGGCACGACTTCAGTCGTGCCGCAAGAGCCGCATAAACTCTGGGCTTGAGCCCCTGAGGGACGTCTTTCAATCGTCTCCGAGGATTTATGCGACCAGTACTACGACTCGTCAAAGACCCCGGACGGCATGTTCACATCCGACGGCTTTTTTGTGCGCTCCGGCTGCTGATCCGAATCGGTTTCGGATTTGTGTTTCCGTCGGACTCCAAGGTTGTTAATCGCGTAGTCGATGTAAGGTGACTTGAGCTCGTGGTTCCGTCCCAGGAACTGGCAGGTCGCCACCACCTGGTCCACGATGAATCGTGGATGATAGGCGGCGAGTTCGAGGCCCATCTCTTCCTGCACCATGTACACGATGAAATTGAACACTTCGTCGCGCAGCGTCAGGCCCTTGCGCGCGCACTCTCTCTCAAAGATGGTCCGGTAGTGCTCCAGGTTCGGCGGGCCGACCTCGATCTTGTAGGGAAGGCGGCGCAGGAACGCGGGATCCATAAGGTCTTCCGGCTCCAGATTGGTGGAGAAGATCACCAGTTCCTCAAACGGAATACAGATGGTCTTGCCGGTGTGCAGCTTGAGATAGTCAACGCGGCTCTCCAGCGGAACAATCCAGCGATTGAGCAGATTGGTAGGACTTACCAGCTGCCGGCCGAAGTCGTCGATGAGGAAACACCCGCCCAATGCCTTCATGTGCAACGGAGCTTCGTAGAAGCGGCCCTCTTTGTCATAGCGCAGCTCGAGCATCTCCAGCGACAGTTCGCCGCCAGTGATCACGAAAGGCCTGCGGCATGTCACCCAGCGCATGTCGTAGGTCTCATGCCGGATAAAAGATGGGCCTTCGTCTTCGCCACCCTCCAATGGGCTGATGGGAATATGCACGCTGGGATCGTAGAAGCGGATAATCTGGCCCTCCACCATGATGGCGTAGGGCACGTAGATCATCTCCTGGAAGACACTGGAGAAGCTGAGAGCGACGGAGGTCTTGCCGTTGCCCGGCGGACCGTAAAGCAGGATGGCCCTACCCGAATTCAATGCCGGCCCGGTTTGTTCCACAACACTGTCTGCCAGTGTGAGTTCACTCAGCGCGCTGAGGATTCGCTCCCCGGTAATACGTTCGTTGGTCGGTTTCTGTAGACTTACGCGCTCAATAAAATCTGCCAGGGGCACCGGGGCGGGCCCGACGTAGCCCGAGCGCCTCATCGCGTCCTGCGTCCAGCGCCGGCCTTCGTCGGTCAGCGCATAGGTCAAGCCAATGGGACTTTCGGAGTTGCGCGATCCCAACGTGTACAGCAACTGCCGCTCGATCGCAAGTTGGGTCAGGTCGATCATGATCGGCATGGGCAGCTTGATTGCCTCCGCATACTGAGCGATGGTGCTCAGACCGAAGGAATAAATCGCCTTCATGAACAGGGCCAGCAGTTCCGTTTCCTCGATGCCGGAGGCTGCAATATCCTTGGGTTCCTTCGGAATGCGGTGGATAAACCCATCCAACACCGCTTGGTCGATGGCGCCGATGGCGACAAGGTGGTCGCCCATGCGCCCCCCGAGCGTCTTCAGCCGCTCCAGCGCCGCCGCAACATCCTTCTCGGTGATCAGTTTTGCGCGGATTAATAGATCGCCCAGTCGCACTCGCGATTCGATGGTATCCCCCCGGCAATCTTCCTGCCCTTCGGCCGAACGTCCCAGGCTCCCGCGGCGTCGCGAAATGCACTACGCGAAGGCAGCCCTTGGGTCACTGTAGTTTACGTGGTGACGCACAGGCAAAAAATCCCTCTTTTGGGGGGGCAGAGTCACAGGACAGTCGCGTTTTCGGTCAGTGCAGGGATCGGGCGAGGCCGGATACTTCGGCAGGATGCGTCTTGCTTCGCTCCTGCGGAAGCGCTCCACAGGCCATTTTGAATCAGGGGGATAGATCGACCGGATGGGGCCAGTGAGGAGCGCCCAAGGGCGGTGTTGCGCTCCGGAAGGCGCAGCCCGCGTGCCTCGCGATTTAAACTGGAATCGTGAAGATTGCGCTGGCCCAAATCGACCCTACGGTCGGTGATTTTTCCGGGAATATCGAGAAGATCGTTGCCGCCAGCCGTCGCGCGGCGGAACAGGGGGCGCGCCTTGCTGTCTTCTCTGAGCTCGCCATCTGCGGCTATCCTCCCGCCGACTTCCTTGAGAAACCCAGCTTCCTGGTGCGGTGCCGAGCAGCCGTGGACGAACTGGCCGCGGCAACGCGTGAACTGCCGATTGCCGTGCTCGCCGGCGTCGCGCTTCCCACGGACGGCAAAGATGGCAAACCGGCATTCAATGCGGCCGTCCTCCTCGACAAGGGCCAACTGCTTCTCGAGCAGCACAAGCGGCTCCTGCCGTTCTACGACGTCTTTGACGAGCAGCGGTACTTTTCGCCAGCCGAATCTCAGAAGGTGATCGAACTGGACGGCGTTCGCCTTGCCATCACCATCTGCGAAGACGCGTGGAACGATAAGAACTTCTGGCCGCGCCGCCTCTACACCGTCGATCCCGTGGAAGAGTTGATGCGCCAGAAGCCCGCGCTGCACATCAACCTTTCCTCGTCGCCGTTCTGGCACTCCAAGCGCACCATCCGCCGCGAGATGCTGGCCGCCATGGCCCGGCGCGACGACATTCCGGTGCTGATGTGCAATCAAGTGGGTGGCAACGACAGCCTAATCTTTGACGGCTCTTCCCTGGCGCTCAACGGGCGCGGCGAGCTGATCGCACAGGCCGCTTCGTTCGCCGAGGATCTGCTTCTCGTTGATCCCTTCCACGCCGAGCCAATTCCGATTCCTGAAGACGATGATACTGAGGCTACCTATCGCGCCCTGGTGCTGGGCACACGCGATTACGTGCGCAAATGCGGCTTCAGCAAGGCCATAGTGGGCTTGAGTGGCGGCATCGACTCCGCCCTGGTGGCCGCCATCGCCACCGAGGCCCTCGGCGCCGAGAACGTGATCTGCGTCGGCATGCCCAGCCCCTATTCTTCCGCGGGCTCCATCGACGACAGCCAACGCCTGGCCGCGAATCTCGGCATACGCTTTGAAACCATTTCGATCCGCTCGCTCTTTGCCGAGTTCACCCAGGCGCTGGAGCCCGTCTTTCATGGCATGAAGGAAGACATCACCGAGGAGAACATCCAGCCGCGCATTCGCGGCACGCTCCTGATGGCGCTTTCCAACAAGTTCGGCGCCCTGGTGCTCACCACCGGCAACAAGTCCGAGATGGCGGTGGGCTACTGCACGCTTTACGGCGACATGGTGGGCGCCCTTGCGGTCATCGGCGATCTGGTCAAGACACGTGTCTATGCGGTTTGCGACTGGCTCAACCGTGACCAGGAAAAAATCCCCGCCGCCATCCTCACCAAGCCGCCCTCTGCCGAACTGCGCCCCGGCCAGGTAGACACCGATTCGCTTCCGCCCTACGACGTGCTCGACCCCATCGTCGAAGCCTACGTGGAGCGTTACGAGACGCCGGAGCGAATCGCCGCCGAGCACGGATTTCCGCTCGATCTTGTGCGGCAAACAGTGCGCCTGATTGAGCGCTCCGAATATAAACGCCAGCAGGCTGCGCCGGTTCTGAAGGTCACTGCCAAGTCATTTGGCATGGGGCGCAGATTTC